>JAWQFW010000252.1:0-7693 GCA_035968095.1 Oscillatoria sp. PMC 1068.18
ATTGGAGGTGTTGGGGGTATTGGGGGTTTTGGGGGAATTGGAGGTTTTGGAGGTTTTGGGAATAGACAGTGATGGTTTTACCAACATTTACTATCCCGTGTCTCCCGTGTCTCCCGTTTCCCCCATATCTTCCCAGTCCCCAGTTACCCAGTTACCCAGTCACCAGTACCCAATATCTAACTATTCGTCTACTAAACCCATTCTTTCATGCCACTCAGCCAAAGATTCTTCAGGATATCTTTGATGATAGCGATCGCCACTTTTTTCGGGAATTTCTACCCAACTCGGAGCAAAATCGAGCATCATATAAGTATGTCGCGGTGGTTTCGGTAATTCGGTGTCTACAGCCGAAGCAAACGGGTGCATTAATTCTGGATAACTTGGACTGTACACCCACAAACAAGACCCACAATGTTTACAAAAACGCCGTTCTAAGTTACTTTGTCGCGGTTCTGGATCTTCGGGATTTTGATATTTAGCGCGATAGACAGTAATATTTTCTTCACCTTCTACTTCCAGCGTCCGAATATCCCCTGCTAAATTAATTCCGTAACCACCTGAACCTGATGTTTTGCGACAAATTTCGCAATAACAGCGCATAAATGGATAAGGATGATAACTGCGTACTTTGTATTTGACTGCACCACAGTGACAAGAACATTCTAGTAACATTTTCTCTAACCTCGATTGGGGATTGGGTACTGGGAATTGGGGATTGGTGATTGGGAATTGGGGAATTGGGGAATTGGGAGTATTGGAAGTATTGGAAGTATTGGAAGTATTGAGGGAATTCAGTGTGGTGATTATTGGGAATAAATAGCAATCGTCTTGTCTCCCAATTCCTCCCTGTCTCCCATTTTGTCCATTTCCTCAAATTCCTCCAATTCATCCCTGTCTCCCATTTCCCCCTTGTCCTCCCAATCCCTAATCCCTAGTCCCCAGTCCCTATTTATACGACGACAGACAAATCGACAGCGAAGACAAAATCGTTATATGAAAAATCTCCACCACCAGAAATGTCTTCAAACCCAAAAGTATTGTCATCGAGTAAGCGTACATGGTCAATACCGTCGGGATTAGCTTCAGCAAAACCAAAGTATGCTGCGTCTTCGCTACCTCCTGCTAATAAGTATGGTGCAAAGAGGAAGCCTCCTGGTAAAGTTAGCGCTTCGGGATCGAAACGGTCAAACTCGACTACACTGTTAGCGATCGCTGCTGCGCTATAACCTGCTTCATCTGGACTAATTGCTTCACCTGTAATTGGGTCTAAAACCGTTCCAGAGGTATCCTGAACGATATACAATCCACCTCGGTTATTCAAAGCTGCATCTTGGGAAGCGACGATATCCGCGATTACTAATTCACCTGCTAGTTCGCTTAAGTCAATTAAATCAAAATTACCTTGCAAATTGCTCCCTAATGGTACTTCTTCGTTGGTAATTGCGAAGCTAACTTGTACGTCGTCAAAGTCGTTATCGCCGCCATCGGGAACATCATCCCATGATAACTCAAATGTTCCCTCTATTAACTCTTCCAGGCGCAGGAAGCTATCTGAATCTGCGATTGCTCCAAAAAAGACCTCCGCAGGTGTTGTTCCGGCTGCTAGGGCATTTGCTACATCATCGATGCTGCTATTTTGGACGAGGTAGAAACCGAAACTTTGGTCGCTATCTAAACTGAGGATGCGAGATTGGTCTTCGCTGAAAATTTCTCCATTAAAGAAATCTTTCGAGTTATTGGAGAGTAACGATGCGATCGTTTGTGAGGAAGCGATCGCTGCTTCTAAATAACCCTCTTCTCCTGGTAGAATTCCGTTAATTGTACCTTCAGCGTCATCTACAAAGTATAAACCAACTTCGTTAACAAATCCGGCATCGCCATTAACAGTTAATTCCAGATTAATCTCACCTGCATCACCAGCAAAGCTAAAGATATTATTCTCGCTAGGTGAGTTTAGCGTCACTGGTTCAACGACATTAGTTAAATTAACGTTAATTTCACCAGTATCGCTTAAACCTGCTGCATCAGTGACAGTTACTTCCAACGCAAAGTTCGGTGTAGTTTCAAAATCCAACTCATCAGCATCAGCAACAGTAATTTCTCCAGTTTCGGAATCAATTGCAAAAGCATTTATTCCATCTCCGTCAGAGTCAAGATTTCCGTCAGTAATCGCATAACTTAAAGGATCATTTGCATCGGAGTCAGTTGCAGTAACAGTTCCCACAACCGTCCCAGCAGCGCTATTTTCGGCAACTGTGAAGCTAGTTTCAGTAATAACTGGAGGTTGATTTCCTTCCCCATCCACAGTAATTTCATAGATCGTAGTTGTACCGCTAACTTCATTTGCGACAACTAACAAAGGTTCCCCATTGGGACTATCTTCAGCAGGAATAAATACTAAACCTTCAGGTCCCAAATCACCAGCATTAGCCGCTTCTGCATCGACACTAAAGTTACGATTATTGAGATACTGCACAAATTCCGGCTGTTGGGGGTCGGTAACTTCATAAACCATTATCCCACCAACTCGTTCCAAACCGATAAACGCAAAAGTGCGATCGCCAATTTCTCCGGTAACTACTCCTTCTGGTTCAGGTCCTTTTGCGTCGCTACGACTGTCAAACGAGTCGTTATCGTCGTTATCGCTATTGAAAAATTCTGGTAGCTGTTCAGCGATAATTTGTTCAAAATCATCACCACTATCAAAGACTAAGTTACCAAATTCGTCGAAAATTGAGAACGATCGCCCCCCAAAAGCATACAGTTCGTCATAATCACCATCACCGTCTAAGTCTCCGAGTTCGGTAGTAACTTGTAGTCGTCCTAAAACTTCATCTTGCTGTAATTGTTCTGCATTCGGAAACGCTTCGGGGTCTAAAACTAAATCTGCTACTCGCGCTTCTTCGCTAAATCCATCATAATCGCGAGCGTCACCTTCGTTCGCAGAAATGATGTAAGTTTGTCCCCCAATTTCAAAAGTATCAATTGCATCAGGTTGCAACATCCCGAAAATTGGGTAATTAGCGAGGTTAATTTCCCCGTCTGCGTCGCTGACATCGAGAGTATTTCCCAAGGGGAAGGAAATCAAACCGAGTTCAATTGCTTCGGTTCCTGCTTCTTGACCAAAATCGTTATCGTTGAGAACAGCGAGAGTACCATCCGGTAATAATGCTAATCCTTCTGGTTTATCGCTGGGTAAATAACCCAAACTCGGTAAATTGGTAACTTTAACTTTATTAACTGGGTTAACTCCCAACTCACTCAAATCGTCGGGAGTCAGTTGTTCGAGGGTTCCACCAACAATTTGACCGCGAATTTCCCCTCCAGGAAACTCATTTGTATGAACATTCAAATATAGAGGAACATCTTCACCTGCATCTGCATTCTGTAAATCAGCAAGAAAATCACTTAACGGTTGATTTGCTGTATCGGTTTCTTCCCAAACTCCGGAAATCGTCGTACTTCCATCCGCGTTCAGAGTTAAACTCAAATCGTCGTCGTCTTGGTTTGGTGAAATAATCCCAAAAACTACTCCTCCATTGGCACCGCGAACGGCATTATGGAAGTGTAGCATGGTCACATCATCCCCTGTATCTGCGGTTTGAGGGTCGATTCCTAACAAATTGCCAAAATCCAAGCCCGAAACGGTAATGCTGTATTCTAGGGCATTTCCTGCCTCATTCAGACTCAAAATTGCCGTCCCCGTTGCATCGGTGGTGACGGGATCTACTTCTTGGGAACCTGTTAATTCGGAAACGAAGAATTCCGAACCGAGAACATTGGTTGCGTTGTTGAAGTTGGTTTCAAAGATGAATTTCTTTGCTGTTTCGCTAAATTCTGCATCTCGTTCGATGACGAAGAAAGTGTCGTCACCAGCGTAGACTGCATCACCTATTTTATCAACTCGACCGCCGGGACGAAATTGTGAATCTTCGAGGAGATAAACGTATTCCGCAACGGGATTTCCGTTGGTAGGATCGATACCGAGGATGCGAATTACTTGAGATGTGTCAGAAGTTGCGCGATCGCTGTTAGCTAAAGGTGTTTGAATAAAAGCATAGAGAATTTCGTCATCTGTATCGAAAGCTACGGCTTCAAAACCACGATTTTCGCGACGATTAGCGTATTCTGCGGGTAGAGTTTCGCTTCCGTAGTCAGCAAATCCTAAGCTTGTGACTGTTTCTTGGAAAATATCGGCGTAAACTGCGTGACCTTGAGTTGTAAAGTGAACGTTATCCCAGAAGAAGTATTCTTCGGGGGGTGAGGTGGGATTTTCGGTGAAAAAGAGGGGGTCGGTTATATTAGAAAAGCCGAATGCTTCTGGGTTAGCAGCGACGTTTTCGATGGGTGTGAATAAGTCGATAAGGGTGACTTCTGGTGTGTCTGCGAATTCTGCGGTTAATTCGGTATTGAAAGCGATTGCTAGTTGTTCTAGTTCGCTGGTAAGGTTATTTTGGGCTGCAAATGGTAAGCGTCCGGTGTTGGGGGTTAAAGCTAGGATAATATTTTCTGCACCATTTGCGGTTAGAGTTGCGATCGCATTTTCGATATTATCGACGCTTTGGGTTATTGCTACTTCTGGGTCAATAGTCGGATTAAATGGTAGTCCGAGAATATCGTTAGCACCAATCCACATCAAGTATAGTGCCTCTGGGTCTGCACCTGTACCAACTTCTGCTACAAAGTCGTCAATTTGGTCGAGTAAACCGTATTCTAAGTTGGGAGTTCCATCGGTGAAATTTGTGCTAATTCGTCCTGTGGTTGCTCCGGCGACAGCATAATTGGTAATATCTTCGTCAGGGATATTTAGTTCTGCTGCGAGAGTATCAATCCAAATTGGTCCGTTGGAAATTCGTCCGTTGGTGTAAGTTGCGGGAACTTCTCCACCAATGCTGGTGAGATAATCAGCTAAATTTCCGGTATCGGAAAGACTGTCACCAAAAACGAAGACTTCGCTGATTTCGTCTCCACTTGTTGTTCCTTCGGGGATATAGCGATTTAAAAGTACCCCGTTTGCGTCGAATTGATAAATTGCGGGACGATATTCGTCTACGAGCCAATAATTACCACTCGGATCGAGTAAAATACCTTCAAAGTCGGCTCCGAATGCGTCATAATCCAGTAAATTACCATCAAGGTCGGCTGGAATTTCGTCTACACCGGGAATGTTGGGTAAACCTGTAATTGGGGTGGTTCCATCTTCGCGGGTAAGGAAGATTTGGTCGGTAATGGTAATTGCTTCGGTATCGCGGTCGAGGGTAAATTGAACGACGCGAGGTTGATAGTCTGGGAGTAAGAAGATGCGTTCATCTTGACCATCATTATCTACGTCTTGGGTTCCGGCATCGGGTCCGCGATCGCCAACTGTGATAAATTCTAAGTTACCTTCGTTATCTTCGCCAAGGTAATATAACCCGGAAAATCCGCTTAAGTCGATAACTTCTCCGTCTAAGGTTGTCCCCAGTGTCGGTAAATTATCGAAAGCGAAGATTGATAAACTCGGTTGTCCTTTGCTGTAATCTTTATATCCCAGAGGGAGAATGTCGATAACTTCTCCACTTCCTACTTCAATAACCGCTAAAGCATTATTTTCTTGCAGGGAAACATAGGCGGTGCTACCATCTTCGCTAACGGTAATGTATTCTGGTTCTAAATCTTGGGCTACGGTAGCGTTGGGTCCAAAAATTCGGACTCCTTTGTTGATTAAAGCTTGTTTTTGGTCGTTGAAACCGCTAAAGTCGGCAGTAATGACATCTGCTTGAGTGAGATTTTCGATACCACCAGAAATGTCGATAATACTTACTGAACCTTCGGGGTCGATTGTATAATCGTCGTTAGGTTCACCTTCGTTAGCGACTAATACCCTCGTTCCAGTGGGATTGAAGGTTAGCATATCGGGTAATGCACCAACTGTCACTGAATTAAGGAAATTTCCATCGGTATCGAAGAAAACTACTGTTCCTGGTTCAGTTTTCTCCTCAGCTTCCACTGCAATAGCGACGATACCATTTTGCACAGCGACACTGTTCGCGACTGCACCAAAAGAGGTAACATCAATTGAGAACTGAGTTAACTGCGATCGCAGTTCTCCGCTTTGATTATTTTCTGTATGTAAGTTGACGTAATAACCGCCATTTTCAAATAATTCTACTTGCTCATTGGTTAATGTAAATTCACCGCTAAATTTACCTGAACCGTCTTCGTTATCTTCGATATCTAAGTTAAACACAATCGGTCCATTTGTTCCAGCTTCTCCTAAGTGAATGTGAATTGCACTTTCAGCATTTCCTAGCCCATCTTCTCCACCAACAAAGAATAAATCGCTGGATAAATTGCTATAAGTTCCAGTTACTTTGAGAATGTTATTTTCGTTAATTGTTGCAATTACATCTCCGGTTGCAGAAGTGTCAGGAACGGTCGATACTTCTTGCGCTTCTTCGAGAGGATTTGAGTTGGGATTACTGGGGTCGCTGATATTAATAATATCAACTGTGGCGCTATTCGCATTAACAACAAATAGATTTTCTGTTTCAGGATCGTAAGCTACAATTTCGGCTGCACCTTCGTCAAAAATTCCGGTCGCATAAGTGCCAATTGGTGTTAAAATAATTGCATTACTCGGCTGCGGTGCGGTGGAAGTTGTAATCGTCACTGTTGCTGTATCGCTAGCACCTTCGGGGTCAGTTGCAGTTACTTTTAACTCAAAATTACTATTAGGATTAATACTTAAATCGCCAGGATCGGAAAGCGTAATTTGTCCTGTATCAGAATCAATTGCAAAAGTATTTTCTCCGTCTGCATCGGGGTCGGTATTTTGCGTAATTTCGTAAGTAAGTTCGTCGTTATCGGGATCTGTTGCGATTACTGTCCCAATAATTGTACCTTCTGCTGCATCAGGAGAAATAAAGAAACTCGCATCTTCAATTTCGGGAGGATTATTTTCCTCATTTGGTTCTTCATTTCCAAAAACAAAATCATCTGCGGTTAATTGTCCGGTAAAATTCTCTAAAGTAGCGAGTTCAAGATTATCAAAACTAATAATAGTAGCGCCATTTTCTTGAGTAATATCCAAGTCGTCAAACTCAGTTAAATCTGGCTCTAAACCAGCGATACCCAAGATATCTTCATTTGAATCAAAATCTGTAATAACGTTGCCTGAAGAGGGAAATTCCGCCGTTGCAAGCCAGAATTGGTCATTACCTGCACCCCCAGTGAGAGTAGCATCACCAGAACCAGCAAAAAGGCGATCGCTACCTTCTCCCCCAATTAAAACATCATCGCTACCAGCAAAAAGTAAATCCTCACCCTCTCCACCTTCAAGAGTATTACCTCCCGAACCAGACCTTCCTTCGAGAGTATCATCACCCTCATCACCTTGTAACAAGTCATTTGTCCCCGCAAACAACTCATCATTACCAACACCACCACTAAGAGTATTATCTCCCGTACCCCCAGCAGCATCTAAAATATCATCTCCAGCTAAACCTTGTAATAAATCACCAGTATTTTCTGCAAATAATTCGTCGTTATTAGCAGTTCCAGGTATTGTAGCCATTATTTTTACTCCTCACACTATAATTTTTGGGACTAGGGATTGGTGATTGGTGATTGGGAATTGGAGGTGTGGTCGGAATTGGAGGAATTGGAGGTGTGGTCGGAATTGGAGGAATTGGAGGTGTGGTCGGAATTGGAG
>JAWQFW010000253.1:0-7653 GCA_035968095.1 Oscillatoria sp. PMC 1068.18
TAATCTTTATTTGGATAACAATCAAATAGCAGATGTATCTTCTCTCTCTTCTCTAGGAAATTTGACTAACCTTACTCTGAATAATAATCAAATAGTAGATGTATCTTCTCTCTCTTCTCTGACTAATTTAACTGAGCTTGTGCTGCGTGGTAATCAGATAGAAAATCGTATTTGCCCCCTCGAAGAAAAAGAAAGATCTGTTTGTTGGTTTGGAGATTAGAATTAAGGTAGGCGTTTTTCAGTGTTTACTTTCTGATTTTAGGGAGCAACACGCTCCCACTACCAAAATATTCTTTCACAAATCGTCGAGAATTGCCAGATTTTTCTAGCTTAATTTCTCATCTGCAAATTCAAGTGTGTTAGAACATTACTTGTAGCATTCTCTAACTTATGTTAACAATGAAACAGTACGGTAAATTGATGAGCGCGGTAGCTTTGGCTGTGGTTTCTGCTGCGACGATGTTGACAAGTCAAACAGTTGTCGCAGAGGAAGGGGAATTTGAGAGTTTTGCTGATTGGTGCAACAATCAAGCTAGCTTAAATTCAGATGCTCAACATACTGTGAAGGTTTTGCTAGAAGGATCTGAAACTTCAAATTGCCAGTTAGCTGAAGAAAAATTAAGTAGTTTGACTGTGCTTTATCTGGGAGACAATAAAATAGTAGATGTCTCGCCTCTTTCTTCTTTGAGTAGCTTGACTGGGCTTACTCTAGACAACAATGAAATAGTAGATGTCTCGCCCCTTTCTTCTCTAACTAATTTAACTGGGCTTAATCTGAGCAACAATGAAATAGTAGATATTTCCCCCCTCTCTTCTTTGAGTAGTTTGACTGTGCTTACTCTAGACAACAATGAAATAGTAGATGTCTCGCCCCTCTCTTCTCTAACTAATTTAACTTGGCTTAATCTGAGCGACAATGAAATAGATGTATCTTCTCTCTCTTCTTTGAGTAGTTTGACTTGGCTTACTCTAGACAACAATAAAATAGTAGATGTTTCGCCCCTTTATTCTCTAACTAATTTAACTAGGCTTAATCTGAGCAACAATGAAATAGTAAATGTTTCGCCTCTATCTTCTTTGAGTAGTTTGACTATCCTTGATTTGAGAGATAATGAAATAGTAGATATTTCGCCCCTCTCTTCTTTGAGTAGTTTGACTTGGCTTGACTTAAGCGGTAATCAAATAGTAGATGTTTCTAGTCTTTCTTCTTTGAGTAATTTGACTTGGCTTAATTTGGAAGTAAATCAGCTTACAGATCGTATTTGTCCCCTCGAAGAAAGCTCTGTTTGTAGGTTTGAAGATTAGAATTAAGGTAGGTTTTTTTTGAAAGTTTGGTTCTCGAACTCATCCTAATTTGTTTTATCTCTGCTAGACGAAATTGTGTAGAGACGTTGCATACAAAGTCTTGTTGATAAATTTAAATGTGTTAGAACATTACTTGTAGCACTCTCTAACTTAGATTAATCATGAAACAGCACAGTAAATTGATGAGCGCGGTAGCTTTGGCTGTGGTTTCTGCTGCGACGATTTTGACAAGTCAAACAGTTATCGCACAGGAGGGGGAATTTGAGAGTTTTGCTGATTGGTGCAACAATCAAGCTAGCTTTACTTCAGATGCTCAACATACCGTGAAAGTTTTGCTAGAACTAGCTGAAACTTCAAATTGCCAGTTAGCTGAAGAAAAATTAAGTAGTTTGACTGAACTTATTCTGGAAAGCAATGAAATTAGGGATGTTTCCCCCCTTTCGTCTCTAACTAATTTAACTGAACTTAATTTATACAACAATCAAATAGTAGATGTTTCTCCTCTATCTTCTCTAACTAATTTAACTGAGCTTCGTTTGAGTATCAATCAAATAGTGGATATCTCGCCTGTTTCTTCTTTAAGTAGTTTGACTGGACTCGATCTGAGTGATAATAAAATAGTAGATATCTCGCCTGTTTCTGCTTTGAGTAGTTTGACTTGGCTTAATCTGGGAGGTAATGAAATAGTAGATATTTCGCCTGTTTCTTCTTTAAGGAATTTGACTGGGCTTTATCTAAGCGACAATGAAATAGTAGATATTTCGCCTCTATCTTCTCTGAGTAGTTTAACTGAGCTTAATTTGCAATTCAATGAAATAAGAGATATTTCGCCTCTTTCTTCTTTAATTAGTTTGACTGATCTTGATTTGGGTTACAATGAAATAAAAGATATTTCGCCCGTTTCTTCTTTAATTAGTTTGATTGAGCTTAATTTGTTCGTTAATGAAATAGTGGATATCTCGCCTGTTTCTGCTTTGAGTAGTTTAAATTGGCTTAATCTAGGAGGTAATGAAATAGTAAATGTTTCTCCTTTATCTTCTTCGATTAATTTGACTTATCTCGATTTGGGAGGTAATAAAATAGTAGATGTTTCTCCTCTTTCTTCTCTGAATAATTTGACTGAACTCGATCTGAGCGACAATAAAATAGTAGATATATCTTCGCTATCTTCTTTGAGTAGTTTGACTTGGCTTAATTTGGCAGAAAATCAGCTTACAAATCGTATTTGTCCGCTTCAAGAACAACAAATCTGTAAGTTTTCGGATTAATGTACTTGTAAGTGAATGTTAAAGGTTTCTTCCCTATACTTTTTCAGAGGCGAGAAGGGTGGGGACGATCTGCTATACTGTTGAAACTGGGAAAATAAGCGATCGCGTCATCGCAACCCAAATAAACTAAATAACTACGTCTAGATAGCTAATCTAATTCGGTTTGGCGATCGCACCATAACTCCTCAGAAAGTGCTATCTTAGGAAAATAATCCATAATTCCTACTTTTGCTCAAAACAAAAGTTGTCGAAGTTGTGAGTGCAGAACGTCTCTTTTTTATTGCTTTGTTACCTCCACCAGAGGTACAGCAAGTTGCGACTAAAATCAAGGAGCATTTTGCAGAAGTTTACAATTCTCGTCACGCGCTAAATTCTCCACCACACATTACCTTGCAGAGTCCTTTTAAATGGCTGTGGGAAAATTTACCGCTTCTGGAAACAAGTTTAGCAGAGTTTGCGGGTCAAGAAGCGCCAATTCCGGTAATTCTGGATGGTTTTGGGGCTTTTCCTCCGCGTGTAATTTATATTAATCCGCTTCGTACTCCGGAACTGATCGCGATTCAACAAAAGTTAACTGAACATCTGCGAAATACTTGTGGTATTGTCGATCCGAAAGCAAAATCTCGTCCCTTCGCACCTCATGTAACAGTGGCTTTCAAGGACTTGACAAAAAGCAATTTTCGTGCTGCTTGGAATGAATATCAAACTAAGTCGCTAAACTATCAATTTACTGTTCCCAATCTTACCTTATTACTTCACAATAATAAACGCTGGGAAATCCAGCAAGAATTTCCCTTTCAGATTGGTGATTAGGGATTGGGGATTGGGGATTAGGGATTGGGTAATACCAATTACCAAAGTTACTTAATGCGTAAATCAAAGGGTAACAAAGTATAAATACCTCTGGGATCGTTGAGACTTTGCAAAATAGCTAAATCTTGCTTTAACTTCAGAAATTCCGCCGTTAAAGGATCAACATTTTCCTGTTTAACCGAACTTCCAGTAAGATTTTTAACAAGTCTTTCTTCAAAACTTTGACTATTAGGATACTCTTGCACTTCCCAATCATCTCCTAATTCAGCTTCCTTTGCTGCATAATTAATTGCTGCGTCGATACCGCCAATTTCGTCAACTAAACCAATTTGTTTCGCATCTTCACCCGACCAAACTCGACCTTGGGCAATTTGGGCAACTCTCTCTGGGGGGAGGTTTCGGGCTTCGGCTACTAAGTTGAGAAACTGTTTATAAACTTGATTGACAAACCTTTGATAAATTGCTAATTCGGCTTGAGTTTTGGGACGAGCAATCGTATCTAAATTGGCTAAATTATTAGTTCTAACTACATCCCAAGTAATGCCATTTTCGTTTGCTAATTGTTCCACATTTGGTAATAAGCCGAAAACGCCAATCGAACCAGTAATTGTATTTGGTTCGGCAAAAATTTGACTGGCTGCGGTAGCAATCCAATAACCACCAGAAGCGGCAACATCGCCCATCGAAACAATTAAAGGTTTTTCGTCTTTAATTAACTTTAATTCTCGCAAAATTATGTCCGAAGCAGTGGCACTTCCACCGGGACTATTGACGCGCAAAACTACGGCTTTGACATCTTCATCTCGACGCAATTTTTGCAATTCTTGGGCGAAGCGATCGCTACCGACTTGCCGGACTCCCCCTTGACCTGTAACAATAGCTCCTTCAGCGTATACTACCGCAATTTTGTTTTCCGAGGCGCGATCGCGCGAATCTTTCAACGCCACATCACCGTAACTCTCTAAACTAACTTGGTGGAATGACTTATCTTTCTCTTTCGCTTCGGTTAATTCCTTCAAATCGGCGACAACTTCGTCAAAATAAGCCACGCGATCGATTAAACCTTGCTGTTGGGCTTCTTCGGGAAGTAACAAACCTTTCGTATTCGCGATCGCCTGTAACTGTTGAGGCTTTAATTCTCGACTTTCGCCCACTGTACCAACAAATTCTTGCCAAATATCAGCTAACAAAGCTTGGGTTTGTTGACGATTTTCTGACGATAATTCTTGACGAATAAAGGGTTCAACTGCGGCTTTGTAGTTTCCCACTCTCACCACTTGCACCCCAACCCCGTACTTATCTAAAGCACCAGCGAGAAACAATTGTTCGGAACTAATCCCATTTAATTCCATTGCTCCCATTGGGTTTAAAATTACTCGATCGGCAATTGAAGCAATATAGTATTCTTTTTCGGAAAAATCCACATCGTAGGCGATAATTTCTTTTCCGGCATTCTGAAATTGTTGCAAAGCGGTGCGAACTTCCTTCAGAGTCGCATAACCACTGCCACCACCTTCACCGCTACTATCAAGGAAAATAGCGACGATGCGATCGTCTTGAGTGGCTTTTTCAATCGATTCGAGAACTTCCCGTAAGGCGATCGTTGCCGCAGTTTCTCCAGCGATCGCTTCTGTAAATGTTGCTGGCGGTTCGGTATCAGTAATTTGAGTCGAAAGATCGAAAACTAAGACTGATTTATCTTTAACTTTTGGACTTTCTGCTTCCAAACTTGCAGAAACAATTAATAAGACTAAGCCGCTAATCCCTAAAGCCCCAAAGAGAATTAGTCCAGCGAGGGTTCCAATTAAACTAGCAAAGGTTTGTTGAAGAAATTGACGCATCTTGTTCTGCGATCGACACGCATTAAAATAACTATTAACTTAACTTGTTGAGATTTGAGATGCAAATTGGCAAATCTCCCATCTCAAACCCATAACTCGGATCTTTACTATCGTAGCTTCTGGAGAGATTGAGAGTGTTGCAAATCGGCTAAAGTTCGGTTTCCGGTACAAAATAAGACGGTACTGATTTCAGCGAGTAACACTTCTACTAAGAATTCTAAAGCTTCGCTGCCTTGGGATGCAGCCTGCAAAAAAGGAAACGCCATTCCTGCTAAATTTGCGCCCAAGGCGATCGCTTTTGCCGCTTCCATGCCGTTTCGTAAGCCTCCCGATGCAATTAAAGGAATCTCTCGATTGAGATCGCGAATTGCCACCAGACATTCTGCTGTGGGTATCCCCCAATTAGCAAAGGTTTTGCCTAATCGACGCTGTAAATTATTTTCTGCCCTTTCGCTTTCCACTTTTGCCCAGGAAGTCCCCCCAGCCCCGGCAACATCGATCGCGCTAACTCCGGCATCAAGCAATTTTTGCGCCATTGGCGCTGAAATTCCGTTACCTACCTCTTTCACCACCACTGGGACAGGAATTTTGCTGCACAAAGTTTCGATTTTGTCAAGCAAATTATGAAAATTAGTATCGCCCTTGGGTTGAATACATTCTTGAAGCGGATTAAGATGCAAAATTAAAGCATCAGCTTGCAAAGTGTCAACCGCTTGCAAACATTCTTTAATACCATAAGTATAATTAAGCTGAACCGCTCCCAGATTAGCAAATAAAAGAATATCCGGAGCCAGCGATCGCACCGCAAAAGTATGCTCGACATCGGGATTTTCCACCGCTACCCGTTGCGAACCAACTCCCATCGCCAGTTGATAAGTTTGGGCAACTTCCGCCAAGCGATAATTAATCATTTTCGCTTGTTTCGTACCGCCCGTCATCGAAGAAATCAATAGCGGCGCACCCAACTTTTTATCTAAAAAGGTGGTACTCAGATCGATTTCGCTGTAATCCAACTCTGGTAAACAACAGTGAACAAAGCGATAGTTATCTAACCCATTCGTTAACGAGTGAAACTGGACATCTTCTTCCAGACAAATCCGTAAATGATCGGCTTTGCGCGTCTGGGTACTACTCATAAATTTATCTATCCACGGCTGAAAAACAATTTTGATTTTCTCTCACAATGGCATAATCAGAATTTAAGTTACTTAATTAATTCCACTGCATCCCGACCATCTATCTCTTGGAGATAAACTTTCACCTGTTCATCACCAGCAGTAGGAAGCATTTTACCAACAAAATCGGGATGAATTGGTAACTGACGATGCCCTCTGTCAACTAAAACAGCTAATCGAATCGCTTCAGGTCGTCCATATTCGGTAACAGCATTTAAAGCAGCGCGAACAGTTCGCCCCTTATAGATTACATCATCAACCAGGACAACCAGTTTACCAGTTAAGTCGAAAGGAATCTCAGTTTTAGCCGGAGTGCGGATCTTAATGCGATCGAGATCGTCTCGATAAAAGGTAATATCCAACGCCCCCACCGCAACTTGCACTTGTTCGAGGGTTTCGATTTGAGTTGCTAGCAATTGGGCTAAAGGTACTCCTCTGGTGCGAATACCTAACAATACGAGTTGAGAAAGTTCGCCCGCTTGTTCGATAATTTGAGAAGCAAGGCGATTTAGAGTTCGACGGATTTCTTCAGCAGAAAGAATTTCGATAACCTGGGATGTCATAAAGATTGGGGATAAGTGATTGGTGATTGGGGACTTGGGAATTAATAACTAATCACTGGTTATTGGTTATTGGTGATTAGTCATTGAAAAGTGTTCAGCGATCGCTGTTAACTGGTAACTATTCACTGATAATTGACAACTGCTCATTGAGCGAGAAAAATGGAGCGAATTCTCAAAACTGGAAACGGATGGCGAATTGGCTGGAACCCAGCAACCGCAAAGTATTGTGGCTTAATTGGTGGTGACGATTGGGCGATCGAACTAACCAAAGCAGAATTAGACGACTTTTGCCGCTTACTCGTCCAATTAGCTCAGACAATGAGCGAAATGTCAAGAGAATTAATGGACGAAGAAAAAATTGCTTGCGAAGCCGAAAGCGACTTACTTTGGATGGAGGTAGAAGGATATCCCAGCGCTTACGATTTACGCTTAATTCTCAATCGAGGTCGTAGATGCGAGGGAAATTGGTCAGTTGCAGCAGTTCCCGAATTAGTTCAAGCTGCCCAAAATCTCAAAGTATTTTAAACCACGTAGGGGCAAACCCCCCGTGGTTGCCCTTCCCAATCCCCAGTCCCCAAAAGAAGAGTGTTGGGGGTATGGGAAGTGTTGGGGGAATTGGAGGAATTGGAGGAATTGGAAGTGTTGGAAGTGTTAGGAATAGACAGCGATGGTTTTACCAACATTTACT
>JAWQFW010000254.1:0-7591 GCA_035968095.1 Oscillatoria sp. PMC 1068.18
CCTCCAACACCTCCAATTCCGCCAATTCCTAATCCCTAATCCCCAATCCCCAATCCCCAATCCCTAATCCAAATTCCCAATCACCAATTCCCAATCCCAAATTCCCAATGAATAACGAACAAATCAGCGAATTACCCAAGCTACCAGAAATGGAGGAAATTTGGCAAAAAACGCTTCACTGGCAGCCAGACCCCCAACAAAAGCAATTATTTCAGCAGCTTTATGAAGAGATTTTATCGGGTAATAGGCAACTAAATCTTACTCGTATTACTGAACCAAAACAGTTTTGGGAAAAGCATCTTTGGGATTCTTTGCAAGGAATTGCACCTTTAGCTTTTGCCGATAAGTTACACGCAAATATGTCTTTAGAGGGAGCAAATATTATCGATATTGGTACAGGTGCAGGTTTTCCGGGAATTCCCGTGGCGATCGCCACACCTCATTCCCAGGTTACTCTCCTTGATTCCACAGCCAAAAAAATTACCTTCCTCAACAAATTAATCACCAACTTAAAACTTCCTAATCTTAAAACCTTAACAGCCAGAGCAGAAGCGATCGCCCAACAACCCCAGCATCGAGAAGCTTATGATTTCGTCCTAATTCGCGCTGTAGCCAGTGTTTCTGTGTGTGCTGAATATGCGCTACCCTTACTCAAAATCGGCGGTATAGGGATACTTTATCGCGGTAACTGGACTGATGAAGAACAGAAAAGTTTATCGCAAGCAGTTAAGCAACTCGGAGGGACAATCGAATCAATCGAAAGTTTTCACACACCCTTGAGTAAAAGTATCCGTCACTGCGTCTATCTCGGCAAGCGCAAGCCCACTCCTCAAGAGTTTCCTCGCCCTGTCGGTATTCCCAGCCAACAACCTTTGTAAGTAAGATTAAATTTAGTTAATCAATCATCAAAAAATGTCAGCGAAGGATCGATTTCACGAGATTTTTAAAAGAGCTTTGCAAAAAGAAGGCTGGCAAATTACTCATGATCCTTTATGGATACAAGTAGACGGTATTATTGATATGTATATCGATTTAGGGGCAGAGAAAATTATTGCTGCTGAAAGAGAAGGGCAAAAAATTGCTGTTGAGATTAAAAGTTTTTTAAGTCCATCTACTCTTTCTGAATTTCACACTGCGCTTGGACAATATATTAATTACCGTTATGCTTTGTCAAAACGACAATCAGAAAGAGTTTTATACTTAGCAGTTCCGCAAAACATCTATAATATCTTTTTTCAGCGATCTTTTATTCAATCGGTAATTCAGGATAATCAAGTTAAGCTACTTATTTTTGATGTTGAAAAGGAGGAAATAATTAGATGTCAAAACTAACAAATTATTCTCAATGTATTCAAAAACTTTGCCGCGATTATGCCCAAAGAAGAAATGTAGGAGATAATCAAGAAGTAGAAATTCAAACTATTTTTGATCGAGAACAGAATCATTATCAGCTAATTTATATTGGTTGGCAGAACGAAGAGCGAATTTTTGGACCAGTGCTACACCTCGATATTAAAGCTGATAAAATATGGATTCAATGGAATGGAACCGAGGAAGATGTTGCAGATGAATTGGTAAAAATGGGGGTTGACAAAGATGATATTGTAATTGGATTTCAACCTCCTTATATAAGAAAATATACAGAATATGCTGTTGGTTAGCTTTGGTTTCAGAGACTTTCTACTATAGTTATCTGTGGTTTTGGTAAAGGTTTCCCTGTTTGGTTATAAGCGTAGATCAAATCTTCTAATACTTCCTTAGCGTTTTCTAATGCTTCTTCATAGGTTTCACCGTGTGTTTGGGCGTATTTTCCCCATTCAGGTAAACTAGCCACATAGACTCGATCATCTTCAGACCACTGAATTAAAATACTATAGATTATTACTACTTTGTAAAACTGAGAAGAGGCGATTATATTTAAGTACAAACTAACTGATAACTGCTCAAGGAGGCTAGTTGATATTCTTAAATTATTGTTGTGAAAGACGTTTAACGTTTTTATCTCTCAATAAGCGATCGCACTCCGCTAAATATTCTGGTATCTTTTCAGCATGGGGACTGTTAGCGAGACATTCACTGAAATCTAGTTTCTCTAGGTTATCTGCTTTTTGTCCGGGAAACCAATGTCCGCCGTTACCTAGCATATTGTAACGGGCTTTGCCGTATTCGATCATATCGTAGGCTAAAGCTAGGTTTCTCAGCCACAATATTGTGGGAATATTGATATTTCCGGGAGTTTCTTCGTAGTTAGGTAAACCTTGCTCCCAAGTATGATACCAATTTTCGCCGAGAGTGGCGATCGCCGTTTCTGCTAATCTCCCTAAAATTTCCGGTAAGATTTCTTCTGCTTTCTCTAATAACGGTAAAACTTTTAAATGTTCGTCAAAATCTGACGGTTTCGCTGCACCTAAACTCAGGGTATGCACCTCCGGATGACTCAAACAAAATAAGTCATTAAACACCATCGGACTCAGTGGTTTACACAATTCTACCAACTTTTCCGGCGGGTTATAAAGATGTCCGCCTTTATCGGAAGGACTAATAATAAATACCCCCATATCGTGACGGTTTGCTGCTTCAATTGCCGCCCAATTATCTTGAAAAATATAATACCAATGAAGATTAACATAATCGAATTCATTTGTGGAAATAGTCTTGACAATTATGTCTGTTGCTCCATGTGTCGAAAAGCCCACAAAACGAACTTTTCCTTCTTTCTGTAACTGTCTTGCTACTTCTAAACAGCCACCTGGCTTCACTGTATAAGCTAATAATTCTTCAGTATTAATACCATGAAAACCGAGTAAATCAACATAATCTAATTTCAGGAAAGCCAAAGATTTATCAAATGTTTGGCGAAACTTTTTCGGGTCTGCATTCGGAGAAACTTTTGTTTGGACAATCAGCTTTTCTCTCGGTAAATTAGGCAAAACTCTCCCTAATTGTAACTCAGAAGTTCCATAACCTCTGGCTGTTTCAATATGATTAATTCCTACTTCTAAAGCGCGATTAATTGTTGCTTCTATATTGCGCTGATTTTTCTTGGGAATTGTCCAGTGAGGGACATCTTTCCATTGAAACTGATAACGCATTCCCCCGCAAGAGAAAACAGGTATTTGTAATTCTGTGCGACCAAATCTACGATATTCCATTCTTTTACTTTATTATTTTAAATTAATATTACTAAACTATGTTACCAAATTTATCTACTGAAAGTAAGCATTTTTGCTGCTAATTTTTGATGAATTTGCTTGTTTGTTTACGGAATTGTTTTTTTTCGCGCATACTCCAAAGGAGAACTCGTTTCGAGTAGACGCAAAGACGCAAAGAAAGACGCAAAAAAACAAAAATGAGATGTTTATCTTAATTTGAGGCAGAGCCTCTGTGGAGCGTTCCCCTGCGGAGCCAGGAAACGAGGGAAGAGGTAATATTATTAAGTTTATTTTAATCTGAGGCAGAGCCTCTGTGGGGCGTTCCCCGGCGGAGCCAGGAAACGAAGTTGTTTTTTAATTTTTGGTGGTGTTACTGATACCTACGGCTTGAGAAATAGAAGTTAAATCATGCTTTTCTAATTGCTGTAATAAGCCAGACAAAATACTTTTGACTATCCAGGGACCTTCGTAAACAAAACCTGTATAAATTTGAACTAAACTTGCGCCAGCAGTGATTTTTTCCCAGGCATCTTCGGCAGAGAAAATGCCGCCTACGCCAATGATGGGTAATTTTCCGTTGGTTTGCTGGAAGATAAAACGAATGACTTCTGTGGAGCGTTTTTGTAGAGGTAAGCCACTAATTCCACCTGCTTCTGCGGTGACAGATTTTCCAGTTTTGGTAATAATTTGAGTTTGTAAAATATCGCGGCGAATAGTCGTATTTGTGGCAATAATTCCTGCTAAATTATAACTTTGGGCGAGGTCGATTACATCAGCGATCGCCTCCCACTCCAAATCGGGAGAAATCTTGACAAGAAGCGGTTTTTGTGCTTTATTTTCTTGTAACAGAGCATCAAGAATCTGACGTAACTGAGCCGGATCTTGGAGCGATCGCAGTCCTGGAGTATTCGGCGAACTCACATTCACCACAAAGTAGTCACCAAACTCTTGTAAAAGCTGAAAACTTTCGCGATAATCTCTTGCCGCCTCCTCTAGAGGTGTTACCTTAGACTTACCAAGGTTAATGCCCCAAGGGATCTGAGCAGAATCTCGCTGACTCAAATTCTCAGCCAAAGCCAAGCTACCGCGATTGTTAAACCCCATCCGATTCAGCACCGCTTTGTCTTCTAACAAACGAAACAAGCGCGGACGAGAATTTCCTGGTTGAGGATGCTGAGTTACCGTTCCTAACTCCGCAAAACCAAAGCCCAAAGTTCCCCAAATTCCAGCAGCGACACCATCCTTATCAAATCCGGCTGCAAGTCCCACAGGATTAGGAAAATCAATTCCCCACAAAGTTTGTTCCAGACGGACATCGCGCAAACAACAAGATTGCTCTAACTGACTCAACAACAAACTGTTTCCCGGACGTTTTTGGTTTCTTTCCAGCCAACTTAACAAACGCAAACTGTAGTGATGTAACCATTCAGGATCGGTTTTCAAACCAGAAAACAACACCGGACGAATTGCAGCTTGGTAAATATCCACAAAAGTTAAAGGGGGTGAGACTCAACAGGCAAAAAAATACTTCTTGCTAGATAATACAAGCAAATGTCTCCCTAATTATTGTTTATTTACCGTTCCTTAAGCCAACGACTTGCTAAATTAATCAACTAGAGACAACAACAAAAATGGGTCAGCAACTACCTCTTCCCCAGACAACCGAGGAAAACAGACTCGTTAACTTAGCACGAGTTTTGCAAATCTTACGTGAAGAAGAAAATGCGACAGTTTTAATCGAAACTACCTTAGATTACCTTGCGGCGGAGTTCGACTATCGTTTAATTTGGATTGGGCTTTACGATCGCCTCGAACATCGTTTGGTAGGTAAAGGGGGAAAAACTCCGAATGGCGAAACTAGCTTTCTCAAGAAAAATTTTCTCCTCACTCCTGGTGATTTACTCGAACAAGTAGTCATTCAACAACGTCCAGTCAGCGTTTCTGATTTACGTGAAGAAACCCGCGCTGGGGAATGGCGACGAGCGGCGTTACAATTTGAAGTGGAAGGAGCCTTGTTGTTTCCTTTGCGTTGTAAAGACCGTTGTTTCGGCTTAATTTTATTGGGTTCTCACCTTTGGGGTGTTTCTCCCGAACCTGGCGAACGTGCCGAACTTTCGTTATTATTTGGGAGTTTGGCGACTGCTCTTTACCAAATTGAATTAGAATGGCAGCGATCGGCAACGAAACGTCCTGACCAAACTTTTTTCCAGTTATTCGATGAGCTACAACAAAAATTAACGCTCTCGAAACGTCTCGAAACGATTGTCAATCTGACTCAGCAATTTGTGATTCCCACACGGACAAATATTTACTGGTATTCTCCCCAACGGCGTTATTTTTGGCATCGAGTTACAAATCAGCAAATGGTTCGCGGAGTTAGAGATTTACGCAATAGCGCTCCAGGAATTACTGTGGCTGAAGCTGAAGATTTTTATCAAATGTTAGTCGCAGATCGTTTAGTTGCAATCGGTTCGGGAAGAAGTCCTCTGAAAACTGAAAGTACCGGACAATTGCTTTCGCGACTTCATGCTCGTTCTTTGCTGGCTGCACCGATTATTGTCCAAGATGAGTTGGCAGGTTTTTTGGCGGTAGAAGACCAAGAAGCGAGAATTTGGGAAAGTGCTGAGAAAAATTATGTCCGTGCGGTGGCTGAAATTGCGGCTTTGGTTGCGGGAAATGAAGATTTAGAAACGAGGTTGGAACAGTCGCGGAGTAATACTAATTTGGTAGCACAAGTCGCTGAGGTTTTGGCGAGTGATGCTGAGGTAAAAAGTGCGTTAAATACTGTGGGACAATTGGTATCGAAGCGCTTTGAGGTTCCGGGTTTTTTAGTGCTGAATGCCGATGGTAATGAGGCGTACAGTTTACTTTATCAGTATCCGTCACTGAATCAGCGATCGCTAACTATTCCTTTACCAATTCTGGAAACGACAGAATGGCAGCAAATGAATCCTGATGGGGGTTTAGTTGTGATTGAAAATCTCGAAGAAAGCGAATATTTGGGTAGTTGGAGTAAAGCTTTGAGTCAGTTAGGAGCGCGATCGCTTCTTTTACATCGTATCCAACATGGGGAAGCGGAAGGTATGTTATTAATTACTCATAATGCGCCTCGGACTTGGAATTCTACGGAACGTTTGTTAACTAATGTGGTTGCAGGACAAATTGCTTGGCTACTTAAGCTGGTTAAGCTTAAAGATAACACCCAAGCTTTGGCTGCACAACAACAAACTTTACAAACTGGGCTAACTCAACTTTGGGAAGCTAATAGCGATCGCGTTTGGTTGGAATATTTAGCTAATTTACTCTCTGCTCCTTTTGCTTTACTT
The DNA here is from genome assembly GCA_035968095.1 of Oscillatoria sp. PMC 1068.18. Classification (GTDB taxonomy): domain Bacteria; phylum Cyanobacteriota; class Cyanobacteriia; order Cyanobacteriales; family SIO1D9; genus IIICB1. The sequence goes on from JAWQFW010000254.1 coordinate 6,479, forward strand.
TTAAGTTGGAATCAAGTTAGTAAACCTCAAGCCAAAATCAGTGCTGCGGTAGGATCTTTACCGTCACTAGATCATTTAAATATTGCTGTGGAAGGCGATCCTTTGTTGCAAGCTGCACTTGCATCTGATGAATTTTATCAGTGTTCCCTTGCAGGACTTAACCCCATTAGTAAAAAATGGTTAAATTATCCTCAACCAGCAAATGCTTATTTATTTCCGGTGCGTACTTATCCCCATGAAACTGCAATGGGAATGTTTGTCTTTGTTTTTCCCGATTCTCGTAATTTTCCGGTTCATCTCCGAGAAACCGCTACTATTTTAATGCGTCAATTTGCTTGGTATCGCCGTAACCAACAGCAGAGTATGGTTTTTCTGAAAGGAAGACGAGATAACCAAACTCTGAATTGGTATAAACATCGTTGCTTAGAATTTTTGCATAAAGCTGTAGCTAATTGGTCGGCTTTTGCCGAAATTGACACTCAAACCAATAAAATTGAAGTTAGCGGTCAATCTTTACAGCAAACACGCCAACAACAAAAGTTACATGAGTTAGAAGATATCCAAAAAACTCTCACCAGTGTTTTAACTGAAGAAGATTGGCAACTTAAAGGAAGCCTAGGTGTGGTTTCAATTGCTAGTTTACTGAAGCGATCGCTGCGTCTGGTGGAAACTAGCTACCAAAAACGTAATTTAATTACCCGTATTCATAACGCTGGTGGTTTAACAATCTACAGCGATCGCTTTAAACTCGAATGTGTCTTCTTTGAATTACTCTCAATTGCTCAATCTCGCGCTCCTGAAGGTAGCGAAATTGAATTTTGGTGTCGCACCCTCCCTGCTCAACAAACTCCCCACTCGACTAAACCCCCGCATATCGAGTTACTACTCGTGGAAACTTGGGATGTTCAACCCAAAAATAAATCTGGTGCTAAATTACCTTGGGAAATTCCCGCCAATACTTTTACACCGCATACAACAAATTTGAAAGTTTGTCAACGGGTAATTCAAGCTTTAGGAGGTAAACTACGTTTCCACAAACTTCAAGACAGTCGTTATTTAACTCGCTTAATTTTCCCCACCAGAAGGTGATTGGAGGTATTGGGGGAATTGGGT
>JAWQFW010000255.1:0-7550 GCA_035968095.1 Oscillatoria sp. PMC 1068.18
CTCTCGTTTCCTGGCTCCGCCGGGGAACGCATTCTAGAGGCTCTGCCTCCTTAATTTTAACTGGAGGCGGAGCCTCCGAAAAGCATTTCTAGGCGGAGCCTAGAAACGAGGAAGTACCGAGGGAAATAGCATTTCCTCTCGTTTCCTGGCTCCGCCGGGGAACGCATTCTAGAGGCTCTGCCTCCTTAATTTTAACTGGAAGCGGAGCCTCCGAAGGGCATTTCTAGGCAGAGCAGAGCCTAGAAACGAGGAAAAGATCAAAATTGGGATTAATTATGGCTACTATTACTATTAATTTACCTGACGAACATCACCAAAAACTAAAAGATTTAGCTGCTTATCGTGGTGTCAGTATTGATCAACTAATTGAAGAATTATCAACAGTTGCTTTTGCTGAATTTGATAGCGAAAATTGTTTCCGAATTCGTCAAAAGCGTGGGAGTAAAGAACGTCGCTTAGACTTATTAGATACTTTGGATGAAGCTTATTCCTAAGTTTATCTTTCCGGCTTTGCTTCGTCATTTTCAATGGAGGTAGAGCGTAGAAACATAAATAATTGCTTATCTCATCTCTAAGTGAAAATCGATAGTCACCATATTTCCCTCAGCATCGCAATACAAAGTAGCAAAGCAAAATTTAGCTTGCAGAAGACCATGTTTTTCTTCTCGAATACCCCCTAAAGCTACCATTACTCGATAACCAGTTTGAAAATTAATCTCAAAATATTCCTTTAAAAAAGCTTTAGTTACAATCAGAATTTCTGTATCGGCGGGAACTAAAATATTTTTTGCTTCTGCTTCATCTAATTCGATTTCTACTTCCCCGTTTTTAGCATATTCTTGCAAGAGATTAGTAACATTTTTAATTATTTGCTCGTCAGGTAAAGCAGCATCTATAACTTTAATTACTTCTAAAATCGGCATTAATAATCTCCTGAATGAAGACCACTTCTGCACACCATTTTCTCTCGTTTCCTGGCTCCGCCGGGGAACGCATTCTAGAGGCTCTGCCTCCTTAATTTTAACTGGAGGCGGAGCCTCTGAAAAGCATTTCTAGGTGGACAAGAGTAAAGATTTTGCTTCGCTCAGAATGACAGTTATAATGGTAAAATTAGATTTATAATTTGAGTGGAGGCAGAGCCTCCGAGGGGCATTTCTAGGCGGAGCCTAGAAACGAGGGGAAAGTCGGGTTTGGTAGCGCAAGATGTCTAGTTTGCTATTTAAAGGTTTGAGCAACTCTAGCTTTTCTTGATCGTATCGTGCTATAATTAGTCCATCGAGGAGGTCATACAGTCCATTGACCATCCTGTCACCCAAAACAAATTTGTGGTTTCGTGGTAAACGGTTAATAATCGGCACGTACCATTTGATTAAGTCGTAGGTTTTCTGGATTATTTTTAGTTCCGACATTCTCTTAACAAAACTTAACAATTGAACCTCAAAAAAATCGAGCCGCCTGCGGCGGCAAAGAAGAAAAGGGAAAGAGGGTAAAAGTGCAAAGGGCTACCACGCCCCACAGACAACCGCGCGAAAACCAGAGTCGAAGCTCCTGAAGTCCGCAGAGTTCCTGTTGCGGAACGCACTACGGCAGCCCCTCGGAAGGTTGTTCCAAGAACCACCCCGCAGCAGCTTTTGAGAATGATTATCATTCCATTCTATCCCATTTGCAGGAGCGCCCGCATAGTTATTATGCCAACTATCTGCACACCATTCCCAAACATTGCCATGAAGGTCGTCTAACCCGAAAGCATTAGCTGGAAAACTACCGACGTTGGTGGTTTCTCTTCGATATTCAGTTTTTGCTTCTAAGTCGTAGGTGTAATTGCCATTGTAATTAGCTAAAGCAGAAGTTAAGGTTGCTCCGAAGTAAAAAGGAGTTGTTGTTCCTGCACGACAGGCATATTCCCATTCCGCTTCGCTGGGCAAGCGACAGTCCAAATTGAATCGCTTGGAGATCCTTTTGGTGAACTCTACACAATCATACCATGAAACTTGCTCAACTGGACGATTTGCTCCTTTAAAATTTGAGGGGTCAGGATTTAAGGAACACTCGACTTGCGGTAAGCTAGCTACAGCACGCCATTGTGCCTGAGTTGTGGGATATTTTGCCATAAAAAATGGCGGTACGGTAACGTAATGTTGAGGTCTTTCTGAGTCGCTGCTATACTTTTCATTTTCTGGTGAACCCATCAGGAAAGTTCCCCCAGGAATCGCTACCATTTCTAAGTTTACACCACGACCTAAATCAAGGACAAAATATTCGGCTTCTCCACGACGACGGTTGTTGATGTTTCCCTGTCTATCTACTGTCACCACATCGAAGACGAATTTCTGTAAGTGTTGCTGATGCGGCGTTCCCGGTTGGGGTGATAAAATTGTGGGAGCGACAGGGTTGAGTGCAGCGATAACTTCTTCAGCCGTTTGATAGCGTTGTTTCGCGAAAGGTGCTAATAATTTATCTAAAATTTCCCCTAAATTATCGCTAATTGAACTATTTTGCTGTTGTAAGACTTCGCGCCAACGCCAACTACCTTCGAGAGGATCGAAAAGTGGGTCAATGGTATTATTATAGGGGTCTGGTTGGGGAAAGCAACCTGTGAGCAAGCGCATACAAGTTGCACCGAGGCTAAATAAGTCACTTTGCTTGACAGGATAACCGTTGATATGCTCTATTCCAGCATAGCCAGGAGTGAAAATTCTCGTTCCTGCGGTTGAGGCTATTGTACCGGAAGTTTGTTTTGCGCCGCCAAAATCGATGAGGACGAGGGCTTGGGTTTGTTCGTTGCGCATGATATTCTCAGGTTTGAGGTCGCGATGCAGAACGTTATTATCGTGGATATATTGGATGACTGGGAGTAAATTGGTTAATAAAAAACGTATTTGCGCTTCGTTGAAACGTCCGTTTTGACGAAATTCTTGATATAAGTTTTCCCCCTTGACAAAATGCTGAATTAGGTATAAAGAGTTATTTTTCTCGAAGTAAGCTTCTAGTTTAGGAATTTGGGGATGGTCTAATTCGTAGAGACGTTGAGCTTCTTGGGCAAATAGTCTCTTTGCTAAGTCTAACTGTTGACCTTGCAGTTGGGCAATAAATTTTTTGATGACGCGAGGCTCATTGAAGCGGTAGGTGTCTTCGGTGAGATAGGTACGACCAAATGCACCTTGTCCTAACAATTTTACGATCTTATAGCGATCGCCAAACACTACTTCTTCATTTAATTTCAATCCACAACTGTGACAAAATTTATTACTGTCGGGGTTGTTGGGGTTGTGACAAGCGGGGTTGAGACAGTAACTCATTGATTGAAAGAAGGTTTGTTTTGATTATAGGCGATCGCTTGACACTCTATCTCTGATTTTATTTTAACTGGAGGCGGAGCCTAGAAACGAGAAAGCAAGGTTTGTTTTGATTATAGGCGATCGCTTGAGACACTCTCTCTGATTTTATTTTAACTGGAGGCGGAGCCTCCGAAGCGCATTTCTAGGCAGAGCCTAGAAACGAGGAATATATCTACAATTTTGGCAGAATTTCTGGTAATAATTGACCAGGAATCTCAGCTAAAGCCAGATTTTGTCCAGAAACACCAAATTCTTGATAAAGTGTCCTCACAATGCGGATAATGTAGTTAAAAGCGACTTTATAACCTCCAGTATCGGGAGTAGCGAGGTCTAAAGCTTCTAAATGCGCTTGTAATGCACCGAGGAGATATTCTTGCTGTTGTAGATCATTGGAATGATATAAATTTCCGAGTTGATAAAGTACCGAACCAAGATTATTATAAGTGCCTTTGAGATCGAAATTGAGCTTGACAGGTGGTTCTTGATTCGTTAACCTCAAAGCGAGAATCAAAGTTGCTTCGTAATTAGCGATCGCACTTTGTAAATATTCTTGCTTAGTTTGGGGTTCTTGGTCAACTTTTGTGGCTAAATGCCAGTAAGCGGTAGCTAAATTATTTTGTGTCGCGGCACAAGCTGCGGGGGCGGTTTCTGAGTTACGATATTCAAGGGCGTTTTGATAAGCTTCGATTGCAACTCGTAGATAAATTTCGGGTTGTTCGTGTTGAGCTAAATTCCAGTATGCCGTACCGAGGTTATTTTGGATCATCGCCCAATTACTCGGAGCCTGGTCTGGGCTATACTGAGCTAGAGCTTCATTATAAGCCGCGATCGCGCTCTGTAAATTCGCGGCAGTATTTTCTTTTTGGGCAAGATTCCAGTATGCTGTTCCTAAGTTATTCTGCGTCGAGCCATATTTTAGTGGATCTTGTGCTGGCGATCGATAACGCAAAGCATCTTCGTAAGCACGAATTGCTAATTGTAAATTAACCGTGGTATCTTGATAACGAGCTAAATCTCCATAAGCTGCACCCAAGTTATTTTGAATCATCGCATAAATTTGCGATGCAGTTTCGGCAGTAATGTGAGTCAAACCAAATTGATAAGCTTGGATAGCTTGTTCGAGAAAATCTAACTTTTCTGTCGTCTCAGTAATTTGACGAGACATCATCCAGAAAATATTTCCTAAATCATTAAGAATTTCCGGTGTTTGGGAAAAATCATCTTCAGCCCATTCTAGCGCTTGGGAGTAAGCTTGAATAGCCGTAGCTAAATTTGCTTGAGAAGCATCCCCAGCAGCAACAAATTCCCGAAACCTATTTCCCAGTTGCATCAAAGCAGTAGCAATTTCGTTTTGCGAATAGGACTGCTCTAACAATTTTGCCACATCTTCTATACTATCAAGTTGTGGTACAGAAGCAGTAACTTTCGTCTCAACCTCACTTTTCTGTGAAGTTTCTGCGCTGAGAATTTCTTCTTCAGACGCAATCACAATCGAACTCGCGCTAGACTCTAATTGTGCTTCCGCAGAAACTAACTGAGTCTCCTGCTTACTTTCCCTAGCCGCAACAGACATAGACAATTTCAAGTCTACCGGAGTTGGGTCTGCCTGAAAAATAAAGATTCCTGTATGCCAGCGCCAAAACTCAGGTACAGATTGCCTAATTATATTTAACCACGGACAAGGAACCCAAAACAACAAATTTGCTTCCAAGCGAGGTAAATAACGCTCCAAAGACTGTAAACTACGGAGAAAACGTTGTTGTTGGGTGGGGGATTGACGAACGAGTCGTTCTACCCCGACAATTTGAAATTGAGGTAGTAGAATCGGAGAAAACTTGTCAGAGAGCGATCGCTGTTTCTTTCCTAACTGATTTTGCTTCAACCATTTCCCAATTTGCGCGACAATATTAGGATTATTCAAATCTAACTCTAAAGTTACCAACTGCACTCCCTGTAATTGTGCAGCTAGCTGCTGAATTAAAATCTCCCGAAAACCAAAATCATCGCAAACAACCATAAAAATTTGCCGACGTAAACCAATACTCAACGCTTGAAATAAACGTTGATAAGTTTGTTGGTTAAACTGCGAGACATCAGAAAAAGTAACTTCAGACACAGGAAAAAAGAAATAGATCCTTGGAAAATTATATCCACTCACCCTCAATCATTTTAACCTAACCAGCGTCAAGGGAAAACAAGGGAAACAAACAAAAAATTTGCCAATTTATCTCAGGTTACTAAAAATTAATTTTCCAGCTTTTCCCATACTCAACCATAATTGCCGATAATTTACCTAATTTACAAAATCAAACCAAACCATAAAATCTGTTTCCTCGAAATAACTCACTTTTGCATCTTAGCGACTTCGCGCGAAAAATTCCTTCGATGCTACTGAATTCAAAAATTTTCAAACCAACCCGGAAAAATTTCTTTCCCGGAAATAACTTGCTTCTGCGTCTTAGCGACTTTGCGCGAAAAATTACTTAAACAGATTTTCTGAATTTATGTAGCTGCAAACTGATGTAGCAAATCCAATATACTCAGAAAAGAAATAATTAGCGATCGCGTGACACTGACCCAAACAAACTTTCCCAATCAATCTTACCACTAGCTGCCTCTTCCTTAACCTCAAAAGTTTTTTCACAAGCAGCAGGTATCTTCATTGATTGTATGCACAACTCAGCAATATCTTCGCGACTTACTTGACCTTTAATATTATCTCCTTCAGCAAAAGTCAATACCTTTCCCCCAACTTCCTCAGTTAACGCACAAGGACGAATAATAGTATAAGTCAACCCACTATTGCGTACCACATCTTCTCCTTTTAACTTCCAAGTCAAGATTCCTCCTAGCATATCATTCATTCTCACAGCCGGAGGTTCTTCTTCTAAGTTTAGATCGGAACGACCTGGACGAGTGACACCAGCAGAACTTACCATAATAAATTGAGGTGTAGGTTCGTCTTTATAAGCTTTAATTGATTCTACATCTAACTGAAAATATCCCGGCTCAAATGTAGGGTTTAACCCTCGATCATACTCAAACTTACTTAGCATTAATTGCACAGAATAAGTCTTACTCGCAGCAAAAGCAGGTGCATCTGGAACAGTTTTCGCACGAAAAACAGCAATTAAATCTTTGAACGGAATACGAACTGTTATCCACTCATCTTTAACAGTATCAAACGAATAGCAATAACTAATTCCATCCCAATTATTTTCACAGCGCATAATAAACTTATAACGCTTTCCATCACCCTTAACTCGTAGTTCAATTCCAGTATAAGAAGATAAATCTAACGGTGGTTGAAAGTTCCGATTTCTCACCGAAGCAAAACCACCATTATTTTCTGTGGAAACATTACCCGAAAATATAGCTACATTCCCAGCTAAACGAATTCCACTTTCGCTAACTCCACCCATAACTACATCATCAACCGCACCCCAACTCGATTTTAAATCTGGAGTTGGCTGAGTAAAGTCAAACAAGATTTTCTCGTCAGCTTTTGCTAAATATTGTATAGCAAGGTTGACTAAATTCTGAATACCTTTATATTCCACAGCTTCGGGTGTAGACTCAGCAATTTCTGGCTGATAAAATTTGACACCTTGATAATATTTATCTCGGTTAGGAGTGTCCCCACCTACGGGTTGTATACGAGTTCCGGTGCAACAAATTATTGCAATTGCATCCTGCATCAAATCCGGTTTTAAGGTATCAGGAATAGTCAAGTCTGCTTCGTAGAATTCTAAATTTTCACCAAGAATTGTTTTTGCTCTCGGAATACTTCTAACTAAAGCTTTTACAGGATAATTATCTTTTTGAAGTCGCTTCACAACTCGCTTTCCCACACCACCAGTTGCACCTGCTACTAAAATCACACCAGTTTTAATTTTTGGATTGTTTTCCACTTGCTGTATATCCTCCCCCAGAATTAAGTTTTTTAACCAATCTATATCACTTATAACTGGAATTATGTCAAAATAAGTTAAAGTGCGAACAAATCTACCTAAGTCCCAAAATTTCGGTTGTATCATAATTTTGTTGTTTAGTTAATTACTTTATTTTGCCAAAGGCGATCGCTATAAAATCATCTATCATTAGGATGAAAATTTTTCTCGAAGTTTGGTGTCAAGTCCCAAATGTTTGTGACAGTATTGAGAATTAAAAAAATCAGAATTAGGAATTTATTTGTTATTCTAGAAATCATTG
>JAWQFW010000256.1:0-7541 GCA_035968095.1 Oscillatoria sp. PMC 1068.18
CCAATCCCCAATCACCAATCCCCAGTCCCCACTCCCTAATCCCCAACGGAAACAATCTGCGGTAAACGACAAATCTCGCCACCGACACTAACTTCGCCTATTTTCTCTAACTCTTCGACAAACTCACTAACTTGTTCTGGGGGCGTTTTTTGCAGTGCAATTAACAGTTGACTACTTTCGTCCACCAACTCAGTAACGTCAACTCCCTCCCAAACAGGCTGAAAATCTCGAATTCTTCTAATTCCTTCTCCCAAGGAAATTACTGCACCACGCCAGTTATGATTACCGAGGTGGTAACAGCCCACTGCAATTTGGAGAATTCCTTGATAAAACCTTTTTTCTGGCTCAACAGACTCCATCCAGAGAGCCTCTAATGTATCATGACAGGCATAAAATTCCTGCTGATTAAACTCTTCAACGCCTTGCCAAAATTCGGGTAAGGGCATAATTAGCCTCAAGAAGCCATGCTTTCGCGCACTTTGACGATTTCTTCCATTTCGATGTCTTGTTCTTCGCCAACGAATTCATTGTCGGAAGTGAGAAATAACATACAGTGACATTCTTTGCGTTCCCGCATCGGTACGCAGGGACAGTTCCAGAAGCTAGCTTTGACTTCTGCTTCTTTGTCTTCGTAATGGCGACAAGGACATAAAGGTGCGCCTAATTCGTCTTTGTGACGTGCTAATCCTTCTATTACTACCGCCGTTACTGAGGGGTCGATACAAAAGAAGGTTTCGGTGCGTTTGGCGTATTGTTCGGCAAAATTTTTCATTGCCTGTAAAGTTTTATCGTTTTGATTGTTATCAGTTTTTGCTGAAGTCATAAATTAAATATGGTACGAGTATGAACTAAACATTTTTTTTAGTATTCTAACCTACAGTGGTTTTTCCTTCGTTGAAAATCAAATACTGCTTAAGTTTATGTGGAAAACCTTTCTTTCGCTATTTCTTCAGGATAGTTGTCCGCTTTGCGATCGCCAAACTTCGTCAATTCTGTGTCATTATTGCGAACAGCAGTTGCAACGCTGTCAGTTTCCGGCTCGAAGTCAATGTCGGACTGGGGAAATCCCTTTGTTTGTTTGGGGGAAATATGGTGGTAGTTTAAAAAAGGCGATCGCCGCTTTCAAATACAAAAATCGTCCCCAACTTGGTGAAACTCTCGGATTTTTGCTCGGAGAAGCTTGGTTAAATTCCTCCTTTGCTGCCAAAAAGCCAAAAATGACTGTCGTACCAATCCCGCTACATCCTGAGAAATTACGACAGCGAGGTTTTAATCAAGCTGAGTTAATTGCTCGTAGTTTTTGTCAGTATACTGGCTATCCTTTGCAGCCACAAGTTTTAAGCCGAGTCCGCGATACAGAAGCGATGTTTGGTTTAAATCCTACTGCAAGAGAAGAAAACGTGAAAAATGCCTTTACTGTGGGCAAAATCCCTGGTTTACCAGTATTGCTGTTAGATGATATTTATACTACCGGAGCCACTGTCCGCGCCGCGACAAGTGCCTTACAAGCTTCCAGAATTACTGTAGCAGGAGTTGCGGCGATCGCCACTACTCACTCTTGAACAAACGCAAAAGTAGCACCCACTCTTGGCGGAAATCCCTCATGACACTCCCCCTAACTGGAGAGTCTAAACTAGAAGTATAGTCTCTCTAAGCATAAACTTCAGGTTTGAACCATGAGTCATTTCCCCAAATGGTCACTTTTATTTGTCTCTGTCACGGCTATCGGATTAGCCGGGATAATTTACTTCCCTTTCCATAAAACCAATGACGTAGCTAGCAGCAATCCTCCTACCATTGAAAGTAACGCTAATCCAGTTGTAGCAGTCAGTGCTTGGGAGCGAGACATCAAACCTTATACCGGAAACTCCGAATTAACTGTTTATCGCAGCCCTTCTTGTGGTTGCTGTGGTGAATGGGTGAAACATATGGAAAAACACAGTTTCCGAGTCAAAGATGTTCAAACTGACGAGATGGAAGCACTCAAACAACAATACAATCTACCCGCAGAACTTGCCTCTTGTCATACAGCGATTATTGATGGCTACGTCGTCGAAGGACATATCCCGGCTGATGATGTGAAACGTTTGCTGCAACAAAAGCCCGATATCGCCGGAATTGCTGTACCGGGAATGCCTCTTGGTAGCCCTGGAATGGAAGCTGGAGATAGAAAAGAAGCTTTCGCTGTTATTTCCTTTAACCAAAATGGCGAAACGGAAATATTTCAAGAACATCTTTCTTATTAACCTGAGTTGAAAATTTACCAGAAAAAATCAAGTTGCAGTTACTCAAGTTTATTTAATGCGAAAACTGAACCGCAGAAAGTTTTTAGTGCTGAGTGCGAGTAGCGCCGGGGCAGTATTACTGTCTCAATGTGGCAGAGGACAAAGCCAAGAAAGTAACAATTCCCCTATATCTCGCGCTCCAGTTTACACCAGTCAGAATAATTTGTTAGAGCTTGATTTAGAAGCAAGTTCTCGTCCGGTTCAATTAGGAACTCAACAAGCAAATCTTTTAACTTATAACGGACAAGTTCCCGCCCCACGCTTAGAAGCTAAACCAGGAGATAAAGTTCGGATTAACTTTACGAATAACTTAGCTGAATCTACCAACCTTCACTATCACGGACTGCATATTCCCCCCACTGGAAACGCAGATAACGTTTTTCTTCAGATTGCGTCAGGGGAAAATTTTACTTATGAATTTGAGATTCCGCTAAATCACCCCGCAGGAACATTTTGGTATCATCCACATTTGCACGGCTTAGTTGCAGAACAGTTATTTGGTGGGTTAGCAGGTTTATTTATTGTGCGGGGGGAATTGGATGAAATTCCGGAAATTAAAGCAGCTAAAGAAGAATTTCTGGTGTTACAAGACTTTGCTTTAGATGAAGCAGGAAAGCCTTTAGCTTCGGCGCAAATGTCAATTATGACCGGACGAGAAGGAAATATTTTAACAGTTAGTGGTCAGACAAATCCTCGTTTTGCTATACCTAAAAATGGCTTAGTGCGCTGGCGGATTCTGAATGCTTCTCCGTCTCGTTTCTATCAGCTTAGTTTAGAAAATCATCCTTTTTATCTAATTGCAACTGATGGGGGTGCATTAGAGAAACCTGTGGAAATGTCTGAGTTGCTGCTGACTCCTGGGGAACGAGTGGAAGTTTTGATTCGAGGAGATGGGGAACCGGGAGAATATCGTTTGCTTAATTTACCCTACGATCGCGGCGGTATGGGGATGATGGGAGGCGGTATGATGAGGGGCATGAGGGGCAGTAGGCGATCTCGCGAAACACCGATGGTTCTCGCTACTATGAGTTACGATGGGGCTGTTGAACCAATTTCGTTACCGCAGAATCTTTCTACGATAGAAGTTTTACCGGAATCTCAGCAAGTGCGACGGTTTCAACTGAATCATGGGATGACTCCGGGGATGGGGATGACGTTTTTGATTAATGGTCAACCTTATCAAGGTGATGTGATTCAGACTCAAGCTAAACTTAATACGGTTGAAGATTGGGAAATTAGTAATACAGGGGTGATGGATCATCCTTTCCACGTTCACATCAATCCGTTTCAAGTTATTAGTCGCAATGGTCAACCGGAACCCTATCGTAGTTGGAAAGATACAGTATTAGTTCGTACTGGGGAAACTGTTCGGATTCGGATACCGTTTCGCGATTTTACAGGTAAAACGGTTTACCATTGTCATATTCTTGACCATGAAGATTTGGGAATGATGGGTAATTTGGTGATTGATAGCTGAATCTGAAGGCAGAAAAGGTTCGGTTTATGCGATCGCGCACACTAAAGTTAATCCGAGACTAGAGTTAGGATTGATGTGGCAAACATCATGTCGATAGTGAACTCAAAGTAAACTTCTATGAAGAGTGTCGTAAAATCTCCATACACTAACGAACAAATTGTTGCGTGGCTGCGCGGCTTACTAACTATTGCTTGGGCAGATGGACACTTCGACCCCGAAGAACGAGAATTTATTGCCCAGCTAACTGAAGAAGATTTAGCGTTTGAGACTGACATAAATACTCTAGATAAAATTACCCCAACCGAATTAGCAGAAACTTTCGCCGGAAATCATAATGCTGCGGAAAACTTTTTAAGAACCGCAGTCATGATCGCGGTTGCTGATGGTGTTTATTCAGTAGAAGAAGCCCTCATAGTTCATGAATTTCAGGAAGCTTTAGGTTTAGAAATCGAAGCTTTAAAATCTTTAGAGTATACTCTTTACGATCCTGAAAAAATTAACTCTGGAGAGGAAGACAGTTCCTCATCACAAGCACAAGCACCAGGAACCTCAGACTATCCTCATTCCGATGCTTTACAGCCAGTTAAAAAGTGGTTGGATCAAATGGATATCGACGATCCTCGCTTGGCACGTTTTATCTGTAAAACTGTTCCTTCGCAATGTCCTTTTGAACGAGATATCAAGCTCTTTGGTCATAAAATTGTTCACATTCCTCCAATGTGTAAACTCAATCCTCTTTACGAACAATTAGTTGGTTTGCGCTTCCGTTCTTTGTCCTATCTTGCGGATGAATGCGAAGAGGATGTTTCTAAGTATATGTAATTGTTGTACGGGCGCATTTTGTTGCGTCCGTATACGGTAATTTGGTTTTTCCTTAGTTATTAACTACCAAAAAGTTATTGGTTCATTATGCAATTTATAGACCGTGCGGAAATTGAAGTTCAAGCTGGTAAGGGAGGTGACGGAATTGTCGCTTTTCGCCGAGAAAAGTATGTTCCGGCTGGGGGTCCGGCTGGGGGAAATGGGGGACGCGGTGGTTCGGTTGTTTTAGAAGCGGCGGAAAATTTACAAACTTTGTTGGATTTTAAGTATTCTCGGTTGTTTAAGGCTGAGGATGGTAAGCGTGGTGGCCCGAGTAATCGTACTGGGGCGATGGGTAGCGAGATCGTAATTGAAGTTCCTTGTGGTACTGTGGTTTATGATGCCGATACTGGTGAAATTATTGGCGATCTCGTGACTCCAAAGCAAACTCTTTGTGTTGCTGAAGGTGGTAAAGGTGGCTTAGGAAATAAACATTTTTTGAGTAACAGTAACCGCGCTCCGGAATATGCTTTACCTGGTTTACCTGGTGAACAAAAACGCTTAATTTTGGAGTTAAAATTATTAGCTGAGGTAGGAATCATTGGGCTACCAAATGCCGGGAAATCTACTTTTATTGCGGCGGTTTCTTCAGCGCGTCCAAAAATTGCTGATTATCCTTTTACTACTTTAGTTCCTAATTTGGGCGTAGTTCGTAAACCTACGGGTGATGGTACGGTTTTTGCTGATATTCCGGGATTAATTGCGGGAGCAAGTGCTGGAGTTGGTTTGGGACACGATTTTTTACGTCACATCGAACGAACTCGAATTTTGTTACATTTGGTCGATCTTACTGCTGCTGACCCTATAGGAGATTATCGGACAATTCAAGCAGAATTACAAGCTTATGGGCGCGGTTTAGAATCTCGTCCTCAAATCATTGCTTTGAATAAGTTGGATGCGATTGATGCGGAAACTTTTGCTTTAATTAAGGAAGAGTTAACACGCTTTACTGATGACCCAATTTTTGGAATTTCGGCAGTCGCAGGAATGGGACTCGATCCTCTTTTACAAAATGTTTGGCAAACTTTAGATAATCCGGTACATTCTGAGGTAATGTAGAGACATTTTTGAGTATATCTCTACAAGATTATTTTACTCTTAATCTTTCAGTAAAGCTTCACCTTTCTGAAAAATTGTCCGTGCATAATCTGTCCACGTTCCTTGTCCCCAATAGCGAAAACAACTGGTTTGTAGTAACAAGTTATATAGCAAAGCTTGCTGATATTTTGTATCTTTGGTTATGTCGGGATCTTGGGCTAAGATTGGGTCATATTTTTCATGGAAAGCGGCGCTAAGTTGGTTCATTGGTTCGAGAACATTTTCGTAGCCTTTTACCCAACTTAAATCGTTTGTCCAGGAAGCGCCTTCTGTGTGAAAATGAGGGTCAGTTTCGTTGAGTTGCGCGATCGCCTCATTCACTTTCTCTGGTGTAGCATTATCTGGGTCAACTTTTGCCCAGATTTTATGTTGATTAACTGCTTGACAAATAGGATAGTTTTGTGCATCAACGCCCGCAGCTTCAATTAGTTCTAAATATTCCGTACCGTTAAAGCCCACTACACCCGTTTTACCATCTATTTCCCGCCAAACTCGTAAGAAATCGCGAGGAAATTCATTCATCATTACCCCACCATTTTCACCATCGGCAATTTGCGTAACTAACGACGGAACACTAATGTTGCCAATTTGTTGTTTTCCGCGTCCTTTCGCCTGATAATAAGGCTGCATTTGCCCTACTAATTTTGTATCAGATCCTTGGGTTTTAATCAAGACCGTCATCGAGATAGTTTCGCCATCAGAATTGCGCGCAACCAGACGATTTGGGATATATTTATCATCATCAAGTAAACTAGAACCATCCAAACGTTCAACCGAATCTTCTTGTACCATTAACCATCGATAACCGCATTCTTTGAGGGCTTTCAGATACTCAAATAAAGTATCAGGATGGTTTGGTAAGTGCATTTCCGGCGGCGAAAAACCTTTAACTCGCTTAAGCGCATCATAACCAAAGATAGCCGCAAAATGATGTTGCCAAGCTTGAATGTGAAGCTTGAGATCCGGTATAGGAGTAGAGGGGATCACTGCATGACTCCACATTGTTCCTAACCATTCTACATGAGGTTGGTACTGAGGTTCGCAAGTGATTTTTTTGAGATTATTCAGAATATCTTCTCGTTGCATTTGTTGCAATCCCCACAACAAATTTCCTGAATAATCAAGCATGATCCGAGGATTAGATCCTTCTGCTACTAATTGCGGAATAAATTCGCCCATTCGACTATAACACCAAGCAAAAGGTTCGGCATTATGATTATCTCCTTCCTGGGGATGTTCAAACATATACTGGAGATTGCTGATTAATTCTCCATTTGCACCTGCGGGAATTGTCGGTTGGTGCATGTGTAAAGCGCAACCCATTCCCGCGTTAATATCTGCTAATTTGAGATTTGTAGTTGGGAGAAATATCGGTTTATCATTGTTAGTTACGGAAGTTATTTCTATTTCGTAACCACAAATATTAGGAAAGTTGGCTTGTGTTTTTGGTAAAGAAGTTAAGTTAGTTGTTGTCATTTATTTTCCTGAATATGATATTTTGAGGAGATTTTAGCTAGCTTTAAATTTAAGCTTTTTTCGCTTGTTTCCTCACGTTTCGACTGAGAGAAATTATTTTCACCAAGATAAATTAGAAGTTGCTTATTTTTTGAGCAAAAAATAGTTTCTATGTCAACTAGCGAACGAAAGATGTAAGCATTAACCTCAAAAGAATGTTGAATTTCTTCGACTGTACCACGTTTGCTTAACCAAGCCAAAATTTCCGATTTCCTCAAGTTAGAAATATGTTTCCAGACTGCATCTGCTTACGAAGTAAGATCGATTAGCACAAAATCTTTCATGATGCTTCATTATTTTAGGAT
>JAWQFW010000257.1:0-7520 GCA_035968095.1 Oscillatoria sp. PMC 1068.18
GCTTGATTAATTGACTATTTTGCGATACTATTTGATTAGTTCAGTTTATAATGGAAATCTTGACATCAAACTTTTTCTACTCAGATTCCCATTATAAAGTAACTATATACTTTTTTTTGCGAAAAAGCAATAGTTAACTCAAGAAAAATTCAACAAAAAAATCGTTAATGTCTAAATATCTCTCAAGCAAATCTTTCAACCTCTAAACCCACAAACTAAGTAAAATATGCCCCAATATTTCGGACAACTACCAGTAGCAGAAACCCTTTGGAAAACAGCAACCAGCCTCAAAAACTATACCAAAATAGAACAAGGAATAGACTGCAAATGTAATAACGGCGAACTCCTCACAATCAGAGTATTAGCTAATAACCTAATCCGAGTACGTCTCGCCCCCAAAGGAGAACTAAAACCCCGTCGTCCTTGGTCAGTAACACTAGCAGATGAAGCCTGGTCGCCCGTCGAATTTGAAATCCAAGAAACCGAGACTCACCTAACAATAATTACCGCCGAAATCCGCGTCCAAATTCAGCGCCAACCAGTCAAAATCGAATATTTCGACCAAGAAAATCATCCCTTTGCTAGCGACACCTCAGATAACATGGGATGGCGAGATGGAGAAATTTTTCTTTGGAAAAAAATAGAGCAAAACGAACACATTTATGGCTTAGGAGAACCACCCGGATTGCTCGATCAACTGGGGCAAAAACGAACAATGTGGACTACAGATGCCCTTGATTACACATCTCTTACAGATCCGATGTATCAAGCAATTCCCTTTTACCTAGCCGTGCGTTCAGAAGTTAGTTATGGACTATTTTTAAATAGCACTTATTGGAGTCAATTCGATCTAGGTATTGCTCAACCAGAAGTAATTCAAATCCAAAGCCAAACAACCGAACTAGACTATTACCTTATTTACGGTGCAACCCCAGAAAAAATCCTCGAAACTTATACTCAATTAACCGGAAGAATGCCTTTACCCCCGAAATGGGCATTAGGTTATCATCAGTGTCGTTGGAGTTACGAATCCGAAACCGTAGTTAAAGACTTAGCCCGCGAATTTCGTCAGCGAGAAATTCCCTGCGATGTGATTCATTTAGACATCGATTATATGAGAGGATATCGAGTCTTTACTTGGAGTCCCAAACGCTTTGCTGAACCGAAACAAATGTTGCAGGAACTTCAAGAACAAGGCTTTAATGTCGTGACAATTATTGATTCTGGAGTTAAGTACGAACCCGAAGCAGATTATCATGTATTTGATGAAGGATTAGCTAACAATTATTTCGTCAGAAAAACAGACGGAGAATTATTTTATGGCTACGTTTGGCCCGATAAAGCAGTGTTTCCTGACTTTATTTCTTCCGAAGTCCAAAAATGGTGGGGAGAATTGCATCAAAGTTTAACAGAAATCGGGATTGCAGGTATTTGGAATGATATGAATGAACCTTCGATCGCGAATCGTCCTTTTGGTGATGGTGGGGAGAAAATTTTCTTTCCTCTCGATACACCCCAAGGTACAGCAGAAGCGCGAACCAACCATGCAGAAAGCCATAATTTGTATGGTTTAATGATGGGAGAAGCGACCTATGCAGGGTTAAAAAAATTGCGTCCCAATCAGCGATCGTTTTTGTTAACTCGTTCGGGTTATGCAGGTATTCAACGTTACTCAGCAGTTTGGACTGGAGATAACTTTTCCTTGTGGGAATACTTGGAAATGTCTTTACCAATGTTGTGTAACTTAGGGTTGTCGGGAGTAAGTTTCGTCGGTGCAGACATTGGTGGATTTGCTGGAAATGCGACTGGGGAACTATTTGCGCGGTGGATACAAGTAGGAATACTTTATCCGTTAATGCGATCGCATTCAGCCATGTCCACAAACCAACAAGAACCTTGGATGTTCGGAACCGAGATCGAAAATATTTGTCGCGAATATATCCAACTGCGTTATCGCTTACTACCTTATCTTTATACCTTATTTTGGGAAGCAGCAAGCACAGGTGCGCCAATTTTACGTCCTTTAGTTTATCAATATCCGAGCGACAAAAACCTATCTCAGCTTGAGGATCAACTATTATTAGGTGCAAATATCATGGCTGCACCAGTATATCGTCCCGGTGTCAAATGTCGCGCAGTCTATTTACCCGCAGGTAAATGGTATGACTGGTGGAGTGGGGAAGAATTCACTGGAGGAAAGCATATTTTAGCCGATGCACCCTTAACAAAAATGCCGCTTTTTGCTCCTGCTGGTGCAATTATTCCTTTGCAACCTGTTATGCAATACGTCGATGAATATCCAGTGGAAGAATTAACTTTGCGCGTCTATCCCGGTGTAGGAGAATTTACGCTTCACGAAGACGATGGTGACAGTTTCGACTATCAACAAGGTGCATTTTGCAAAACTACCTATCGCGTTCGAGAAGAGTCGAAAGAAATTATTTTTGAGGTAGAAAAAAGAATCGGAAATTGGCTACCACCGAAGCGAGAAATTATTGTTGAATTAGTTGGTATTGGTGAGAAGCGTTTTGTTGATGATGGTGAAGCAAGGGAATTAAAGTTTAGTCGTTAAATAATATTTTGACAATCGACCATACGAAGATCAATTTCCCCTAGCCCGACGACTCAAGTCGCGGCTACACGAACAAAGCCCGCTTTCGCGGGCTAAATTATTTTATTGTAAATTACTAGACTTAATCTATCTGTCGTCCTATTTGTGAACAAATGTAAAAATTAGCAGCAATTCGTACAAAAACTACCCTCAAAAATAAAAATTCACGGCTCAAAGTTAAACAAGCAAAAAAGCGATTACTTGCGACAATAGTTAACTTATACCTTAGCCTTAAATCAACAACTTAGCCCGCGAAGGCGGGCTTTGTCTGTGTAGCCGCGACTTGAGTCGTCGGGCTATTATTCTCCGAGAAGCTTTATGAACAAATGTAAAACTTTGGCGCGATTCGCACAAAAATCACCCTCAAAAATCGAGAACCAAATAGAACAACTCATATTTCTTGCAGGAGAAACAGTTCTATGAAGATCGATAAATTATCAATAACCACACTGCAACTAGCAATAGTTGCTTCGGGAACAATCATCTTTGTTTCCTCAGCCGAAGCTGCATCTTTTACCCAAATTCGGATTGGCGATGTCGATGGTTTTGGTTATGGTGACGGCGCAGGATATTATAATGCTAATGGCGACCCAGTAAATATAGATGGAGTCGGTGTACTCGGTTTTGGTGACTTTCTCCCAGACCGCAACCAAAGTGGTTTAACCCAAGCTAGGAACGGAGACAATTTCGATTATCGTTCAATTGAAGAGAAAAATAATACTGCGGTTACAGGTAGCGGTTTTACTAATATTGGAACTAAAGGTTCGCGCTTCACTGATGTTTCTTTGTCAGAAGGATATCAACCAAACGGAGAAAAGGGTTTAAGGTTTCACAAAGCCGAATTAATCTTTGACTTTTTTGTTGATAGTGCCGATATTATTCCCGATATTCCCCTCTTTTTAAACTTTACCTATGGTGATTTGGGAGTTCCCGGAAAAGTAAAATTTACTCGTCAAGATGGTTCAAAGTTTGTGCAACGATTGCCAGAGATAGATCATGATAATCAAGATGGTCAAATCTTAGGAGGATTTGCAGAAGTTGCTTTTAATGATATCTTTTCTTTGTCAGAAGATGCTACAGGTTATGATGGTTATCTCGCACTAAATTTTACTACGAGTAATGGAAAACCAGAACCTTATGTCGCAATAGATTACGTGGAAATAAGCACAACTCCCTTTGGATATACACCGGAAGATCCTTCTCAAAAAGTACCCGAACCAACTTCAGTTTTGAGTTTCCTAGCTTTTTGTGTTTTCAGTGCAAGTTCGCTGCTCAAACGTAAACAACTAAAAAAAGGAATTGAAGCAGCTACACGGAATCAATTTTAAATAGCTCGACGACTAAAGTCGCGGCTACACAGACAAAGCCCGCCTTCGCGGGCTAAACTATTTTATGGTAAATTACTAGGGCTAATCTATCTATCGCCCTCTTTATGAACAAACGTAAAACTTGGTTGTGATTTGCACAAAAACTACCCTCGAAAACCCAAGTTCGCTGCTAAAAGTTAAACAAACAAAAAAAGCTATGACTTGCGACAATAGTTAACTTATACCTTAGCCTTAAATCAACCACTTAGCCCGCGAAGGCGGGCTTTGTCCCTGTAGCCGCGACTTTAGTCGTCGGGCTATTTTTTGTATAATATTTATAGTTTCATCTCTCACCTAAATTTTCATGAATGACTTAAAATTAGATAATTACAAACAACAACTAGCAGAAATTTACAATCGACGTAGCAAAAATTACGACGAAAGTAAATGGCATCCTCGAATTACTCATCGTTTGGTAGAAGCTGCACAAATTAGTCCCGGACAAACAGTTTTAGACATAGCAACGGGAACTGGTCATGTAGCCTTGGAAGTTGCTCAAATTATCGGTAATTCTGGTCGAGTTATCGGCGTAGATATTGCTCCAGAAATGCTCGAAGAAGCGAGAAACAAAGCTGAAAATTTCAACCAAAAAAATGTAGAATTTATCCTTGCTGATGGAGAATTATTAGATTTTCCAGCGAATAGCTTTGATCGGATTTTGTGTGCAAATGCGTTCCCTTTATTTCCTGAGAAAGAAGCAACATTAAAAATTTGGTATCAGTTGCTTAAACCAGGAGGAATAATTGGACTCCATAGCATGGCGGATAAAGGTTTTGCCGCGATGAATATTTTACAAGAAATATTGCAAAAATATGAGACAAATATGTCATTATTTGAATTAGCAGATTCAATAAATAGCGTCGAGAAATATCGTCAATTACTCGAAAAAGCTGGTTTAGAACCAAGGGAAATTAAGACTGAGCAATACGGAAACTATGTAAGTTTAGAAGAAGCGAAAAAAAGGTGGAATTTAGTTGATTATCCGACACCAGGAAATGATCCTCATCCACTGTCGCAATTTTCAGATTCAAAAGTAGCAAAAATTAAGCAAGAATTTGAATCAGAATTAGAAGTATTAGCTACAGGAGAGGGAGTTTGGAATGAGGGAACTACTTTTTTGGTATTAGGTTGTAAACCTAACACAAGTGTTGCTTAATTGATAATAAGCTTTTAAAGACTGTCTAATCCAGAAATAATCCGTCTAGCCAAAGTTAGTGCTTCCTGGGTTTTATTAGATAAGTTTTTAACAGTATCATCATAATCAGCTTGATTACGATAACCTCGTAAACGTCGCAATCTTTCACCTATTTTTTTACGGTTTTTGTTAGAACTATTTCTATACTGATTCATCACATATTGGTGGGTATTTTGAGTAGGAATAAGTAGCTTATCTCGCTCGAATAAAAAGTTACGCGATTGAATCATTGCTGCATAGTATGCTCGACTAATAGCAGAACGCATTTCAGCTTCGTTAGCTGGATTTTCCCTGGTTCCAGCTAATTTTTGTGCCAAAATTAGATATTCTAACCAATTAAAAGTCATTCTTAATCTAAAGTTATATAAATTTTTTCCTGAGTTCGATCTGAAACATTTAGCCACCAGTCTTCATCTATTTGTTCGAGATTATCAATTGCTTGTTGACGGTTAACAATTGATGTGGCAATATAAACTACTAACTGAGGATCGTCGATTTCTGGATCGGGGACGTATTCGAGAAATAACTCTGCATTAGGAAAGCGTGAGCGAATGTGGTTGTATGCTTCTAATAATAAGGAAACTAGAAAGGAATTTCGATCTAAAAATGTCAATACTTCTGTCGGTTTTCGGAATGTGTACAGCCTTTGCAAGTTTTCTACGTCAGGTTGAGAAATATTAGAAAGTGAAATTAGACTATCTTGGCTTAAATTTGTCATTTTACGCTTGTGTATACTTCTTCTCTATTTTAGCTATCTTAGAAATGATCCTGCTAAAGAATGGAAAAATAAATGAAGAAGAAGTACGTTTCCTATTTAGGAACGGTTTTGTTTAGTGTATTGTTGTTAAGTCTTTGTTGGTGGGCAATTTCTCGCGAACTAAAAGCCTATAATTATCAGGATATTGCTAACAGTTTAGTTAATTTACCGATCGCGCGCTTATTATTCTCAATCTTGCTAGCTGCTCTCGGTTATGGGATCATGACAATCTCGGATGCTTTAGCAGTACGTTATGTACGCTATCCTCTACCTTGGTATAAAACGACTCTCGCAGCCTTTACTAGCGTCACGATTAGCAATAGTTTAGGGTTTGCGTTGGTGACGGGAAGTGCAATTCGCTACCGTCTTTATTCCGCGTGGGGATTGTCGAAAGTGGCGATCGCGCAAATAATCGCTTATGGTAATCTCAGCTTTTGGGTGGGAATGTGTGCAGTGGGCGGAGTTTTATTCGTTACGCAACCATTGGCTATACCTGCAATAATTGATTTATCTTTTGCATCGATGCAAATTATCGGAGGAATTTTCTTAAGTTTAGCGATCGCCTACTTAATCTTAAGTATTTTAACTCACAACCGTGCTTTACACATCAAAAATCATGTCTTCCGGATTCCATCTTTGCAACTATCCCTAGCCCAAATCAGTATTTGCGGATTGGATTGGGCGATCGCGGCGGGAGTTTTGTACACTTTACTAATCTCACCCGGATTATCTTTCCCCGCCTTTTTTAGCATTTATTTATTAGCCCAATTAAGCGGCATAATTAGCCACATTCCCGGTGGTTTAGGTGTGTTTGAAACAGTTATCATCTTCTTGTTACAACCCCAAGTCAAACCAGATGCAGCGATCGCCTCCTTACTCGCCTACCGAGCAGTATACTACTTATTACCCCTAAGTATCGGCGTAGTCTTACTCGCTGGGTATGAATTACGCGATCGGCTCAGAAAATAATTCAACTAGGATAATAGTAACTTAGCGATCTTTCTTTGCGAATTTCCGTCTTAGCGCAAAACAAAAATCATTAACTCAAATCTTTAACTATCAATTATCATGTTAAATTAGTAAACAACTAATCTTAAAATTATCATGAGCGCAATTCAACTAAAAGTCATTCCCCACCAAACCAAACACAATCTACCTTATCAACATTTACACATCGAAATTACCAACGAAAACGGCATAATTACTCCCACCGATTTAAAAGGATTAAAATTACCACGAGGAATTGATTTTTCCCAAGGCATAGTTATCGAAGGAAAAGCACCAATTTGGTGTTATGGCTACCTCGTTCACGAATGCCATCCCGCCGCCTGGGTAGGTTGTTACGACACTCGTTTAGGAGCAGTTGTCGTGGCAACTCATTCTCCAGAAATTTCTGTTGCTCAAGTCTTCAAAATTGAATTACCCGAAGCTATTTACTAAAAAAATTAAGTTTTGGATAAGTTTCAAAATCCGTAAATTCACCAGTTGCCAAAAATTACTTTTTTTATTATCTTATAATGAAGAACTTAAAAAGTTGGCAACTTAGTTTTGAATTTTAGCTAAATAACTAAAGAGAATGTTCTTAAAAAT
>JAWQFW010000258.1:0-7456 GCA_035968095.1 Oscillatoria sp. PMC 1068.18
ATCTTAATTAAATAAATAAAGAAACCAGGAAGAAGCGCTTGAGTAAAGATTAGCTAGAGCGCAGCTTATATCATTGACTTACTTTCAGGAAAGAATGATCGTTATAATTCTGGAAAAACTAAAATTCTGGGCGCAAAATTAGGTAAACTAAATTAGCAAAAAAATGAATTTAAAACAATTTGCAACTCAACATTTAGATCCCAATAAAGACTTTAGTAAGCCAAACTTGGTTATTGAAAAATCTTTTAATCAAACGCAAAACCAAGTCAGAGAAGACAATAATAATATTTTATCACTACCGACAGCAGTACCATTATTAGTAGGATTAATGGGTATTTTTGTAGCAATAAAGTTTAATAATATTCTGCAAAAGCGTCTTGGTAAACTTGATAAAATTAGCCGCAAACTACCTTGTAGTAAATGTGTTTATTTTGAGAATAATCCTTATTTAAAGTGTGCAGTGCGACCTGATTTAGTGCTGACCAAAGAAGCTACTAACTGTAAAGATTATCGACTTAATTCTGAAGCAGAAATGAATCTAAACGAAAATTAAGAATAAGCAAAAAGATTCAACTTAAACTTGTGGCATGAGCGCTCGCTTCAGGAGCTACTATGCAGGAAACTTCGTTGCTAAATTTTGGAGAAAGTTACTTTTGTCAACTAAAAAATAAGTAGTCATTTCACCTTTACCTTTAATTGGAACTGACCCCCGAAACTGAAACTTAAATTGCTCTTTTAAGCGCTCATAAACTGTTTCTGTGACCTGAATTTTACCAGGAACACCGCTAGATTCCATCCGCGAAGCCACATTAACTGTATCACCCCAAAGATCGTAAATAAACTTAGTCTTACCAATAACTCCAGCTACCACTGGACCAAGATTAATTCCAATTCGCAGTTGAAAATTTTCGTGAGTTTTCTGGCTAAAATCAGCAATACTAGCTTGCATTTCCAGAGCCATTTGCGCGATCGCGCTGGCATGATTCAGGTTATGATCGGGTAAATTCCCCACTACCATATAAGCATCACCAATAGTTTTAATTTTTTCTAAGTTATATTTTTCTGTTAACTGATCGAAACGGCTAAAAATTTCATTAAGAACTTCAATTAATTCTGTGGACGTTTTTTGAGCAGAAAAGGCAGTAAAACCCACTAAATCAGCAAACAAAACACTCGCATCAGCGTAATCATCAGCAATAATTTCCGCATTACTTTGTAAACGGAGAGCCACTGGACGCGGTAAAATATTTAAGAGTAAGCGTTCGGTTTGTTCTTTTTGACTTTTCAACTCATCTTGAACCTGTTTCCGTTGCATAAACGAACCTAACTGAGTTGCGACACCGCTTACTAATTGGATTAACCAAGAGTTTTTGGAAAAAGGCTTTTGTTTAAAGAAAAATAAGATTGCTAAAACTTGGTTTTCACCGATGATTGGAACTACACCTGCTGCTCGGAAACCAGCCGCAATTGCTTGTTGAAAGCGAAAAAAATTTTGCCAATTTTCGCGCTCTATATCTGGAGTCCAAAGCGGCTTTTTTGAGTCAAAAATTTGGTTAATTAAACTATCTTGAATATTGAGACAATATTTTTGACTTTGGTGGTGAAAACTAGCAAAACTAGGGTCACGACTATAGTGACTTTGGCTGCATTGTAAGTGTGTCTGAGCTTGATTAGGAATCCAAGCTTCTGCATAATCCCAATGGATTGTTAGACAAACTAAGGGTAAGATATCAGCTAAAGCTGAGTGAATATCTTCTGCTTGATTAATTTTTTGAATAATGATTAATAAAAGTCGAATTTCTGCTTCTTGCTTTCGGAGTAAATTGTTGCGTTGTTCCAATTCTAACTGAAGCGATCGCAAGCGTAAATGGTTTTCGACGCGAGCTAAAACTTCTTCTTCTTCAAAAGGTTTGGTAATATAATCGACTCCACCGAGAGTGAAAGCTTTGACTTTATCAATTGCTTCATTTACCGCAGTCAAAAAAATAACTGGTATATGCTCAGTTTCTGGATTAGCTTTGAGTTGTTTGCAGACTTGGTAGCCGTCCATTTCTGGCATAATCAGGTCTAAGATAATTAAATCAGGAAAATTTGCTTGTACTGATTGAAGAGCTAATTTACCGTTTGGTGCGACTCTAACGTGATAACCCTGCTCAGATAAAAGTTCGGTTAATAACTTTAAATTAACTGGGTGATCGTCAACTACTAAGATGTTTTCTTGAGACGGCAGCGATTGTGCTTGATTCATGAGAAACTGCGGTTAAACTTAAGAGTTGCTCGAACTGATATCGAGCGGCTAAATCTAGTAAGGTTCGAGCAATAGCTTCGTCTTGAGGTTGGATTTCCTCAATCAAAGACTCAATTAGGGTTATATCTCCTTCAAGGGTAGCTTGATGTAAACGCGATCGCCATTTCTTAGGTAAGATTTCTAAATCTTGAGTAGTTACAGGAGTGAGGGAAGAGTGCAGACGATCGCTAAAAAATTCCTGATAAATATAAGATACTCCGAGATATTCGTTGACATCAGGTGCGAAAGCGACTCCAGGGCGATCGTGGACTTTGGTGAGATCTTTAGCTTCAACTATATCTACAGGAATCTCAAAAAAGAAAGTTGTCCCTTTCCCAACTTCACTTCGGAAATGAATCTCACCACCCATGAGTTGAATGAAGTTACGGCTAATTGCTAAACCTAAACCTGTTCCTTGTTTTAAGTTTTCTCCTGATTTGGTTTGGCTAAAAGCTTGAAAGAGTCGATCTTGTTCTTCTGGGGCGATTCCGACACCAGTATCTTCGATGCTGAAAGTGATTTTTGAGTTTTGGCGATCGCTGAGTTTGACTGTAACGATTACTCTTCCTTGAGAGGTAAATTTTACCGCATTATGAATCAGATTAATTAAAACTTGACGTAGTTTAATTTCGTCAGCATAGATATAACGAGGAACATCTTCACTATTGAGAAAATGCAAATCTAGGCGCTGAGTTTCCGCCCGTAGATGGAACATATCCTCTAAATCTTTTAAGAGACGATAGAGGTCAAAATTGTTGAGATGGAGAACCGTTTTTCCGGCTTCGATTTTGGCTAAATCTAAAATGTTATTAATTAAAGCGAGTAAATGCTCGGCACTGCGGCTAATAATGTTGACATTTTCTCGTTGTTCTAAAGAGAAGTGAGGATCTCTTTCGAGCAATCTCGCAAAACCAATAATAGCGTTGAGAGGAGAGCGTAATTCGTGGCTAAAATTGGCAAGAAAGCTAGTTTTGGCTTTGTCTGCGGCTTCGGCTTTGGCTTGGGCTTGGGTTAATTCGGTTATTTGGGCTTCGAGAGTGGAAATAGTTTCTCGGCTGGAGCTAATTTGGTGTAAAGTAGCGATCGCTGGGGAATATAAATCTGCCATCTTCACGGCTAAGGTGAAACTGCTAAGAGTTGTTACGGCTACTAATCCCCAAAACATTAGTTGGTTGGAAGTGATTTGATTGGCAAAACTCAGAATGATAATTGGAACTACAGCCACCAGGAGAAATCCTAGGAAAATTTGCGTGCGAAAAGATAATTTAGTCGCTTGAGTCAGTAATTGTTTTTTGAGTATCTTAATGCTCATTCTGTCAGCAGTAGGAGCCGAATTGTTGAGTGGTAACAATTCTGGGGTAGTTGAACAAAGTTGCACTGGTTGTTGCATCATAACTTTTAATCCTCTTTAGACACACGGAAGAAATAAATCCTTCCTGGGGTAAAGCCTTTTTCCAGGACTCTTAACGATCTTTTCGGGACATTTACTGATTTTTAGGACAAAATTACTTGGCTCAGTGTCAGAAATCCGACTCCGAGAGCTTGTTGTTGGTAGTCAGCAAGCGTAATGGAGGGAAAAGATTCACCTAGGTAAATGCTACGCCCCCAAGTCCAAACCCGCTTGAGTTATCTAAATAATTATTAATTTTTTTTAAGTAACATTTGTTAACTGTTTGGGTGACAGTTAAGAATAGTTAGCGATCGCTCGGTTTCCTGGCTTGATTTACTCCCAAATCAACTGGTGAAGGTGAATTTTTGGTAAATGCGTCCTTGCGACAAGAAATTAGTTGCAGGAAAATCCCTAAATATTTTGACGAGATTGAGGAAAATTTCCTGTATCCAAGATTCTAGATGGTATTTCCGCGATCGTCGAGATCGCCAAATTGAGGTTCCTCTGATTAGAGAAAATCTCAGCAAGAAAACAAGTAAAGTAGAGCTAGTATCAAAGCAACAGAGACAGTAAAAAAGTAGAGAAGTTGACTAAATTAGACTTTAACATAGTTTCAGTATTATCCACAAAGCCCAGCGCCAGATCGGGGAATTTCACTAGCAGAAAAAAATCAGCGAGATTCCCTAACTAGATCGAGATCATTGATGAGGATCATCGAAAGCGTCACCAAGCCCATCCACACCTGTGAAAATTGTCTCCACGATCGCCTCACAACTGCCAAGTTTAAGTGTACAACTAGAACAAGAAAGCTAAACTAGCAATCACCTGACGCGCCAACCATGAATCAAGTCGAGTTCACCCAAGCCTTCGTCAGTCTCACCCCCAGACAAGAAGAAGTCTTACTCAAAGTTTTAGCCGGAGAGAAAGATCCGGCGATCGCCTCACAATTGCATATTACTAAAGATACCGTCCGTAAGCACGTCGAAAATATTTGCAAAGCTTTTGCTCTTTCGAGTCGGGAAGATTCCGGTTGCTCTCATCGTCCGGAATTAATCTCTCTGTTTGCCAAGTATAGACCAGATTTATTCAACGGTAGCCAACAACAAAACCCATCCGGGTTCAAAATTGTTCTCAGTTACCATCAAATTAGCGAAGCACAAATAGACGTAAGATCGCAACTAGAAACCGCCCTAAAAAACCAAGGATACGAACTGGTACTCGCCAACAACAGTCTGCGAAGTGCCGTCAACGGCTTACAATTACTTTACAGCGCCCTCAACAACTGCGACTGCTTGTTACTACTTTTATCACCCTTAGCCGCTTGTAGCGAAATGGTGACAGAAGAAGTGCGACTGGTAAAAACCTTACGAGAGAGCAAAAGTGACTCCAAACCAGCGATCGTTTCTATTCGCCTCAATTGTCCCTTAAACTTACTGAACCACGATTTGCGAGGTTACTTACAAGGCACACCATTACTCGAATGGAACCAACCCGCAGACACACCAAACACAATTCAAAACGTCTTTGAATTGCTCGCAGCCAAAGGAAATATCCTCGAAACAGCACCACTCCAACCCACAACCCCAAACCAATTTATCAGTCCCTACGCAGCGATACCCAACCGCCCACCCCAACCCGTCGCCGAACCCGAACTACCACGCGGACAAGTAGAACTCGCCTCCGCATTTTACATCGAAAGACCCCGCAGCGATCGCCGCTCCTACGAAGCCATCAGCAAACCTGGGGCATTAATTCGCATCAAAGCACCCAGACAAATGGGTAAAACCTCTTTAATGGCAAGAATAATGCACCACGCCCAACTTCAAGGATACGCCACCGTTCCCTTAAGCTTTCAACTCGCCGACCGCAAAATTTTTCGCGACCTAGAATTATTCTTAAAATGGTTTAGCATTAATGTTGCACTCCAACTCCAACTCCCCGACTGCTTAGACGAATACTGGCATAGTCTTTTCGGTTACAAAGTCGCCTGCAAATCTTACTTTGAAAAATACCTTCTCGCCAACATCAACTCCGTTTTAGTTTTAGGTTTAGACGAACTCGACGTAATCTTTAAATATCCCGAAATTGCCGCCGACTTCTTCGGTTTATTACGAGCTTGGCACGAAGAAGCCAAAAATCGAGAAATTTGGAAAAAACTACGTTTAATTGTCGTTCACTCCACCGAAGTTTACGTCCCAATGGATATTAACCAATCCCCCTTTAACGTCGGACTTCCCGTAGAATTATCCGAATTTAAACCAGAAATGGTAGCCGATTTAGCCGGACGACACGGATTAGCATGGTCACAAAAACAAATTGACCAACTCATGAGTTTAGTTGGAGGACATCCTTATTTAATTCGCCTCGCACTTTACCATCTTTCTCGCCAAGAAATCACCTTAACCGAACTCCTCAAAACTGCCGCGACAAACTCCGGATTATATCACGACCATCTCCGACGACATTTATGGAATTTAGAACAACATCCCGAATTAGCCGCCGCCTTAAAAATAGTAGTTAATAGTGATACTCCAGTACAATTAGAATCAATGGAATCATTCAAATTGCACAGTTTAGGATTAGTAAACCTACAAGGAAATCGAGTCACACCACGTTCTCAGCTTTACCGCCAATATTTTCAATTTAATTTAGCATCTCTCGAAATAGTCAGCAAAAACTAATTCCCATTCACAAGCTAGAAAACGTTGGCAAAAAGAATAAATAAAGATAAGCTAGGAAAAATCATGTTTAGGTTGAGAATACAAACCAGATTGAGGTGCATCGATGGAGTTATCATCTAACTCAGCCTATAGTTATCAAGTCGGCGGTAGTTTACCCGTAAACTCACCAACTTACACCATTAGAAAGGCTGATGCTGAACTATATCAAGGAATAAAAGCAGGAGATTTTTGCTACGTTCTCAATTCCAGACAAATGGGAAAATCGAGTTTGCGAGTGCGAACTATGCAAAGACTCCAAAGTCAAGGTATTGCTTGCGTAGCGATAGATTTAACCGCAATTGGTAGTCAAAATATTACTTCAGATCAATGGTATGCAGGCATTAGTTATACCTTAGCTAGTAGTTTTCAGACCTTAGAAAAAATTGATTTAGGAAATTGGTGGTGTCAGCGAGAATTTCTCTCTCCTGTCCAACGTTTAGATACCTTCTTACAAGAAATTTTACTTCAAGAAATTCAAGAAGAATTAGTAATTTTTGTTGATGAAATTGATAGTATTCTCAGCTTAAATTTCCCAGTTGATGATTTTTTCGCCTTGATTCGAGCTTGTTATAATAAACGTGCCTACAAACCAGAATATCAACGCCTGACTTGGGTATTATTAGGTGTAGCAACCCCCTCAGAATTAATTACCGATAAAGATGCTACTCCATTTAATATTGGTGTTCCTATTCGTCTCACAGGTTTTCGCTTAGGTGAATGTGCTGGTTTAGCAAGAGGATTAGTAAAAAAAGCCGATAATCCTTTAGCAGTATTGAAAATCATTTTAGCCTGGACAGGAGGTAAACCTTTTTTAACGCAAAAAATCTGTCATTTAGTCCAAAACAATCATGATTTTATTCCGTCAGGAGAAGAAATAAAAATAATCGAAAAAATTGTGCGCTCCCAAATCATTGAAAACTGGGAAACACAAGACGAACCAGAACATTTGCGCTCAATTCGTTCTCGTTTATTGGAAAAAGGCAATCATAGCTTAAAATTACTGACTTTATATCAAAAAATTCTTCAACAAGGAGAAATACCTGCTGATAACAGCACCGA
>JAWQFW010000259.1:0-7166 GCA_035968095.1 Oscillatoria sp. PMC 1068.18
ACACCTCCAATTCCCCCAACACCTCCAATTCCCCCAACACCTCCAATTCCCCCAATCCCCAATCCCAATCACTCAGGTAATTCATATTGCCCAACAATACGTTTAGCATATTCAGGGACGTGCGCCGCTAACTTTTCCGGATGATTGCGCTTCAGATATAAATAATTCCTAGTAAAGTGAGAATCAATCGAAAAACGCGCATATTCCAAACCCTTCGGACCAATTTTTTCAATCACAACTCCCATTAATTTCGCCGCCCACATCGGCAAAGTCACACCTTTATCGTAAGCCGGAATACTTTGTTGCACCGCTTGTTGACGAGAACCCGAAGACATCACAGGCTGCACATCAAGTTGATTTTTAACTAACTCCAGCATTTCCTGACCAGTATTATTTCGCACCAAAATCCATTGCCAACCAAAAGGTGCGCCCATATAACCCACAACCAAATCTGCCAATGAATTTACATAGTCAAAACAACTCATACAAGAAGGAGCAAAAACATCTTTTAATTGATTAGTTTTCAAACCAAAAAAAGGTACTTTTTCAATTGAACCATCTTCGTGTTTAAAATGTACCCGAAAATCTTGCATAAATTCATAATGCACCACCGTATCAGGAGACTTACTTGTCGTTTCCAAGAATTTTTGTAACCCCGCACGAGTCACATTATCCACACAAGGTGTCCCCAAAACATAAAGCTTTTCTAAACCTAATTCTTTCTCAACTGCCCGTAATGCTTGAATTTGACAGCCAACGCCAATTACTAATAACCGCTTCATACCCGATTTTTCCACTTGTTCCAAAACAGAAAGATTCGGCGATAAGGTAGGTTTATTTACTCTCGCTGCTAACACTTCTTCCGGCGTTCTTGCTATTACTGGCATTGGTTGAAAGCGGTCTTCTTTGGTATTCTGAACGCAGACCACGCCTTCAACTTTGCCTTGGTTAAGCATTTCGCAAGCAATACTGCTAACAATACCCGTCCATTGTGCGCCCTCTATGGGCTGTTTTTTCCTCGCCGCCATCATTTCCTGACGCACACCGAAATACCAGTCGTCAGCGTCGTCTAAATTGCGACTGCGCCCATGTGCCTCGGCTTCCAATTCGGCAACTTGTTGATTAAGAAAAGCGCAAGCTTCCTTGACATAATGCACATAATATGTATCGCAAAGTCCGCACTCACTACAAAGTTCCTTCGCAGGGCGACGGCTACCGGGTTTGAGGGCTTTGGCTTTTTGATGAGGACGTAGAGCAATCATGTATAAATGTTTGTTAAGAGAGTATAGATAACCACAAAACAGGGTAAAGCAGGATTTGGCTATGTGGTAGCTAATTGTAAATGATTGTAATGAATTTTGGGATGGGAGGCTGCTCTCAACACCACTCAATATTTTTTCAGCTTAATGTACAATGCTAGAGTTAGACCAGGTACAAACAGTTAGATTAGCACAAAGTTTAAGTATTTAGAAAAACATTTGAGGCGAACCATATTTCCAAGTTTCTAACTGTTTGATTCATGCTCAAGTAAAGCAACGAGCGATCGTAGGTTGTGCTGCGATGCTTATTTTCACGTTTGGACGTAAATAACGTAAATCGTTACGGCTGAAATCAATACCTACAGCTTTTAACTGTTCAAAACCATCGCTATGAAGAGGATGGCGATCGCTTTTGAGATCATACTTTGAACAAGACCAAAAACGTTTTTTTTGCTTTTTTGTAACGTATTTTTCCCAATTAGGTGAACATCGAGGATGTCTCCAATTATACATTGTAATTGCTGACAACGCCCATGCACTAACCCCATATTCATCGGGTGTAATGTCATTTGAATTAAAATTACGATAAGAATAATCTACAGGTACTCCATCTTGATAAAACCAATTCATATTGGGTACACCTCCGGGTGCTTTATGTTCCCACCAATATTCAATATATTCGTTTGGTTTAACTGCATAATGACCAATTTCGTGAAGATACTCCCACCAGTAAGAATGACAACCCAGTTTTGCACGTATATGGTTAAGATACTTAGGAGCTATATCAATCCGGTAAGCTAACTCTAAAGTGCATTCGATAGACGGTTCCATTGTTTTAATATCACCTTCGTATTTTTCTGTTCTACTAAATTATCGGGAAATTATTTTGCTACCAATTGACAAAATTAAGTCTTGGGTTCGATAATAAGAAGATAAAAAAACAAGAATAAATATTTGTTGAAAACTAATTAGCTTTACCTTCCACTGAGGACAACCTTGTTCAATTAAAAGAAAA
Source organism: Oscillatoria sp. PMC 1068.18 (assembly GCA_035968095.1). Lineage (GTDB taxonomy): Bacteria > Cyanobacteriota > Cyanobacteriia > Cyanobacteriales > SIO1D9 > IIICB1. The sequence goes on from JAWQFW010000259.1 coordinate 2,275, forward strand.
TTACTTTCTTTCATATCTCCTTGGGATGCTTCTAAATACTCTTTAGATACTAAGTAATGTAAAAATGAAGGAAATTTCCCAATTTTCCACAAAAATACCATTGGTGCGATCCCAAAAATCATAACTAATGAACTCAGGTTAATCATTCTGATAATTGCAATAAGCAAATTAGTAGGTTGCTGGGAAACACTGATAACTAACAATGCTGTAAAACCAAAGGTAAGTGGTAGATATTTTAGTCGCTTCAAAAAGGTATGCCGCAAAATTTCTTCATTTTTATTCTTCCAGGCTCTATCAATAGCATCGTTTTCGGAATCTTTTTGTCTTATAAATGTTTCTCGTACTGCACTAATTAACAAAATTAAGTAAAAGTAACAAGCACATTTAAAGTTTTTTGTAAATAATTTATTCATAACTTTAAATACTCTCAAATGTAGGTTGCCACGAGGTTAAATTAATACGAAATTGTTGCGTTTCTTTAAGTACCCTTTTACCCAAACCAGTGATTTGGTAATATTTGCGCCGCGCTCCACCTCTTTCTTCAAGGCGGTCATCACCCCATTTTGATTTAACAAAACCTTTTTTCTCCATTCTATGCAGGGTTGGATATAACGACCCAACTCCTAATTTTCGCTTTCCTCCGCTTACTTCTTCTATAGCTTGAATGATTTGCAATCCGTAAAGCTCATGAAAATCAAGCACGGTGAGAATATCTTGCTCTAGTGCTGAAAGCTCAATTTTTTTTGGCATCGTTAACTAGACTACTCAACTTAATTGTGATCTTTGTTCGTAGCTGGTATGACCAGCAGAGTAATTATCGTAATTATCTTATATATTACAAACTTGATATTTAGCTGTCAAGCTAAAAGTAGTAAGTATTTTTACTCAAAAACTTACAAGGTTTAATCTCACTAGGTATTAAGCTAAATGAGAAACAAATTTAGCGGGAAACCTGTCTTTAAATCGATAGTCTTGAGATTTAGCGGCAATCCGTTTGGGTGAAATGACACTAAGCATTCGGATTAAGTTGACGTGGCTGTTAATAACTGAAGCTAAAAATTAGGCTGGAAAATTGCTTAAAGATCGGAGAAAAATCATGGCTAATTTACCGAAAGTTGCTTTAACTACAGCTAGTTGCTTATTAGGAGTAACTGCTATTCTTGGTGTTGGAGAAGCTGTAAATGCTCAACCAGCGACGATTGTTTGTGAAAGTAACCGTTACGCACGTAATTTTTGTGCGATGAATACTTATAATGGGGTTACTTTCAACCGCCAGTTGTCTCGGTCTTCTTGTAACGGGAATTGGGGTGTTGGTAATGGTTTTGTTTGGGTACAAGATGGTTGTCAGGCTGAGTTTATTAGCGGTAGCTACTATAATAATTACCCAGATTCTTATCAAGGAAATCGTCCCGATCGCCGCAACCTTGATCGCCAAAACCGCGATCGCCGCTATAATCAAAATGGATCTGGCTATCCGAATGCTAATTCCGGTCGCGATCGCGCAATTGAAGATCTCCTCAGACAATTAGAACAAGATCTCGACCAACTCAACGAAGAGGTACGTCGCGGTAACGGTGGAAGTCAAATTAACGATCGCGTTCGCAATTTACGACAAGCAGTAGACCGTCTCCACGATAGCTTGCGGGGAACTAATAATCGTCAGCGAAATCAAATCCAAAGCGATTATCTCGCAGTCAAAACTTGGGGAGATCAGTTGCGAGACTGGAGACAGGATTTAAGACGCAGAGACGATAATGTCGATGACAAAATTAAATCAGCTTGGGATAGAGTCGAAAATCAACTGGTTTATCTCGACAATCTCTTCCGCTAAGAAAATTTTCTGGCGATTTTTACCTCTGTTTCAGTCTACCAGAGAATTACGTCGCCAGATTGTAGCAGTAGATTTGAGTTTTCCTCTGATTACCGAAATTCCTCTCTTGGGTACTGTAGGAGTAGATAGGAAAATTCTTCCGAAAACTTTAGTAATTTCCCGGATTACAAAAGCTTGATTTCTTCGCCAGAATAAAGGCAAAGAGTTCATCAAACCAATTTTAAACTTCATCTACTGCTATGTTCAAAAAAATAATTTTAGCGCTGGTTGGACTAAATTTAGCTTTATTACTTACTTTAACCACAACTTCGGCTCAAGCAACAACTACTGAGACAACTACTTATACTTGGGACTTTGCGAAAGTAGGTAGCAGTCACCTGGTTTGTAAACAAATGGCTATTTATCCGAAAAACCAAACTTTACCTAACTCCGCTAAACAAGCAGTAACTATTCACTCCTCAGTTGTTTCTTCCAATCATTGCGCCAACCTTACTAAACCCCAATTATAATTAATTTGGTTTCAAAGTAAGCTGACGAGTAACCGATTTTGCACTCTTCAAAGCTTCTCGCATCGCTGTCTCGTCAGTAAACTTTTCTTGCAGTAGTTTTCCTTCCATGACCAAGCTAATCTCGCTTTGCTGGAAACACCAAGGCGAGATTTTTACTTCATTAGGTTTTGTTTCCGTCTTCGTTAATTTTATGCTAGTTTCGCCTTGAAAACTCGGTACTTCCTGAATTTTTTGCTCACCTACAAATCCTTCACAAAACAGAATCGAAAGTCCATCCCATACCCTAATTAATTTTTGGTTACGCTGAATAATTTCTAATTGCGAATCAATAGCATAAAACTCGTCATCTGTCAAGCTCGCCAACATTTCTGCTTGAAAAGCCGACTCTTGCTGAAAAAAACCTTGTACCAGACGAGAAGCTTCCGGAGACTTTTCCCAACTACGGTAGCGATCGTAAAGTCGTGTACCATGAAGAGAAATTAGTAACGCGACATATCTTCCAAACTGGGCTGCGAGGTGTTTTGCACTTGTCCAAATTTCCAAATGGACAGCAGTCGGAAGTTCACTGAAACGATAAGGATAACCTGTTTGCGGGTTCAAAGTTGGGTTTTGTTCCCAATTCAACCAACCAATATCGTGTTGTTCCGCAGCTAAACAAACCTCACGCACAGGAGCAAACTCGCCAAAAATTTCATTTCCCCAAACTTGCGCTAATTGACCAGAAATCCAAGCGTGATGGTTTTGGGTAATGCAAATCAAACCGTCTGGTTGGCGCGAATGCAACATAATTTTAACACAAAAAATTAGTTAATCTGCTTCCGTACTGGAGCGCCACCACTAGCCAAACCAGCTTTTCAACAAAAAAGAGAGCTAAACTACAGGCAAGCACATTAATTTTAGCAGCTTTTTCGCTATGGGTACAGTCGAGCTTCAATTCTTTGCCGAACTCAACTATTTTTTAGCGCGATCGCAAAAAGGTGTCAAGTTTAACCATAATTTCCAAGAACGAGGTTCAATTAAAGATTTGATTGAAAGTCTCGGTGTGCCTCATCCTGAAGTTTACTCGATTATCGTCAATGGTGAGTCAGTAGATTTTTCTTATTTGATTACAAATGGCGATCGCATTCAAGTTTATCCCATTTCCGCTCAAAATAATTCAACCATCCCCCTACAACCTCCCTTTCCCGAAACTCCCACTTTCGTCTTAGATGTTCATCTTGGCAAACTAGCCTCATCCTTAAGAATGTTAGGCTTTGATACTCTCTACCGCAACAACTACAACGACGAAGAATTAGCCGCAATTTCTGCTAACCAAAACCGCATCCTTCTCACTCGCGACAAAGGATTATTAATGCGGAGTATCGTCACCTACGGCTATTACGTTCGTTCCACCAAACCCGAACAACAATTGACCGAAATTCTGCAACGTTTCCACTTATTTCAATTAATTAAACCATTTCAACGCTGCATTCGCTGCAATGGTCAACTCCAAACCATAGATAAACAAGAAATTATCGATAAAATTCCTCCTAAAGTCAAATCACAAACCGAAGAATTCCATCGCTGTCAAGACTGTAAACAAATTTACTGGAAAGGTTCTCACTACGAAAAAATGCAGCAATTTATTAGCCAAGTTTTGGACTCAGAACCTAATTAACAGACATAATCCTAAATAAAAACCTGTTAATTTCATTCACCAATTCGCTTGTGAAACGCCCAATTTTAAGGAATAATCCAATTACCTTTAAATTCCCCCTCTTTCCAGCGAAAAACCGCCCGATAACTACCTTCTGAGTGCAGATGCAAAAAATCAATTTTATTAATTACAGTTTCAATCACCGCAAAATTTTCTCTTCCCGCAGCCACTTGTTTGAGATTAGTTAAATTTGCTGTTGCAATTTCTTTTACCAGCCCCGAACTTGGTTCTGCTACTATAGTATTTGGAGCAATTGGCTTCACATAAAGCTTCAAACTCTGAGGACTACTATTATTCCATAGATAATTAGCTAACTCATCATCGAAATGTAGCTTTGCTTCACCGCAAAAACGGACTTGTTGCTTATTACTTGGATTCCAAAATAGCCAACTAATTCGAGAATTGTTGATAATATCTTTAATTTTACCAGCGCGGCGATCGGAATGAAACAAAAGAGTGCGAGATTCTTTTTCAACAACTCGTAAAATAACCGTCCGTAAGTTAACACCCTCTTTTCCTAATGTAGCAAAGCTAGGTGCATGATAAGGATGCTCCGCTTGCTTTGCACCTAACTCTACTTCTTCCCAAATATGAGTAAGTAATTCATCTAATTGCGAATAGCGCTTCATTGGCAAAAATTATCTCTATCTGCAAATTATATTCTAAAATAGAAATGACGCTAATAGTTATAAAAATTCTTGAAATCGGTTTTAAATCAAATTATTTAAACTACTTTTATTGTCAAAGTTATTAAGTAGGAAAACTTCAGGTAATTTCATGAATCTTTAAAACAAATATCTAATAACTTAATTAACTCAAAAATCCTAAAAGAAATTCTAATTCTAGGGAAATTAGC
>JAWQFW010000260.1:0-7149 GCA_035968095.1 Oscillatoria sp. PMC 1068.18
AGCAAGAAGAATTAAGAAATAAGATATAGTTAATCAGGAGGAAAATATGATTAGCTCCTCATTAGCTAGTAGTTTGGATCTTCGACAATTTCTTCATAAAGAAGATCTAAACCGATTAAAACTTTTTCTCGGTCGGAAAGATCGCCAATAATTTTTCTTACCGGAGGGGGGAGGACTTTTGCTAAAGTAGGGGTTGCTAAAATTTTGTCTTCCTCTGCGAGTTGAGGATTTTTGAGGACATCAATTACTTTAAGAGCATAAACACCTTGAAAGTCTTGTTCAAGAATCTCTTTAAGGGTTTTTAAAGCTCGAACTGAGTTAGGTGTGTTACCAGCGACGTAAAGTTTTAGGACATAAGTTTTTTTTTGCGCACTCATAGATTAGTCGTTACAAATTAGCTTTTGACCTTGAGAAACGGCTGAAGGAGATTGAGATAAGTTAGATCAGAAAACGGTAGTTGACCTCCGGTTAATCTAAATCCTTAAGTATCATAACTCAAAGGAGATCTCTTCTCGTGGAATTGAACGACGATACATTTCACAGAGGTGAGCGATGATGTCGATTAAAGTCAAGCGGTAGTCAAGTAAGATGTCTTCACTGCGCCCTTCAAGTTTCAGTTGTTGAGCAAATTCATCCATTAAATTCATGTGAATTTCCAAAATTTGAGATACAGAAAGATCGGCGAAGAAAGTTTCATTGACAAAAGAGTCAATTTGCTGGTTAATTTGATGGTTGTGGGCAAAATAATTGAGAATAATTTGACGATATTCTAAGGCGATTTTTTCCAAAAGCTTTTGTTTTTCGGTTGGGGATAAATTACGAAAAAAAGTTTCCGGATTTCTTTTATAGTACACGCCAAGGTATCCAAGTCGTTCTTTGAGTTTATCGGCAAGGCGATGTTGTTGAAGTAAAAGAAAGTTATCGTTGCTTTCTTCGCTGGTAAGTTCGGAAGAGTTTGACTTGCGAGGAAAGTTACAACTGGGAGCAAGTTTAAGAAATCGTGCGATCGCGCGATCGATAGCAAGCTTAATTCTTTCTAAATCGCTGTAGGCAAGTCGAACTTCTGCACTATGATACAAGTAGGTTGGTTGTGGTGATGATTCTTCTTCAATCCTAATCGCTGGACGAGAGCCGTCCTTAGCTGTGGGATCGCAAAGGTCGAGCAGCAGTAGCGGTAATAAAATTCGGGCTTCGTAAAGTTGACTCAGTAAAGGCTGTACTGAACGCTGGTTGGGTAAGATTAGACAGTCAATTTGTTCTTTTTGTTCCTCAATGAAGTTGACTAATTGATCGTCGCAACTGAGTAAACTGATGTTGTAGCGATCGCTCGAAAGGCTCTCTTGGAGCGATTTGGCTATTTGCTCTTTTGCTATCCCTATACACAAGGATAGGCTCGGTTGCGAACCTCTATTGGTTAGGGAAATTATTTCTGGTTTGTTTTCAGACATTGGTCAGAATATTCTTGGGGCTTCTTAAGAAAAATTTAACATTTCTAGAGATTATAAAAAAATTAACATTTTTGTTCACTAAGTCAGAGAAATGTAATTAATTGTAAGTGGCAGGTCTGTACCGCCCTAGCAAGAGAAATAATGAAAACGTACCCTCTTGCTGTTACAAGATGACTATCAGTAGGTAAAGCTCATCAAGAAGCAAACCTCAGCACGTAGGGGGACTTACAAATAGAAAAACTTAGTGTTTTTAGCAATGTGGGAACCTTTACTGAAGTAGATGTGTTTGTAGCAGCTATACCATAGCTGGGACAGAATTAATCAAAAATCTTGCTGTTTTGTGTGTCCGCTCCGAAAGTCTCTCATGGATAAAAAAACTTTGTCTTTACAAAAATTTATCAAGCTCGTTCCAGTCTGCTTGTCAACTAACACGGTTAAAGAAGTGTTAGCTATTTTTCGTTCAAGCAAAGAAGACTTGGTAGTAGTTGTCAACGAACAGCAATTTCCCGTTGGGGCGATCGCTCTCCATTCACTTACAGAATATCTGTTACAGGAGCCTGTTGTCAGTAACAAAAAACGAAATTCAACCGCAAAAAACTCTGCTCGTAGATCTGTAGTGGAATTTAACCAACTGGTTGAGCCAATTATGGTAGTAAGTGTAGAAACGAATCTCACCCAGCTATGGCAAAAGCTACAAACCTTACCCTTAGAGGAACTCAGCACGAAAACCGTAGCCGTAGTTAACTCAGCCGGAAAATTGCTGGGATTGTTAGATAGCTGGTTGTTATTAGGAGAATTGTTACCAAAAACAGTCGCAACCAAGACAACTAAGTTAGGAGCAGAAACCCCAACTTCGGCACAATTGCGGCAATTGTTAGAGTTAATCGAACAACTTCCCTTACCTCTGATGTTAGAGAATTATAGCGGAGCAGCGATCGCGAAAAACTCAACTTGGCGATCCCAGCTTGGTGAAATTAACATCAAACCAGATACCGTTACAACAACAAGCTCTGATTTAACAAAACTGACTCTCCCCGTAAAATCAGCCGCAAAAACTGCCTCAGTCAACTTTGTGAATCGTTGGTGTAACCTAACCATCGACGAACCAGTTAAACCCTATTGTCAGATAGATAGCCCTTCCTGGGGAAATAATCTCGATCATTATCAAGAATTTATACCCATAGTCGAGACAATGAAAATAGTTGGCGAAACTTTGTTTCCTCAACCCCAAGGAAGTCAACCTGCTAAAGAACGTTTTTGGCAATTTGTCAAGTTACCGATCGGACGTAGTAACGACTCGGAAAAGGAACTAATTTGGCTAGTCGTCGCCACAGAAGTAACCGAACAGCAACAACTCTGTAAAGAACTAGCCGCAAAAAACGCCGACTTAGTGCAATTAAATCGGCTCAAGGACGAATTTTTGGCTTGTATCAGCCACGAACTAAAATCACCCTTGACGGCGGTGGTAGGGCTATCAAGCTTGTTAAAAGACGAAGCACTAGGACAACTAAACCAACGCCAATCTCGCTACACCAAATTAATTTACCAAAGCGGGCGACAGTTAATGTCATTAGTCAACGATATTCTCGATTTGACTAGCTTAGAAACAGGTCAACTCAAATTAACACCCGAACCAGTCCAAATCAAACAGGTTTGCGATCGCGCCTACGAACAAGCTTTACAGCTACAATCGGTGAAACAACACCAAGAAAGAGAAAATTTATCTCAGCCGAAGTTTACCCTCGAAATCGAACCAGGCTTGGAAATGTTGGTTGCAGACAAATTACGTTTGCGCCAAATGTTAGCTCATCTGTTAGACAATGCTTGCAAATTTACTCAATCCGAGTCAGAAGCAGAAATCGGGTTAAAAGTTAGTCGTTGGGAAGGCTGGATTGCTTTTACGGTTTGGGATACCGGAATTGGAATTCCCGCCGCGAAACAGCACTTGATTTTCCAGAAATTCCAACAATTAGAAAATCCTTTAACTCGCAAATTTGAAGGAACTGGTTTAGGATTAGTTCTCACTCAGCGCCTCGCACGCGCTCACGGAGGCGATGTTTCCTTTATTTCCAAGGTCGGGTGCGGCAGTAATTTCACGATCTTGCTGCCCCCAAAACCAGCCCATGAGGTGAGATTTGCGACGGAAGACTTTGAGGAAAACTTAATTACCGAGAACCTGGAAAATGAGCTTTACTCCGCAGTTGAGCAATTTCCGACCAGAAAAGTGAATCAAAAACTCAGCGATCGCTTAATTTTGATTGTGGAAGCAGTTCCCTGCTACATCGAACAACTAACCACCCAACTGAGAAGTTTAGGTTATCGCGTCGCGATCGCCCGTTCTGGTACAGAAGCCTTAGAAAAAGCTCGTTCACTCCAACCACGGGCAATTTTGCTCAATCCTCTCCTACCCTTACTCTCAGGTTGGGATGTTTTAACTTTACTCAAAGCCGATCGTAGCACCAAAGAAATTCCGGCGATCGTTACCGCAACCGGAGCCGAAAAGCAGCAAGCGCAAAATAATGGGGCTGATGGCTTCTTAACCCTACCTGTACAAAAACCAGCACTGCGGGAGCAGTTACTCAATCTCAGCCGAGAACATCAAACTAGAAAAAAAAATGTCACGATTTTGCGGCTCATTCCCGACCAAAAACTCACCCTGGCTATTAATCTTGAACCTCAAAATCAATTCGATCTGGCTTTAGAAAGTTACTCTTCAGGTTTAAATTACCGCATTGTCGAAGCCGAAGACCTCGAACAAGCAGAAATTCTCGCTCGTGTTTGGCATCCGGATGTAATTTTGCTTGATAGTGTTACGTTGTCAGAACCTGAACCTTACTTGGAAAATTTGGCGCAACATCCCCATTTGAGTCGTTTACCATTGGTGACGCTAGATACAAATGTTACTCAAACGGCTAATCAAATCTCAGGTTTGTCTGTGTTTCCTTGTTTGGTTCCTATTTCTCAATCAAGTATTGCTGCTTTATTAAAAGCCCTCGGTGTCGCTGCTACAGGGAACAATCAAGACAATATTTTGCTTGTAGATACGATGAGTTTGGGGGGTGGAACGAAAAATTATAGTAGTTGCCAAGCTCACGTGAGTAATGTTGTCGTAGCTGATAAAGTAGAAGTTACTCAAGTGGGATCTAAGTCTGATTCTCAGATAATTTCCGAACCAAATGCTTTTGGCGATCGCCAAAATTCCTTACTTTCTCAAAATAGTTCTGAGTGGCTCCAAGCAGTTATTCAATATTTACAAACTGCTGGATATCGCGGTTCGGTGTCTCGGTCTTGGACAGAAATTTACAGTCAAATTCAGCATCAAAGTGTCGATCTATTAATCTTTTATTTAGAGGAAAAAAACTGTGCTTCGGGAATAGTGAAAGCTCTACGACGACTATCAAGGGTACAAGCACTACCAAGAATTTTGGTCTTAGATCGGCGCTCTCATCAAGAAGATCGTAACGTCGAGCAATCAAATCGAGAATTTGAAATCATTTTGCAGGAAATCGCCACAAAAGTTGTTCAAGATGATTCTTTGTCAATGGTGAATTTACTTGAAGAAATTAATCGGTTGTTATTGTGTAGTTGGTAAACCCGATCGGTTGTAAATTAGAAACTGAGGACTGAGGGAACTCACCATTTAGTAATATGAAATACACAAATGCTTTCAGATATTCCAGGCTCTTTCTTGATGCAAAATTATTTCTTCAGCTAGATGAGTGCGATTATTTACCTATTTTTTTGTTCTTCTATTCTCCAATTTCCTAATTCTTAATCCCTAGTAAATAATCTCTAGTTCTCGATCTCTAAAAAAGTTTCTCTCGTCATGCGAATTAATTGATAAGATCCTTTTGTTGCTAAAATTTGGTATTGATTGGGTTGAAGATTAGTTACTTCAATGTCTCCAATTTGAGTTAGAATGAGTAAATTTTCGTCAGGAGAGCGATCGCTATTTGTTTCGGTTAAATATTCTCTAGCGCGTTCGGTTTTGGAAAGAAATGTGACGGGTTGCTGACTATAAAAGACAACGCTAGGTTTTTTGAAGCCGATCATTAATAATTCTGATTCTGGTTGCTTGATTTCGGCGATCGCTGCTGAAATCTCTCGTAATGGTAGCTGACGCGCTCGATCGACTAAAAAGGAAACTGGGGTGAGAACAAATGTAAAAAAGAGGATAAAACCAATTAAATTGACACTCCACAACCAACGCCAATTTTGTTTATCGATTAGTAAAATTAAACCCGCGATCGCTACTACTGTCCAAATTATTGCTGCTTTGATTGGTAATCCGGATTCGGCGTATAATTCAGGTAAGTTTTTGGCTGCGGGATCGTAACCAATGAAATTTGGACTGTAAACAAAGACGGCTGCGAGAATTAACAAAATTGCGATGTTGACAATTCCACTAATTAATAAACCGCGATTTTTCTTAATTTTTCCTGCTGTTTTTTCCTTGACAAAAGCTTGTTTTTCTGTTAAGTAATCACTCCAAAGTAAGGCGATCAGAATGGCGGCGGCAGGAAGCAAAGGAATCACATAGCTAGGAAGTTTAGTTACGGCGATTGTGAAGAAAACAAAGATCGCGGTAAACCAGAAAAAAGCAAATAAACCCAAATGATGAGAACGTGGTTGTCGTTGCCAAATGGAGCGTCGCCAGAAACGAGAAGAGGCGATCGCCAGAGGCAAATAAATCGACCAAGGTATAAAGCCAATTAGCACCACTAGAAAGTAAAAATACCACGGTGCATCATGTCCATTAACCACCCCAGTGAAGCGCTCAAAATTGTGGTAGCCAAAAAAAGAATTAATATAATCTTGTCCGTTTCTCAAAATAACGAGAACATACCAAGGAACAGTAATTAATAAAAATAAAGGAATACCCCAAAATAATTTTAACTCAGCTAAAACCTCACGAAATTTACCTAAATAAACTAAAAAACTGAGAATAATTAATCCGGGCAAAACCAAGCCCACCGGACCTTTAGTTAAGACTGCCAAAGCAATTAGCACATAAAAAGCGAGATACCAAAAACTAGGTAATTTTCGAGATATAGAAACATCAGCAGCCAAACTTTCCTGCGTCGCATAGCCAAGAAAAAAGCAGAACAAAGCCATGCTCATACAGCCATTCAGCAGCATATCCGAAACCCCAGTACGCGCCCAGACAATCGTTTGGGGATTCAGGGCGATAAAAGCCGCACCCAGCCAAGCAGCAAGCCATAACTGACGTTGATTTTGGGCGGTAGTTTGGGTTTGGGGAGCAAAAATCGGGAAACCAAAACGACGTAGAGTGTAAAAAGCCAAAAACATGAGCGCGATCGCCGCTAGCGCCGAAGGAAGCCGCACCGCCCACTCATTCACCCCAATCAGTTTATAGCCAATCGCCATCAACCAATAAACCAAAGGTGGCTTATCGAAACGAGTTTCGCCATTGAAATAAGGAGTAATCCAATCTCCAGTTTCCGTCATTTGGCGAGCCGCCTCAGCAAACAAAGGCTCAGTTTCATCAACCAAACCCGTATTACCCAAATGCCACAAAAAAGCCAACCAACTCAAGAATAATAGCCAAACCAGAGAGAATAATTTCAGGGCTTGGGGATACTGGTGAAAAGATTTCCAAAAATGTCTAATCTTCGTCATGCGTCAGGCGATCGCGCTTACTTTTTCCTGCTCTAATTTAGCGCTTCTTGGAGGAGATTGG
>JAWQFW010000261.1:0-7138 GCA_035968095.1 Oscillatoria sp. PMC 1068.18
GTCCCCAGTCCCCAAAGATAACATTTCTATAAAGTAAATATCCCCACAACTGGAAACAAGCTAAAATAAATCGTATACGTTTGTACTATAAAATGCTAATTTCTGGAAAAGATTGACTCAAACTTCAACATTTGTAGATTGAGCGTCTAGAATAGAAACGGATTGTAGAGAAAATCCAACCACCAACTGATATTTAGTAAATTTTTGAGGCGTTAATGGCTACAAATATCACTACGATTACTAATAGTCCTGAAAAAGAAAAAGCACTTAACTTAGTTCTTAATCAAATCGAACGCAGTTTCGGTAAAGGTTCGATTATGCGTCTGGGAGATGCGACTCGGATGCGAGTGGAAACAATCCCCAGTGGAGCGCTAACCTTAGATTTAGCATTAGGTGGCGGAATTCCCAAAGGTCGGATTGTGGAAATTTACGGACCTGAAAGTGCAGGTAAAACCACTTTAGCGCTTCATGCTGTCGCTGAGGTACAGAAAGCTGGCGGTGTTGCAGCCTTTGTTGATGCGGAACACGCATTAGACCCAGCATATTCTTCGGTTTTAGGGGTTGATATCGCAAATTTGCTGGTTTCGCAGCCGGATACAGGTGAGTCAGCGTTAGAAATTGTCGATCAGTTAGTGCGATCGGCAGCCGTTGATATTGTAGTTATAGACTCGGTAGCAGCGCTAACACCGCGTGCGGAAATTGAGGGGGAAATGGGCGATACTCAAGTGGGTTTACAAGCTCGCTTGATGAGTAAAGCTTTGCGGAAAATTGCTGGTAATATTGGGAAGTCTGGCTGTACGGTGATTTTCCTGAACCAGTTACGGCAAAAAATTGGGATTACTTATGGTAGTCCGGAAGTGACTACGGGTGGTAATGCGCTGAAGTTTTATGCTTCGGTACGTTTAGATATTCGTCGTATTCAAACTTTGAAGAAAGGAAGTGAGGGCGAGTATGGGATTCGTGCGAAAGTTAAAGTAGCTAAAAATAAGATTGCTCCTCCTTTCCGAATTGCTGAATTTGATATTATTTTCGGTCAAGGAATTTCGCGGATGGGATGTATGCTGGATTTGGCGGAACAAACTGGCGTAGTTAATCGCAAGGGAGCTTGGTATAGTTACGAAGGTGATAATATTTCCCAAGGTCGGGATAATGCGGTGAAGTATTTGGACGAAAACCCGGAAGTTGCGGCAGAAATTGAGCAAAAAGTACGCGAACAGTTAGATTTGGGTGCAATTGTTCCTGCTAATTCGGTGACTCGTGGGGATGAGGATTCTCAAGAAGAAGAGTAAAATCAAGAGGTGAAAGGCGATCGCGCAACGACAATGTTTCTCTGAGCCGATCGCCACTTTTGGTGGTAAGATTCTCAGTTAGTTACTTTTGTTGTTCAAAGAAACGATCTAACATTTGCGATCGCTGTTTCTGAGTTAAATTTAGTTCTGCTTCCGGTGAGGAAGATGTTGGCGATCGCGGTTTCTTTTTCGGAAATAAATCTGTATCCTCTTCTTCACTTGCAGATGAGGATGGGATTTGTTGTGTAGATAATTTACCCGAATTTTCTGGACTCAATTTTGCTGAAACCTCTGGAGGAAGGAGATTTAAGCTTTGTACTTCTTCACAGAGGAAAAAAGAGAAAGTAATCGTACCCAGACGCACGCGATCGCCTTCTTTGAGTAAAATAGGTTCGTGGACAGCTTCGTGGTTGACATAAGTTCCATTTGTGCTATCTAAATCAACCAAGAAAAAACCTTGTTCATCCAGATATTTAATCGCTGCATGATGTCGAGATAACCGTTCGTCAAAAATTGAGAAAGCTAAATTTTTTGCTCGTCCAATCGTCCAAATTTTCTCTGGCTGAAAAATTTTCTGAGTTCTACCTTTTAATAAATTAGTAACTAAATAAACTTGTTCTTTTTCCACCATTCCTACCACATATTGCGGCGAAAAATGGAGAAAACTACGGTTTTTTGTATTTTCTAACTGAAGAATTTCATCGAGCAAACCACGATTATGCTCGTAAAGCTTCAAAAAAACTTGATACAAACCCAAACGATGTTCTATTTCCATAACCTAGGACGAACAAGGGTGACATTAACAACGTAAATTTAAATTAGCAAATAGCGCCAGAGATGACATTACTAAAGACAGTTAAAACATTTTTGAATCGGGAACAAGAGTATCCTAATCGCTACTTCCTGAAAACATTTTTTAATCAGGAGTAGGAGGATCTTGCTTGCTAGTCGGCAAAAAAATTCTTCATTGTTCATACCTGAAGATTATCTTAATTGCTAACCCCTCAAGATCGTCTTAGAAATACTGTAACTAACACAAACAAAGTAATTAACTTAGTCAATAACCAAGAAAAATTAGCCCCGGCGTTCCACATCATTTTCCCAACGAAACAGAAAAATCATCAACGCCACCACCCCAACTTGCAAAGCAAAATTAGGTAAAGCCGTACCCACATCCCTACCTGCGGCTAACTGCGCCAAAAAAACTACCGCACCAATCAAGCCCGAAGCCCCGAAAGCGAAATAGATAAATTTCCGTAAACCTCGGTAAGGTGCTTTCGCCTCTGCTTTCAGCCTAGCGTATTTTTCGGGATCGAGTTTACTTCCTGGTGGTTTGCGTTTTTCTGCCATTGTTTAGCCAGTGGATTTTTGGTATATAGCTTTATTTTAGTCGTCTGCTGGCTTCGCGAACTGAATCTGCCCAGTCAATCGCCAAAATTTGCGCTATGATAGTTAACTGCAATGCCGATGTAGCTCAGGGGTAGAGCATTCGATTCGTAATCGAATGGTCGTCGGTTCAATTCCGATCATCGGCTTTTGAGAGTTTAGTAGAGTTCTTCCCAATGGGTACAATCTACATCTTGGTCAGGTTCCTGTTGTAGTTGTTGCTCAAATTCAGGGTCGAATTTAGCTTTTTCCCAGTAGAATTATTCGGGGCAACCACGGGGGGATTGCCCCTACGTTGAAATTGGAGAAATACAACGGGAAAAATGTCAAGAAAATTTATTATTTGCTGACAATTCCTGACCATTGAACTTTCTTTTGTTTGCTGCGACGATAGGAAAAGAAATGTTCTGGTTGCTGATAGGTACAAAATGGCGCGATCGCCATTTGCTCGTTTCTCAATCCTAACTGCTCTAGTTGAATCTGGTTGATCCGTCGCACGTCGATTTTGACTTTCCCTGGCTGGGAATCAGGAAATAAGGGAGAATCAGCTAATTCGGCTAATTGAATCAACATTTTTTCCTTGTCATTTGCGTCGGTTTGTGGTATTATGCTTGCACCTATTTCGGCGGCGACGGTTTCGGAGACTTGATAAACTTCTCCAGCGATCGCGGGACCCATCGCTACCAGCAAATCTTCGCGAGAACTGCCAAAACTCAGAAAACGCGCGATCGCCACGGGAACGATTTTTTGCGCCGTCCCGCGCCAACCAGCATGAACTCCGGCGACTTTTCCAGTGACGCGATCGGCGATTAAAATTGGGGTACAATCAGCAGAAGCTACCCAAACTGATTCTAGAGATTTATTGGTAATAATCCCATCGCCAGGAGCATAAATTTCCTCAGTTTTGGACGCAATTTCTGTTTCGATTTCTGTAGGAGTTAAAACCGCGTTACCGTGAACTTGTTTGAGTCGATAAGCTGTTGCTTTTGGCTGGAAAATCTCGGTTAGTTGTTGGGGAGAAAAAGAGTCAAATTGTTGAGTAAAAAAGCCATGTTGCCAATCAGCTAAAAGACTACAAGTTAAATAAGGCAAACCTCGCCAATTTTGCCACTGCCAACTAGGAGTTAAAGTTTGGGGATTAGAAATAGAATTAGAAAGCAAATATCTTACCTCAAAATCAAATTTAACTAGCTTTTTTTTGCTGAAACCAAACTAAAAAAAGTTAGTAACTTCTCAACCGCGAAAACGAGCGCAAAAAGTTAAATCTATCCTAACCTATTTAAGCAAAATTTAGTGAACTAACAGTGGCATTCGATCGACAAAAATTTTTCACTCAGTTAGACAAATTGTCTCCCGCAGGACAAAAATACGAGATTCCGCTTCATAACTTCGCTAAAGTTAGTTCAACCAACCAAACACTTTGGCAAATCTTAGAAACAGGTGCAACTACTCCTAGAATAGTTATAGCCGAACAGCAAACTGGAGGTAAAGGACAGTGGGGGCGATCGTGGGTTTCGGAAGTTGGCGGATTATATCTTTCTCTGGCTTTATCTCCGCATATTCCGGCGAGAAATAGCGCCCATTTGACGATTATTTCTGCTTGGGGAATAGCGAATAGTTTACGAAATTATCAGATTCCGGTATTAATAAAGTGGTCGAATGATTTAATTTTGTCAGGACGAAAACTTGGCGGTATTCTCACTGAAACTCGCGTTCAACAAGAGAATATTAATCGCGCAATTATTGGTGTCGGAATTAATTGGGAAAATACGGTTCCCGAAACGGGGATAAGTTTGCAATCTTTTTCCGAAAAGCAAGAGACAATTTTGCTTGATTCGTTGGAAGATTTAGCAGCAATTGTCGTTACGGGAATTTTAGCGGCATTTCGCGATTATGCGTTATTAGGAATCGAAAAAATTTTAGCTAATTACTCGGAATTATTAGTTAATTTGGGGATGAAAGTATTTATTGATGATTCTCCGGGAATTATAGTTGGAGTTACTGGGAAAGGTGAACTTCGCATTCGGTTATTTTCTCAAGGTGCAAGTACAGAAGTGGCGATCGCTCCAGGTACAATTCAACTTGGTTATGATTTTACTGGTGATTAGTGACTGGGGATTGGTGACTGGGAAGATATGGGGGAAACGGGGGACACGGAGGAAACGGGGGACACGGAGGAAACGGAGGACACGGGAGAGTATCAGACTATCGCTGTTTATTTCCAATTCCTCCAATTCCTCCAATTCCTCCAACACTTCCAACACTTCCAATTCCTCCAATTCCTCCAATTCCTCCAATTCCTCCAACACTTCCAACACTTCCAATTCCTCCAACACTTCCAATTCCTCCAATACCCCTAATTACCAATCACCAACTATTGAAAACCAGCCGGAGGAATACCCTCAATCGCGATTAAAGATTCCATAACTGATTTTACAATTGGTGCAGCGACAGTAGAACCAAAAGCATTATCTCGTTTTGGTTCATCTACCACAGCAACAACAACATAACGAGGAGATTCCACAGGTAAAATACCAACAAAACTGGTAACTTTCGCAGTAGCAGAGTAACCACCAGTTGAACTCGCTTTTTGTGCAGTACCAGTTTTTCCAGCAATACGATAACCAGGAATAGCTGCGGTTTTACCTGTGCCATTTGCTACCACACTTTCCATCATTTGTAAAACAGTTTGGCTAGTTTCTGGAGAAAAAACAGGTTTAGCTTGCAAACGAGGCTTATAGTGGTAATTGCCTTGGGGATCGACTAAACCACGAATCACATGAGGAGTAACTAATTTACCACCATTGGCGATCGCCGCTTGTAATTGTGCTAATTTCAAAGGAGTCAGGGAAAAACCTTGACCAAAAGCAGTAGTTGCAGCTTCTACAGCCGAAGCAAGAAACTGATCTTTATCTTTAAGTTGTCCCCCAGCTTCTCCGGGAAGATCGATCCCCATTCTTTCTTCAATTCCTAATCTTTCTAAAGCCCCATAGAAAGTAGCAGCTTTCATTTGTTTAATAATTTGTACCATCCCGACGTTATTAGACGTTTCGAGAATTTTGGTAACATTAATATTCCCGTAAGCCCCTCTGGTATAGTAATCGTAATTAGCGATTTCCCAAGTATCGATTTTAATTAAACCTTGGTCGTAAAAAACGCTATCTGGTTGGATCGCCCCGGCATCAAGGGCGATCGCCACATTAATTGGTTTAAATGTCGAACCTGGTTCGTAAACGTCAGTTATCGCCCAATTACGAAATAATCCTACATCATAGTTATAATACTGATTTGGGTTATAACTCGGTTCACAGACCAAAGCTAAAATTGACCCATCGCGCACATCCATAACGATGACAGTACCGCGTTTAGCATCAAATTCAGCTAATTGTTGCTTCAAAGCCAAGTTTGCTACTCTTTGTACACGCAAATCAAGAGTAAGCTGTAACTGTAACTCATCATAGTTTAAAAAGCCTTCTGGTAAATGGGCTGGCATTAATGCTCCATTTCCAGCCCGATTGAGTTGAAGAGTTAATACTGCCCGTTCGAGAAGTTTTTCCTGGCTATATTCTACTCCCGCTTGACCGTGATGATCTCGATCCACATATCCCACCACCTCTGAGGCTAATTCCTGTTGGGGATAAACTCGTGAATACTGTCTCAGTAATTCTAAACCATCGAGAGAAAGGGCAGATACCTTGTCCGCAATTTCTTCAGGTAAAGCATAAACCACACGAATACCACTTTCTGCTTGATTAAATTTTTCCAGCAATTCTTGAGAAGTTTTTTGAGGTACGATCGCCGCTAGTTTGACTGCCATTTCTTCACGAGAAATCTTGAAAAGTTTCGGATGGGCATACAAACTGTAAACTAATCTATCTGTAGCGAGGATTTTTCCTTGACGTTCAATTATCGGTCGTCTCGGAATATAAGGACGCATATAAACCATCTGCTGTTGTCGCGCTTTTTCTTCTAAAATCGGGGCGCGAACTATTTGCAGACGATATAAATTTAGCCCTAAACAGAAACCTCCTACTAAAATGATTCCCCAAACTAAAAATAACCTTTTCTTCGGTAAATTATTTGCTGGAGTGCGATCGCCTAAAGCTACTACTTTACCTCCCCCATTTTTTTCTTTGGGCATTGTCGTTTGGTTACGGTTTTTCTTAATGCGACGCTTTACTTTAGTCATGGTTCATTGGTAGTTATCATTTGGGGATTAAGAATTGGACAATCGGAGAATTGGACGAATTGAAGGAATTGGAGGTATGGTCGGTATGGTCGGTATTGAGAGTGTTAGGAATAAAGTAGGAATAAAGAGCGATTTTCACAACCGACATTTACTCTTCCAACTCCTCTTTGTCCTCCATTTCCTACAATTCTCCTATGTCCTCCTTGTCTCCCCCCTCTTCCTTCCCATCACCAGTCCCCAGTCCCCAGTCCCCAATCCCCAATCACCAATCACC
>JAWQFW010000262.1:0-7113 GCA_035968095.1 Oscillatoria sp. PMC 1068.18
CTATTTCTCTGCCTGTCAACCTTTTTTGAGAAAAAAATTTTTCGATTCTCTGAAACTCACTCTAAGCAAGGGTTTTATGCGAAAATAATTTTGCAAATAACTAGGTAAGCACCACGGTGAGTACAAATTTTCAGTCGGTAGTGGCTACTTTAAATCAGTTCTGGAGCGATCGCGGTTGTCTGATTGCTCAATCTTATGACACTGAAAAGGGAGCAGGAACAATGAGTCCTCAGACGTTCTTGCGAGCTATTGGTCCAGAACCTTGGTCGGTTGCTTACGTGGAACCTTGTCGCCGACCTACGGATGGACGTTATGGAGAAAACCCGAATCGTACGCAACATTATTATCAGTATCAAGTTTTAATCAAACCTTCACCAGAAAATATTCAAGATTGGTATTTAGATTCTTTGAGAGCTTTGGGAATTCACCCAGAGGATCACGATATTCGTTTTGTGGAAGATAATTGGGAGGCTCCAACTTTAGGTGCTTGGGGTGTTGGTTGGGAAGTATGGCTAGATGGAATGGAAGTTACTCAGTTTACTTACTTCCAGCAATGCGGAGGAATTGACTGTCGCCCAGTTTCGATTGAAATCACCTATGGAATCGAACGCTTGGTGATGTATTTACAAAATGTAGATGCAATGACCAAAATCAGATGGAACGATCGCTTAAGTTATGGAGATGTTTATCTTCAGTGGGAAATTGAGCAGTGTAAATATAACTTCGAGGCATCTAATCCAGATTTACTGTTTAATCTGTTTACCTTATACGAACAGGAAGCAAAACACTTAAGCGAAATTGGTTTAGTGAGTCCAACTCTCGATTATGTCTTGAAGTGTTCTCACACTTTCAACCTGCTCGATGCTAGAGGTGTAATTTCAGTAACAGAGCGAACCAGATATATTGGTAGAATCCGCTCTCTGGCTAGACAAGTAGCGAAATTATACTTTGAGCAACGAGAGCGTCTTGGATTTCCCCTCTTAGGGAGAGTTGAAGAAAATAATCATCAAGTTTTGACATCGACGACAAGCAAAACTTGAGCTAAAAATCAACTGCACTACCCTCCTTAACTCAGAAAACTTACCTAATGAGGCGATAATTGATAACTTTGCTGGCTACCAGTCCAGATTAAGGTGAACTTTGCTTGTAATAAAAGCTGAGAAAGGGAAGTAAACTCTTCTCACTGATCAGAACTAAGCAATTAAACTATTATCTGGGCAGTTAGCAAATGCGTAATTTTCTCAAGTCTTTTCTGTTTCCTCTTCCTGCCAAGACTCCCAACATAGGAGAATTTCCCCTGGAAGACGAAACAATCATTAGTTATCGGAATTGTCAAGGAAAAGCCGTGGTAGATGAGGAGATTCGACCAGAACAAAAAGGTCGAGTCCGCTTTCGGGGTAGCTGGTGGCCCGCACTATGTGAGCAAGAGATTATTATTAGTTCAGGAGAAGTTGTCAAGGTCGTAGGTAGATGTAACATTACCTTGCTGGTTGAACCACTGACGATGCAACAAGCTCAAGAACCATAATTTCTTGCTTTGAGAGTCAGATTAGGGTTATCGTGAAGAAGCATTCAGTACCTTTGAGCGTTAGTACAAGGTAGAGAATGTTGAGCGGTGGTCAGTAGCTAAAGGTTTATGGTAAAAGTAATTTTAAGTAAAGCAAAGTCAGTAAATGCTACATTTCCTTGGTTTTAAGCTGATATTAGTTTCAGATTGGAAAAACTTGTGTGAACGTTTCTAGCACTTCAGTATTAAACTTAGATACCTTATTTCCCTTTAAACTGGATGGTTTCCAAAAGAAAGCGATCGCGGCTTGGGACAATAATCAATCAATTGTGGTTTGTGCGCCGACGGGTTCAGGAAAAACTGTCATCGCTGAATACGCGATTCATCGTGCTTTGGTTAGGGGGAAGCGACTTTTCTATACTACTCCTCTGAAAGCGCTCTCCAATCAAAAATTTCGCGATTTTTGTGGATTTTTTGGTGAAAATCAAGTTGGTTTGATTACCGGGGATATTTTAATCAACGTCGGAGCGCCAATTTTGGTGATGACGACGGAAATTTTTCGGAATATGCTTTATGGAACGCCCATCGGACAAGTAGGAACAACTGTCGAGGGAGTAGAAGCGGTAGTTTTAGATGAGTGTCATTATTTAAGCGATCGCCAACGAGGTACAGTTTGGGAAGAATCGATTATCTATTGTCCGCCGCAAATTCAGTTACTTGCACTCTCAGCAACAATTGGTAATCCCGGAGAACTTACTGATTGGATCGATCAAGTACATGGTTCGACAGTTTTAATTAACTCCAACTATCGTCCAGTTCCGTTAAAATTTTACTTTAGCAGTAACAAAGGACTTTTCCCTTTACTAAACAAAAAGCAAACCGAGATCAATCCACGTTTGAAACCTTTTGCTAAGGGAAAACGTTCTCACCGACGACCAAGACGAGAAGATTGTCCCACTATCTCGTTGATAGTTGAGCAGTTACAGCAACGAGAGATGCTACCAGCTATTTATCTAATCTTCAATCGTCGCGGTTGTGACCAAGCAACAATCAATTTAGCTGAAGATCGAGATTTTGAATTAGTTAATCCTCAAGAAGCTGCTGAATTATCCAAGTTAGTAGATGAATTTTTAGCGCAAAATCCTTATGAAGCTGCGAGAGCAAATCAAGTAGAACCTCTCAAAAAAGGGATTGCTGCTCATCATGCCGGAATTTTACCTGCTTGGAAAGAGTTAGTAGAACGACTATTTGAGATGGGTTTGGTGAAAGTAGTTTTTGCTACTTCTACTTTAGCCGCCGGAATTAATATGCCTGCTCGGACTGTAGTCATTTCCTCACTTTCAAAAAGAAGCGATGATGGACATCGACTCTTAACTCCTTCAGAATTTTTACAAGTTGCAGGAAGGGCTGGAAGACGAGGAATGGACGTAGTTGGTCATGTAGCGATCGCTCAAACTCCTTTTGAGGGAGCCAAAGAAGGTGCTTATCTAGCTACGGCTGAACCAGAACCTCTACGGAGTTGGTTTGCTCCTTCTTATGGAATGGTACTGAATTTATTGCAAACTCATGCTTTAGAAGAAGTTGAAAAATTACTTGAGGGTAGCTTTGCGGAATATCTGGCGAGAAAAAAACGCGATCCTCAACTGCAAGAAATTGCTGAGTTAACGACGCAGTTAACAAAACTGGATATTGAATTAGCCAGCTTGGATTTAGCACAAATTGCTAGCTATAAAAAGCTGAAAGAACGACTCCGGGAAGAACGCCGTTTAGCGAAAACTTTACAACAGCAAGCTGAGTCAGTCAGAGGCGAAGAAATTAAGTCAGAGCTAGAACAAGTTAAGTTAGGAACAATCCTTTATCTCAAAGGTAAGCACGTCAAAGTCAGTACGCCAATTCCCGCAGTGTTAGTTTGTCAAGTTCCTGGACGAGGAAAACTAATTTATTTAGTTTGTTTGGGTGCAAATAATCGCTGGTATGTAATTTCTAGTGTGGATGTTGTGGGGATTGACAAAACAGTTTTACCTCAATCAGAGTTAAAAAAATTAGCTCCTCCTGACGATTTACCTTCTCAACTAGGTGGATCGAAAAAAGGCGACCCAGAAACAGCGAAAATTGCGAAAAATTTGCCGGAAAATTTGTCAGCAATTTGGGAAGCTCCGGAAGTTAAAGCGCAAATTTTGCGAATAGAGTCAGTCGAAGCGGAACTAGCAAATCATCCTTTAAATGAATTAGGAGCTAAACCAGGTAGTTTAGTTAAACGCAGCGATCGCGCTCAAGAATTACGCGAAAAAATTCATCAACTGCAAGTGAAGTACCGCCAGCAAAAGTCTCGCGGTTCCTATTATTGGGAAGAATTTCTCAATTTAGCAAAAGTGTTGCAAGAATTTGAGGCGTTAGCCGAATTTACGCCCACGATTTTAGGAAAAGCGGCGGCGGCGATTCGCTCGGATAATGAACTTTGGTTAGGTTTAGCTTTCAAATCGGGAGCTTTGGATCAATTAAAACCAGCAGAGCTAGCGGCGGCGGTTTGTGCTTTAATTAGCGAAACTCCTAAACCTGATAGTTGGACAAATTATCGTTGTTCTCCGGAAGTTATTTCGGCTTTGGATAAGTTGCGTCAACAGCGTCGGAAGTTAATTCAAGTTCAACATCGTTATGATGTGGCGATTCCGGTTTGGTTAGAAGACGATTTAGTAGGTTTGGTAGAAAATTGGGCGATCGCAGATGGACACTTGGATTGGAACGAATTGTGCGAAAATACAAGTTTGGATGATGGAGATTTGGTCAGGATGTTCCGCCGTACGGTAGATGTGCTTTGGCAAATTCCCCAAATTCCAGGTGTTTCAGAAAATTTACAGCGAAATGCCCGTCAAGCTGTGGCTCAAATTGAGCATTTTCCGATTTGAAAATTTGCTTACTGTTGCTGCTCAGATGAAACTGATTGGCTAGAAATAGAAAATTAGCAGCTTGAATTATAGCTTCCGAGGCTTGATGTGAACAAGAATTCTCAGAGTAATTAAAATTAATTTGGCGAAAAACTGATGCTGAACTTGGTGAGAAATGACGCGAACTAACTGGACAAAAATCAAGAAGGTAACAACCAACAACTGTAACCAAGTTGAAGACAAAATTAGGAAAAAGCGCCAACTAATTTTTAGTTACCTAATGAAAAATATTCCAGAACGAGAAAATAATTTTTGGTTAGGTTCTCAACTCAGCAAAATTGTCTTTTTTTTTGTTTCCTGGTTACTATTATTTAGTCTCAATCCGGCTCCAGGGAAAAGTGCAGAAACCGGAAAATTAGGTGTAGTTAGAAGTCCGGAAAATGCTCAACAATGGCAAGGAATTGTTTCAAGATTGCAAGCCACAGGCTTTGATTATTGCGTTGTCGAACTATCTAATTTGGACAGAGCCGATGATTTAACTGGAGTTGGGGTACTCCTAGTCCCGAATGTGGAAACAATGACCGGGGAACAGGTACAGGCTTTACAATCCTGGGCAAATTCAGGCGGAAGAATGATTGTAAGCGGTCCCACAGGTAGTTTATCCCAAGCAAACGTCCGTTCTCAGTTGCGATCGCTCCTTGGCGCTTATTGGGGTTTTCCTCTTTCTAGTCCCGCAACCCTCGATCCTCTCCGCACCAGACAGCAAATTTGGGTACGCCAAAAAGATCTTTCTGGTACGCTTCGTGGTGGTGTAGTGATTCCGGCAGGATTGAATTCGGCGACGGCGGCAGTTTGGCAGTCTGATGGAACTCCTCCAGCAGTAATTACCACGGAAAATTCGACGTTTTTGGGTTGGCGTTGGGGCGTAGATACCGCTTCGAGTGCAGAAATTGATGCTGCTTGGCTACAAGCTGCTGTAGGGCGCTACGGCAGTTTTACGGCGGCTTCAGGGAAAAGTTTGGGTGCTTGTGGTGGTGGTAATGTGGCGACAAGCGAACCAAGTTCAATCAATACAATTAATGCAGTTTCCCTCCCAGCGCGACAAAATCGTCCGAACTCTACAACCAGAACGAATAATTCTCCTCCTAGTAGCCCTTATAACGTCCCTAGGGCGGCTTTACCTGCTCGTAACCCTCAAAACCCTCAAACTCAATCTCCTCCTCCTAGCAGCCGAGGAACGCCAATTGCGGCTCGTCAAGTTGTCGCGATGCGTGAGGAATTGACAAGTTTAATTGGTAGGTATGAAAGTGCAATTCTGGCTGCGGACATTACTCAAAGGAAGTTAGATATATCAACAACTGAAGCGGTGGAACAAGCGCAGCGATCGCCGCAAGTGAAAAATCCTAGCACGAATCAAACTTTAACACAGGCGCGATCGCAACTACAAAATTTTCTTCAAGCGATCGAAACCCAAAACTACGATCGCGCCCGTAGCGAATGGCAGCAAGCACATAGTAGTTTACTAAATAATTATCCCATAACGACGACTAATGCAGAAATTCGAGCAATGTGGCTCGATCGCGGTACGATCGTCAAAGCTAAATCTGAACAGGATTTGGCGCGTATTTTTGACCGCATGGCAGCCGCAGGGATTAATACAGTTTTCTTTGAAACTGTGAATGCAGGTTATCCCATTTATCCGAGTCAAGTTGCACCAGAACAAAATCCTTTAACCAAAGGTTGGGACCCCTTAGCCGCAGCAATTAAATTAGCACGAGATCGCGGGATGGAATTGCACGCTTGGGTTTGGATTTTTGCTACGGCTAATCAACGTCATAATACTATTATTGGTCAACCAATTGATTATCCGGGTCCCGTTTTAACTGCTCATCCAAATTGGGCAATTCGTGATAACAGAGGGCGTTTATTTCACCCTAATAGCAAAAAAGCTTTTCTTGACCCAGGTAATCCGGAAGCTCGCAGTTATTTATTATCTTTACTAACAGAAATTGCCACTAAATATGAGGTAGATGGAATTCAATTAGATTATATTCGTTATCCTTTTCAAGACCCAAATAATAATCAAAGTCACGGTTATAGCCAAGCAACGAGTGAATTATTTAAAGAACTAAGTGGCGTTGACCCGAAAACCATTTCTCCCCGTCATTCTCTCTGGCAAAAATGGACTGAATTTCGCATTCAGCAAGTTGATAGTTTTGTCGCAATGGCAGCCGATAATTTACGCCAAAAACGCCCAGATTTAATTATTTCGGCGGCAGTATTTCCGATGCCGAGACAAGAACGTTTAAACAAAATCCAACAAAATTGGGAAGAGTGGGCAAATCGCGGTAATATTGATATTATGGTGCCGATGACTTATGCTGAAAACACAGCAGAATTACAACAAATGACGGAACCACTTTACAATCCGGCTTTGTTAAAATCGACGCTAATTTTACCAGGAATTCGTTTATTAAATCTTCCTGATGTCGTCGCAATTGACCAAATGCAATTATTACGAGATTCGCCCGCAGGAGGTTATGCTTTATTTGCTGCGGAAAATCTCAATAATAATTTAGAAACTAGGTTTAGAAGTAGTCCGAAAAATACGCAACCTTTACCTCATCGACAACCATTTGCGGCGGCGGCTTCTCGCTATCAAGCTTTACAACAAGAATGGATCTTTTTACTGCTAAATAATAATTTAGCAATGTCTAAATC
>JAWQFW010000263.1:0-7068 GCA_035968095.1 Oscillatoria sp. PMC 1068.18
TTCCTCCAATTCCTCCAAGTCTCCCAATTCCTCCCAATCCCCAATCCCCAATCCCGATCTTGCCGTTCTGAAAACAGTGAGTTAGCTTAGAGTAGGGAAAAGATGAGAACATCGGGCATGAGTTAGCCCTAAACAGATGCTTTCTACCTACTTTTTTTGTTTCTTGATTGGTGGCATTTTTGTTGCTCTTTCAGTAGTAGCAGGATTTGATGGTGTTGAGTTTGACAATGATTTTGATACTGATTTAGAAATTACCGACACAGCAGATGAAGATGAAGATTCAGGAATAAGAACTAAAGTCAAGCATCGGCGTATTTGGCTACCGATATTTAGCTTGAGATTTTGGACGTATGGAACTTGTTTTTTTGGACTGACAGGTATTTTGTTGTCGAGGTTGGAACTGAGTCCAGAACAAGTTACTTATATTTCTTTAGCCACTGGTATTTGCTGCGGTACAGCGATCGCCTGGATACTACACAGTTTACGACGACGCAAGGTGGATAGTCTGGTGCGTTCCCACGATTTGGTCGGTTTGGAAGCGATGGTAGAAATACCTTTTGCTGCTGATAGTCGGGGGAAAGTTAGCGTTAGTGTCAAGGGTTCGACAGTCGCATTACTCGCTTATACCGAAGAAGATCGCGATTTTGCGGTGGGAGAAACAGTTTATGTAGTGGGAATGGAACAAAACCGCGTCTGGGTAGTTTCAGGAGAAAGTTTTGTTAAGGATTAATTAGTAATTCTGGGTTGATGAGAAATTATTAATGGCATTTTCAGGAGAAAAAGATGGAAAATCAATTTGGATCAGAAGACTATCTCGCTACTACTAAACCTGTGGGAGAAATCACGACAACCGAAGTGGCACAATTACCACCAACGGTCGAGAAAAGCGATACTTTAATGAGTCAGGTTATGTCCGGTTTACCGATCGCCTCATCTGTATTTGCTGTGATCTTAGTTATTTGGTTCGTGAATACATTTATGCGTATTTGCAAACCTAATGAAATTTTAGTGTTGGCAGGTCGCAAACGACGCACAAAAGAAGGACAAGAAGTTGGTTATCGGGTAATTTTCGGGGGGAGAACAATCTGCATTCCCATCCTTGAACAAGTCAAAAACATGGATTTAACGACGATGCCAGTACCAGTAGAGGTACGCAATGCTTATTCTAAAGGAGGAACGCCACTGAATATTCAAGCGATCGCCAATGTGAAAATTTCCAGTAATCCCAAAATAGTTGGTAACGCGATCGAACGTTTTCTGGATCACGATCGCCAAGAAATTGCTCGTGTCGCGAGAGAAACCCTCGAAGGTAATTTGCGTGGTGTTGTCGCAACGCTGACTCCCGAACAACTCAACGAAGATCGCTTACGTTTCGCTGAACGCATTGCTGATGATGTTTCCCGCGATCTCTCCAAACTCGGCTTACATTTGGATACCCTAAAAATTCAAAGCGTCTCCGACGACGTTGATTATCTCAGTTCCATTGGTCGTCGTCAAATTGCCTTAATTCAGCGCGACGCAGAAATCGCCGAATCAAACGCGATCGCCGAAGCCGAACAAATCGAAGCCGACTGCGATCGCCAAGCCGAAGTCGCCCAAACCCAAGCCAAAACCTTTATTCAACAAAAAGAAAACGAACTCCGCAAAATCAAAGCCGAACTCGAACAACTAGCTAAATCTGAAGAAGAACGTACCACAGCCGCCGCAAAAGAAGCTAGAGCAAAAGCCGAACAAAAACTGCAAACAGTTCGCGCTGAATTAGAAAGATTACGTCTCGAAGCTGACGAAGTTTTACCCGCAGACGCAGGAAGACAAGCAAAAGAATTACAAGCTAGAGGAGAAGCCTCAGTATTTGCAGAAAACGCCAAAGCCGCAGCTTTAGTTAACGATATGCTTTCCCAAGTTTGGCAAGAAACTGGTACTGATGCGGCGGAATTATTTTTAATCCAGCAAATAGAAATGGTCTTACAACAAGCCGCCGAAATTCCTGGTCGCGTCCGTTTAAACAAGATTAATGTTATCGACAATGGGGACGGAAAAGCCCTCGCTTCCCTAGCAAATGCTTACCCGCAAATCGTGAGTCAATTCCTTAACCAAGTTGATAAAACTCTTGGCATCGATGTGGCAGGTACGCTTACCAGTAAAAACGGTAATGGTAATGGCAAAAGCTCAAAGCTCATTAACAATCCTTAACTCAAAAATTAGTCAAAATTGAGGTTGATCAAAGATGGAAGTAATCATTATCTTATTAGGCATTTTAGGTCTAGGTACTGGTTCAGTGGTATTTTCAATTCGCAATCTGTACTATATTTGTCAACCAAGCGAAGTGCTAATTTTTGCTGGTAGTTCTTCAAAAATTCAAGATAGTCGGAGAGTCGGTTATCGCTTAGTCAAAGGAGGTAGTAGCTTACGAGTTCCAGTTTTAGAACGTGCTTTTCGCATGGATTTAACGAATATGATTATTGACCTCAAGGTGACTAATGCTTACTCAAAAGGTGGCATTCCTTTAACAGTTGAGGCAGTAGCTAATATTAAAATTGCTGGTGAAGAACCAACAATTCACAATGCGATCGAACGTTTATTAGGAAAAAGTCGCAAGCAAATTGAGCAAATTGCGAAGGAAACTTTAGAAGGAAATTTGCGTGGGGTATTGGCGAGTTTGACTCCGGAACAAGTTAATGAAGATAAAATTGCTTTTGCGAAAAGTTTGCTCGAAGAAGCAGAAGATGATTTAGAAAAGTTAGGCTTGGTTTTGGATACTTTACAAGTCCAAAATATTTCTGATGATGTCAGTTATCTCAATTCTATCGGACGTAAACAACAAGCAGATTTGTTACGAGATGCACGAATTGCTGAGGCGCAAGCCCACGCCGAATCGGTGATTCAAGAAGCAGAAAATAATAAGAAAACTTCCCTCAGACGCATTGAAACCCAAATTGCGGTAGCGAAAGCCGAAGCCGATCGCCGTTTGAAAGATGCGACGACGAAACGAGGGGCGTTAATCGCGGAAGCGGAAGCAGAAATTGCTTCGGAAGTTGCTCGTACTGAGGCAGAAGTTGGGGTACAAACCGAGCGAATTAAGCAAGTAGAGCAACAGTTACAAGCGGATGTGGTGGCTCCCGCCGAAGCTGAATGCAAGCGCGCGATCGCCCAAGCAAAGGGAAATGCTGCCCGAATTATTGAGGATGGGAAGGCGCAAGCTGAAGGTACGCGCCGTTTGGCTGAGTCTTGGAAAACTGCGGGTCCTTCAGCACGAGAAATTTTCCTTTTCCAAAAGTTGGAAACTTTGCTGAAAACAATGGCTTCTACTGTTCCTGATGTTGAGGTGGATAATGTAACAATAATTGATACTAATAATGGTAGTAATGTGACTAAAGTTGTTTCTTTTCTGGAACAATTACGTCAGACAACAGGGGTAGATATCGCTGAAACTGTTCGCAATCTCGGTAGTAATCAAACTCAAGTTATTCAGCCTGTGGAAGTTATCTCCGCAGAGAAGGAATCTTGGAATCGTCTCCGTAGTGATATGCAACATTTTCTCGATCGCTTGGCTGAAACTAAACAAACGCTTCCGGAAGCGGAAAAGTCGGTGGAACGAGCGATTAAACGCAGTCCTAGCTTGAGACAACGGTTACAAAAGGCGATGAATGTCGGTGGGAAAGAAGCTTTAAATGTGATTTTTACTCACCCGGTGATTCATATTCCTTCCACGATGATTGAAGCTTGGCTGGATGAAGATGTTTGACGGTTGTCATGAATGCTGTGGTTGGCGCTGGTGGTAAGATGTTCGTACCACCAACCCACAACTTTTTTCTAGCTGTTTGCGTCAATTCTGATTTGGTTACACTCATCCATCAAAGAAGGCAAAAAGTCGTAAAACATAGCGTTCTGAAGGGTTGTACGACTTTCAATCCAGTCTTGGAGCAGTTGGTTTTCTTCAGCTTCATCTCCTGAGTCCATCGCCATAAAACGATGGTAAAAGATGATGGTAAGCTAAGGCACAAGCTGAATTTTTATTTTAATTAGACATACCATAAAAGTACCCAAATGAATACTTTCTTGGAGAAGATGTTTTTTAGTTTCAGCCATTGGCACGATCTAATCAAGGATGGCGATCGCTTGCTCAATTATCTAATTAACTCTGTCAGAAAAAGTTTTCCCTCTTTTTTGCTTAATGTTAAGCCGATGTTAAACTCTTGATTTAGGGTTGAGAAAAAAGTAAAATTAGAATAAAATTTAACTTACCAACAGTAAGCTTGAGTTAGACGAGAGCAGGACATTCTTTGCAAGGAAAACAAGTTAAGGAGCAGATTCAAACCCTGATTGTTGAAGCCTCGAAGCTAGACCCTAGTTTAGCGAATCGATTACAGCAAGTACACCGTTGGCTCAAAGACCTTAAGCCCGGTTCCCTGACAGCAAAAAAATTTGTCACTGCTTTTTTGCTACAGCTTATTAAAGATTC
This sequence comes from Oscillatoria sp. PMC 1068.18, assembly GCA_035968095.1. Lineage (GTDB taxonomy): Bacteria > Cyanobacteriota > Cyanobacteriia > Cyanobacteriales > SIO1D9 > IIICB1. The sequence continues at coordinate 4,463 of JAWQFW010000263.1, forward strand.
TCAAGTTTGGTTAGCACTACATAGGTTGTCTTCGGAAGAAGAACAACAAGCAGCTTTTGAATTAATGACACCAACCGAAAGATACTGGTACGGTTATATTTTCCCGAAATGGCTCAACCAAAAAGATCCAAAATTTTACCTTTGGAAACAAAAATTAATGGCAGGAGCCTTTAATCAAGCTGATGCTCAAATAGTACAATCTTTAGCGGAAGACATTGTGCGTCGTAAGGGGACTTTTTTACACCGCTACGTGGCAGATTTGTCGATGGCTACCGACTTAATAGTTAGTAATCGTCAAGAAAAACCTCTTTGTGTGCAAATTACTAGCGTTAGCCATGAATTTGCCCAAATTAAATACGAAAAATGGAAAAAGACGTTAAAAAAATGGGAAATTCAAAGAGGATTATTTTTAAGTTATAATCCCCAAGAATTAGGTTATCTAAAAGTGTTGGTGAATATTTCGCTTTATAATAGCGACCATTTGCAAATAGAAACCTATTTAAAATTCCCTTAAAAAGCTCTCTTTGTCAACAAAATAAATTTAAAAATTTTCTTAACATTCTTGAACTCAATATCTATGGTTATCAAAAAAGCAAATTCCACCAAAGTTCGGCTCGAAAAACTCTTTGAAGCAGTAGAATCTGCCCGTCAAATGCAACAAGATTGGTTGGAATTAGGACTTGATTTTGTTCAGATTTATGTGGATGATGTTGATAGTGATTGGCTCGATTGTTGGTGTGAGGAAGAGAACAATTTTTCTAACCAAGGTAATCTTACTTGTTCGGTGACAGCTTTTTTACAAGGAAACGATCCGGTAGCAGTGCAAGTACGAGAGCGTTTAGGAGAGCGATCGCTGGGAGAAATTGCGGCTGAATTAGAAAAAAGCCTCAGTCTTCCTTTAGAAAATAACGAGCGATTATTTGCAGTGAAAACTGTTTTAGCAGATCGGGTGATTCAACAGAAAACTAATGAAAATCTCGCTCAAAATCTCCAAGATGAAATTAGTTTACTAGATTTAGCAGCCGAATTGCTAGAGAAATTAGCACAAATGGAAAGTGATTTAATTATATAAATCCTGTTTCTAATAAATAGATTTTCTCAGCAGTAATTTCATGTCGTTGTCCCGAACCTGCAACAACTCTCGACCAACTTTCCGTAATTAGTTTTAGTTGTTCACCTTCTCCTTGTAAGCGATAAATGAAGCCACCATACATATCCGCAATTGGAAACCAAGCTTTATTATTTTGAGATGCTAAGATTTCATTTAAGTCAGGAAGTGTTATCGCTTGTTCCTCAAGTGCAAGTCCGGCTCTTTGACGGATAAGCTGATGAAAATTTTCTTGGATTTTGAGCAGTGCAGCTTCGGAAATTTCTGTCATTATTTGTGTCCCAAACATTCTTTTTAATTAACGATTTTTGACAATCGCCTTTGAGGTACTGGGTTTTGATACCATTGCTATTTTTTAACTTATTGTTGTTAACTGTCGTTTTCGTGTTAGTAACGCGATCGCCAACACCAATAATATCCCACCTTCGACAATATATGTCATCCCTAAACCAGTGTGCTGACTAATCGGTTGACTGACTATCGGTGAGAGAAATTGTCCTAAGAAAAAGGCTGTAGTTAATCCACCTAAAGCCCGTCCTCGCAGTGCATCAGGAATTTTTGTTGTTAGCCAAACGCTCAAATTAGGCATTAATAAACCAAAGCCTAAACCACTAATTAATAAACCGAGCAAAACCAGAGGATAACTACGAGCCAGTCCAATTGTGACATAACCGCTACTCACCAGGAGAAAAGCTAGCACAGTTATACTTACAAAACTAAAACGTACTTTCAGCCGTCCGTAGCCTAGAGAAGCAATCGAACTAAACAAAGTCGCAAACGCGATCGCTAAACCACTTTGGGTTGCGGTAGCATTAATTAGCGATCGCAGGTAAAAAGGTAACTGGACCGGAATTAAGTAAAATACTAACATATCCAGCATCGCCAAACTATAAATTACGCATAACAACTTTACTGGTAAGCGAGAATTGTTTTCTGTTTGACTATCTTTAATTAAGACAAGATTTGGCTGAGGTTCGTAAAGAAAGAAAACTATCAAAGGCAAAATTAGCCAAGCAAATAGATAAATTGCAAATGGCATTCGCCAGTTTAAATCAGCGAGAAAACCTCCTAATGAAAGAAAAATTACGCCACCTAAACCCATAAATCCTGCTTGCAAACCCATGAAATTAGCACGTCTTTGACCAGTGTAATAATCAGCAATTAAAGTGGTTACGCTAGTCATTAATCCGGCGACTGCTATTCCGAGAAAAGCACGACCAATAAGAAGACTGAATAAATTATTTAAAACTAAGCCAGAACTACCTGCAAAACCATAAAGTAAAGTAGAGACAATTAGTAAAGGTTTACGCCCCATTTTGTCAGTAATTATTCCGGCAATCGGAGCGCCAATGACAATAAATAAAGCTGGAATAGTTAAAACTAATTTAACTAAATATTCGACACTAGAGACGCTAGCAAAATGATTTTCTATTGCTGGAAGTGACGGCGCAATCGTTGCACCGGACATTACGGTTAAGGTACTAACAATTAATAAGGT
>JAWQFW010000264.1:0-6998 GCA_035968095.1 Oscillatoria sp. PMC 1068.18
GTTAGAGAAGAAAGAGGCGAAATATCTATTATTTCATTGTTTGTCAGACTAAGCCAAGTCAAATTATTCAGAGAAGATAGGGGAAATAAATCGCTGATTTTGTTTTCTCCAAGATCGAGCCAAGTCAATTTTTTTAGAGAAGAAAGGGGGGCTATTTCTTGGATTTGGTTACTATCTAGTCGTAGCCAAGTTAAATTAGTTAAAGCAGATAGGGAGGAAACATCTACTATTTGATTGTTGGCTAAGTTAATTACAGCTAAATTTGTTAAGGAAGAGAAATTGGCTACATCCTTAATTTTATTTCCTTTCAAAAAAACAACAGTTAATTTTTTTAATGAAGATAAACTCGAAACATCCTCTATTTGATTTTGTTCTAGATTCAACCAAGCTAAATTAGTGAGAGGAGAAAGGGAAGATACATCTTCAATTTGGTTATTTTTTAGGTCAAGTACAGTTAAATTTTTTAGAGAAGAAAGAGGCGAAATATCTCGAATTTGATTGTCGTTCAGTTTAAGTAAAGTCAAATTAGTTAGAGAAGATAAAGGGGAAATATCTACTATGTACTCACCTTCTAAGTTAAGTTGGCTGCTGCGAAAACTTAACTCCCAGTCAGCTATCAGGCAATCTGAAGTTTCAGCTTTCTCTAGCAAAACTTTCACGGTATGTTGAGCCTGTGAACTCAAACTGGCTCTATTCTCGCACCAGTCCGCAAAACTGTCGAATTGTCTTTCCTGTGCGACGACTGTTTGACTTGTGATGACTAGCGAAGAGGAAATGATTCCCAAAGCTACGGCGCTCATCAATTTACTGTACTGTTTCATTGTTGATGTGAATAAAAATGTGCTACAAGTAATGTTCTAACACACTTGAATTTACAGATGAGAAATGAAGCTCGAAAAATCTAGCAATTCTCGACGATTTGTGAAAGAATATTTGGGTAGTGGGAGCGTCTCGCTCCCTGAGATCAAAAGGATATAAAAAGGTAAGTTATTAATAGCGAGCAAGATGCTCGCACTACACCAGTCTACCCAAGTTGTAATTATTTAAGAAGAAATATGCCTTGGTTTGTAAAGATTGAAAAAGGAATTGTTGACAAAACAACCTTCGACAAATATGTTCCAGATCATGTGAATTTTGTCAAAGAATTAATTGCGAAAGGACATCAAGCCCGTACCGGATATTGGGGAGAATATGGCGGCGGAATGTTATTATTTCAAGCAGAATCAAGAGAAGAAGCCGAAAAAATTGTTCGCGAAGATCCTTTAATTAAAAACAATTGCGTCTCCTGGGAATTGCACGAATGGTGCATTATTGTTGAGTAAAATTTATTCCGTAGGGGTAGCGCCCCCGTGCCTGCCCCCTCTTCATTATTGAAGAAAATCTCTAGATTAAAATTACTTAATGTGCTATGATAGGAAATGACCTGGACTCGTGCGGTCGCAACGCCCAAACCTTGTCAGAACCGGAAGGTAGCAGCAATACGGGATGCTTGTGGCAGGCGCGAACTCCGGGTCTTTTGGTTTCTGGATTTGTGTGAGAGATTAAAAGGCTATCTCTAAACTAAACCCAGGTAGTACATCTTCTCCAGACAAGATTACAGGCAGATTTATCACTTCGACATTTTGCCCTTGGCGATAAATTTCTACTTGCCGATCTTGGGGATTAATCAGCCAACCTAAGCGTAAACCACTGGCAAGATATTCTTGCATTTTAGCTTGTAGTGGTTGGAGGCGATCGCTCTTAGAACGCAACTCAATCAGAAAATCGGGACAAATTGGCGGAAAACCAAATTTTTCCTCTTCACTCAAGGCTTCCCAACGTGATAATTCTACCCAAGACGCATCGGGGGCGCGAGATCCACCTCCTGGTAAACTAAAGATAGTCTGAGAACTAAACACGATACCTAGTTTGGTCTGCCGATTCCAGATGTTGATATCAGTGATTAAATTGGCTTGTTGGCTGCCATTTTCGCCACCTAGAGGTGAGACAATGATTAATTCTCCTGTAGGTGAACGTTCAAGTAAAAGATCGGGATTTGCCAAACATAACTGGTAAAATTGCGATCGCGTTAATTTCGTAATCGGATCTAAATTCAATACAGTTGTCATCACTTAAATTCTCTGGTTAACAGACTGGTGTGGTCACTTTGTAGCTTTTGCTCGTATCCTGAAATTAGGGGAAATTTAGAGAAAAATTAGGAGTTAACTATGCCCGGTTTTGGAGATCTTGTCCAAAAAGCTTTTTACTTGGGAGTCGGTATCGCTGACTATGCGACGGAAAAAGCAGGTAAAACCTTGAGTGAGTTACGAAAAGAAGGTCAAAAACTTGCTGACGAGATGGTTAAGCGAGGTGAAATGAATGCTGAAGAAGCCCGGAAGTTTGTTGACGAGTTGGTCAGACAAGCCCAAACGAAAGAATCTGTGCAACAATCTCAGGATAACACTTCCAGAGAACCACGGCGGATCGAAATTCTTTCTGACGATGATGAGCAAAATTCAGCAAGTCCCGATGGAAAAAATGTAGACGATTTACGCGATCGCGTACAATCTTTACAAGACGAATTACGTCGCTTGAAAAGAGACAGTTAAAATAAACTTGAGTACGCTTACATTTACCGCATAAAAAAGTTAAATCTTGCCTATTCTTAGGCATTGTTGTCGAATTTAGATAAGCAAAATGGAAGATTGGTCAAAAGGTTTTGTGGAAATACTGGAAACCGCAGCCAAAGAATTCGAGCAATTTTTTGAGGAAGTTAATGAAATAGTTGAAGAAGTAAATCAAACTCTTTTTACTGAAATCGACCAGTTATTAGACGATTTGTTTGAGCCAATTGTCGAGGTATATATTGAAATTGACGATTTGGTCAATGATAACGATTTTACCCTGACCCAAAAAGTAGAAGCAACTTCCGAATATCATCCTGCTTGCATCGGCTGTCGTAATTATCACGGTCAAGTTTATAACGGAGAATTGTTAGTTTGTGGGATGCACCCTTATGGTTGGGACGATGAAAATTGTCCCGACTGGGAAGCTGCGCCAAAGCGTCCTTGGTATGATTTAGATAATAATCTGTTTTAAGTGAAAAGTTAACTAAAAATGAGTCAAGCTGCGATTAATCAACAATCAGAAGTGAAATATGGGGAACGTGCGATCGCGGAAGGGGAGTTAATTACTTTTCCTAATCCTCGTCCCGGACGCAAGTACGAAGTTAAGATTACTTTACCAGAGTTTACTTGTAAATGTCCTTTCTCCGGTTATCCTGATTTTGCGACAATTTATTTAACTTATAGCCCAGATCGCACCGTAGTTGAGTTGAAAGCCCTGAAATTGTACATCAACAGTTACCGCGATCGCTACATTTCTCATGAAGAAGTTGTCAATCAAATTTTGGATGATTTTGTCGCCGCTTGCAATCCTCTCGAAGTTAAAGTCAAAGGTGATTTTTCACCACGAGGAAATGTTCACACAGTAATTGAAGTTCACCATTCACAATCACAAGCTTAGTAATTTGTCGTCGTAATCTCGCGCCAAAAATAGCTTGAGGAGAAAGATTTTGTCATAATTGAGCATGAATATAAATTTGTGGAGAAATTAGCATCTACCTACTGGAAAAAGTTACTCTATCCTGCTAGAAAGACTAACTAAATTTTGTCTTCTTGAGACTATCTGTCTATTCCGATAGATTAGTGGAAAAGCAAATGCTAGACCTTGATGTTGCTTGGATTGTCGGTTGTGCGGGCTTAGTATTTTTAATGCAGCCCGGATTTATGTGTCTTGAATCTGGGCTAACCCGTTCCAAAAATAGTATTAATGTTGCTGTTAAAAATTTAGCAGATGTTGGGCTTTCTGTTGTCCTTTATTGGACTTGGGGATATGCGTTAATGTTCGGTGTGTCCCTCGCGGGATTAATAGGTGGTACAGGTTTTGTTTTAAGTATTGAAGCTGACCCCAAATTAGCCGCCTTTTTTGTTTTTCAAGTCATGTTTTGCGGAACAGCGACAACAATTGTCTCTGGTGCAGTTGCCGAACGTTTGAAATTTCAAGGTTATTTAATAATTGCCTTAATTATTTCTGGTTTAATTTATCCTCTTTTTGGACATTGGGCTTGGAATGGTTTAGGAACAGCAAATTTTCATGGTTGGTTAGGCAAAATTGGTTTTGTGGACTTTGCTGGTTCGACGGTGGTTCACAGTATTGGTGGTTGGGTTTCTTTAGCCGCATTAATTGTAGTTGGTCCGAGAATCGGTCGCTTTAGCAAAAACGGACGCATAGGCAAAATTCATGGTTCTAATCTGCCTTTTTCTGTCTTAGGAGTGATGCTACTTTGGTTAGGTTGGTTGGGGTTTAATGGCGGTAGTACCCTGGCTTTGGACGATCGCGTCCCCATGATTATTGTGCATACAATTATCTCCGGGGCTACGGGAATGTTAGCAGCAATGGCGATCGGTTCCCAGCAAACAAAAGTCCTCGAAGTCGAACATCTGATTAATGGTTCCCTCGCCGGAATGGTTTCCATAACTGCCTGCTGCGACTCCGTAACCACGGCTGAGTCAGGCTTAATCGGGGCTGTAGGAGGTGCGGTCGCCGTTTTTGGAACTTTTTGGCTCGATCGCTGGCAAATCGATGACGGCGTTGATGCCGTGGCTTTACACGGTTTTTGTGGTGTCTGGGGAACTCTCGCTGTAGCTTTATTTGGCGACCCGGAAATTCTGGCTACCGGGTTGAACTTTTGGCAACAATTAAGCGTCCAAATTTTAGGTATTACTGTTGCTTTCATTGAGTCTCTCCAGCCGCAGAAGAAATGGGTTTAAACGTCTCCGAACACCAAGCAAAAACCGAAGTCTACGAACTTTTTTGTGTCATGGATGCCCAAGCCAAAACCCAAGATTTCAGCTTGCGCGTCCCCGTCGAACCTTATACTGAAGTCGGGAAAATTGCCTACCGTTACAATCAGGTGATGGACTCGTTAGCAGATTACGCCAAACGCATCCAAGACTTAAATAGTAACTTAGAACAAAAAGTACGCGATCGCACCGCCGAACTCGCCCAAGCCAACCAAGAGTTAAAACGTCTCGACCAACTCAAAGACCAATTTCTCGCCAACACCTCCCACGAATTACGCACCCCACTCAACGGAATTATCGGCATCAGCGAGTCCTTAATCGAAGGCGCAACCGAACCCTTATCCGAAAAAACTCGCGCCCATTTAGCGATGATCGTCAGTAGCGGCAGACGTTTATTTAACCTCGTCAACGACATCCTCGACTTCTCCAAAATGATCCAGAACAACTTGGAATTGCAACCCAAGCCCCTCGAACTCCGGGCGATCGTCGAAGTAGTCTTACTAATGTGTCAACCCCTCGTCATAAAAAAAAACTTACAATTAGTCAACCAAATTAATCCAGATTTGCCAGCAGTTCAAGCTGACGAAAATCGTCTCCAACAAATTTTTTATAACCTAATTGGAAACTCCATCAAATTTACCAACTCCGGTCAAATAGAAATTGCCGCCGCAAAAATTAATAATCATCAAATTGCCATCTCCGTTTCCGATACAGGTATTGGCATTCCCGAAGATAAATTTGAGACAATTTTTGAATCATTTCAACAAGGAGATGGTTCCACAGCTAGAGAACACGGCGGGACAGGTTTAGGATTAGCCGTCACCAAAAAGTTAGTCGAATTACAAAAAGGAGAAATTTGGGTTGAATCGAAACTAAATCAAGGCTCAAAGTTTACTTTTACTTTGCCTATCGCTGACACAGAATCTGTAACTACGGCTTCACTTTTAGAAACTAGCAAATTCGTCTCTTTAGATATTTCCAACGATTACCAAGTTTTACCAATAACTCAAACAGAAAATAATCATAATGCTTTGACAATCTTAATTGTAGATGACGAGCCAGTGAACCTACAAGTGTTGGTCAACTATTTATCTTTAGCGAACTATAATATCGTCCAAGCTAATAACGGACAAGAAGCCCTAGACCTGATCAATAAAGGCTTAAAGCCCGATCTAGTTTTGTTAGACGTGATGATGCCGAAGATGACAGGGTATGAAGTTACCAGGCAATTACGCGATCGCTTTCCTCCTACCGAACTCCCAATTTTATTATTAACCGCAAAAAACCAAGTTGAAGATTTAGTAACTGGCTTAGATATTGGCGCAAATGACTATTTAAGTAAACCCATTCCCAAAGACGAACTCCTTTCCCGAATCAAAACTCACCTCAATTTAGCTCACCTCCGCGACGAAAATCTCCGTCTGGCAACTGAAATAGATATTAGTCGCCGCTTGCAAGAAATGCTCTTACCTAAGCCGCAAGAATTAGCAGAAATTGACAGTTTAGACATAGCTGGATTTATGGAACCTGCGGCAGAAGTTGGCGGCGATTACTACGATATTTTACAATCTCAAACAGGGATAAAGATCGGGATTGGTGACGTTACTGGACATGGTTTAGAAAGTGGTTTATTGATGATTATGGCACAAACTGCCATTAGAACTCTTACGGAAATTAACGAAACTGATGCTTGTAATTTTTTAGCTGTAATCAACCGAACTTTATATAAAAATATTGAGAGAATTGGTTTGGATAAAAATATGACCTTAGTCTTAGTCGATTATCAACAAGGAGAGTTATGTATTACCGGACAACATGAAGAAATAATTATCGTTCGTGCCAACGGACAAGTTGAACAAATTGATACAATTGACTTAGGTTTGCCTCTTGGTTTAGACGCTGAGATTATTGATTTTATTGCTCAGAAACAAGTGAAACTTAATCCTGACGATGTTGTCGTTCTTTATACTGACGGGATTACGGAAGCAGAAAATATTGATAATAACCAGTATGGCTTAGAACGCTTAGTTGAAGTAATTATCCAGCAACATTTGCAAACTTCTGCTCAAATTCGCGAAGCAATTATTGCTGATTTGCGACAATTTATCGGTCAGCAAAAAGTTTATGATGATATTACTTTAGTAGTTTTAAAAC
>JAWQFW010000265.1:0-6902 GCA_035968095.1 Oscillatoria sp. PMC 1068.18
GATAGTAATAGTAAATCGTTGAGAAAAGTTGGAGAGAAGTTGCTAACAAAGTCTCTTTACCAAATAACTAATTTTTTTGAAGTCAGCTTTGATTACTATTGAAAATCAGGAAATATATTAAGTTAAATTTTGCGAAAACTAAATTCTGTCAACTAGAGTTAATAAATTTCTTACTTTAGATAGAGGTTGAAGCTTTTCGTTACAGACAAGGATAACATTTTAGATAAATCAATTTTTTCTGCAATTCTTGAATAACAACCAAGAGCTTGTAAGAGAAATTCAGAACACGATAGTTAAGAAGAATAAATTGTTCACAGATAGTTAAGGGAAAGCAAGATTGTAAAATTGCCTTTTTAAGGATTAATTATCGCACAAATTGCTGAAAATACCACAAAATAATAAGTAAGTCAAAACAGACAAAGTTTTTCATCTAAATGTAGAAAATTATCTCGGTATTGCCAAAAATCTGCGCTAAAATCCGGAATGCAACCAGTTAAATTGGTAGCTTGGTATATTGTGAATCTGTCAAAAGCTAGATTCCCCGATAAATTAGTTAAAGCGATCGCCAACCAGAACTTAACCAGTATCAGGGCGCAAAATGCAACTTAAGTCAATGGGAATCGCAATTGCCAGGAGTATTAAAGCCAAACTACCATCCGTCAATCGGAGTCATGACTGAAGCACAACATCGGCTATTAGTTTTAACTCCGGCTCAACATTGATAATCTGGTCAATCAGCCACACAAACAGTTAACCGAGAAGGAAACATTGTCAATGCTAGACAACTATACGTTAAAACCGCTTTTGAGGAAATTAGAAACCTTACAAGAAAAGACAATTCAGCAAACTAGACTGGACAGAAAACCGACGAGACTCTCAATTATCAGTCAGTTTTACCCTCCCGACTATGCTGCCACAGGTCAGTTAATTTCCGAACTGGCAACTCAGCTAGGAAAACTAGGTTTGCAAGTGAATATTTTTACCGGACAGCCCGGATATGCTTATGGTGAAGACAACGCGCCGAAGCTAGAAAGGAAGGGAAAAATCCAAGTCAGGCGATCGCGTACTTCCCGCATGGGATCGCGTCGGATTCGGGCTAGGGCTTTAAATGGATTATTATTTTGCTTTCGTGCTGCAATTCATTTATGTAAAAGTTCTAATCGTGGAGATGTTTTACTCTTAACAACTGAACCCCCTTATCTCCCAATTTTAGGTTATTTTCTGAATTTATTATTTGGTATTCCCTATGTTTGTTTGCTTTACGATATTTATCCAGATATTGCTGTTAATCTGCACGTAATTCCGGAAACACATTGGCTAGTGCGTATTTGGCGTTGGTTAAATCGGCAAGTTTGGCAAAATTCTCAAAGCGTCATTGTCCTTAGTTCGAGTATGAAAACACGCATTCTTACTGAATGTCCTCAGATAGCCGATAAAATTACGGTAATTCATAGTTGGGCTAATCCTGATTGGATCAAACCTCTTGAAAAACAGGATAATTGGTTTGCAGACAAATTTGATCTTGTAGATAAATTTACCGTACTTTACTCTGGTAATATGGGTCGCTGTCACGATATTGAAACAATCTTAGCAGCCGCCGCACAACTCCAAGATCAATCAACACAAATTCAATTTGTTTTTATTGGTAATGGTGCAAAACGCAAACAATGTCTGGAAAAAGTCCGCAGTTTAGGATTAACTAATTGTCGCTTTTTACCTTATCAAGATCGAAGCGTTTTGCCTTATTCTCTAACCGCTTGCGATCTTTCCTTAGTTAGTGTAAGTCCTGGTATGGAAGGTTTAATTGCCCCTAGCAAATTATATGGAATTTTGGCGGCTGGTCGTCCAGTAGCAGTAATTTGCGAGTCTCATTCTTACCTGAGAAGTTTATTAGCGGAAGCAAACTGTGGTGAAGGTTTTGATAATGGTGATGGAACTGCTTTAGCTAATTTTATTCGCCGTTTAGCGGCTGATTCTCAATTAACTACTGTTTTAGGAAATTCTGGACGTAGCTATCTCCAATCTAAGTTTACTCCGGAAATTATTGCTAAACAGTATTGGCAAATCGTCTCTAAAATTCATTAGCCAAAAACAATTAGGTTAGAGATTTGCAGTTGTTAAGATAATTTTCCTCAATAATTGGTAATGAAGCTCAAAATTTGCTAATTATTTTTTCTCAATCAAGCAGAAATAGCTAAATTTTTTTTTGGGTAATTTCTGTTTTTGATTGTCAAATTCTTGAAGAAAAGTAGTTATCTACAAAAGATATTTTTCGAGTTAAATTATTAGGGTGCTGAATTTGCTATTCCTAATAAGAATAACTTTGAGATTATCTAATTCTGTGCTTTTTGTGTGGTTTAAATTACTGTTGTAGGTAACGTTTTTCGGAAAATTCATGTTCAAGAATACCAGACTATTCAATATTATTATATCAATTTGCTTTAGCTACGCTACATTAAATTGTGTAGAGACGTTGCCGACAACGTCTCTACAGAGTCTATATCTGTAACATTCCTCCCGTGAAAACGGTATTACTTTTGTCAACTTGAGTGCTAGTTTCAGCCTAATTTAAGAGAAAAAAAATCAAATGAGGGTAGGAATTATTACCCACCCTCAAAATGTTTTATTCAGCGTGACTGGTCATCGCTAAAACAGATTCAGCAACTTTGTCGGGTACTTCTTGGAGATGATCGTATTCCCAATTGAAGAAGCCAACGCCCATTGTCAGCGATCGCAACTCAATAATAAAGTTGTGCATCTCGGCTTGAGGTAAATAAGCGGTAACTTCGTCCCAACCTTGCCAATCACTGCGAGGTTCGTAACCGAGAATTTGTCCTCGTCGTCCGCTAATTAGTTGTAAAGCTTTCGAGGTAAACTCAGCAGGCGCACAAACTTTAATTGCTAAAATTGGTTCGAGCAATGTGGGCTGACATTTTGGCATTCCTTCGGTCATCGCAATTCGAGCCGCTTGTTTGAAGGCTTGCTCGGAACTATCAACTGAGTGGTAAGATCCATTGGTCAGAGTGATATCGACATCGACAACTGGGAAACCTAAAGGACCGTGTGCCAGATATTCACGCACTCCTGTTTCTACGCCGGGAATATATTGTTTAGGAACGACACCCCCAACGATGGTTTCGTGGAAGTTGAAGCCTTCTCCTCGCGAAAGGGGTTTGATATCCAAATGAACATCTCCAAACGCGCCATGACCGCCTGTTTGGTGTTTGTAGCGACCGTGAGAAGTGCCACTGTGACGAATAGTTTCTTTGTAGGGAACTCGCGGTAAATGAGTCGTCATGGGTAAATTATATTTACGACGCAGGCGATCGAGGGAAACTTGGAGATGAATTTCGCCTTGTCCCCAAAGAATCACTTCGTGAGTATCACCGTGTTGTTCCCAACGCAAAGAAGGATCTTCTTCTAGCAGTTTCGTGAGTGCAGAAGAAAGTTTCACTTCGTCCTTGCGACGTTCGGGCGCGATCGCCAAAGCGTAAACTGGAATAATCGCTTCTGCTTGAGGTAATTCCTCTGCTGGTTGAGGACTCAGAGTTGCTCCGGTTTGAATCCCTTCGAGTCGTCCGATCGCGATTATTTCACCTGCGACTGCTTTCTGTAAAGACTCTTGCTGCTGACCCATTAAATTATACAAACCACCAGCACGAACCCCGTTGAGAACCATACCGTCGGTAATCTCGCCTTGCCAAACTCTGACCAAACTCAGTTTGCCACCTTGAGGAGTATAGTAGGTTTTTAGCACTTGCGCCAAAGTGGAATCTTCAGTTTTGCCACTCAAACCGATCCTTTCGGCGGCAATTTCTGGGGCGGGTGCTTCTCGCACTAAAGCATCTAATAATGGTCGCACACCATATTCTTGTTCGGCAATCCCAAAGAATACGGGAACGATTAAATCTGCACCTAAATCTTGCTTTAAATCTTGGAGAATTTCTTCTTGAGGTGGTTCAATCTCTTCGAGCAATTCTTCGAGTAAATGGTCGTCAAAGTCGGCTAAAACTTCGAGCATTTCTTCCCGGGCTGCTTTTTCTTCGTCTTTGAGGTGTTCGGGAAGCGGAACCGGATCGGCGGGACTACCTTCATGGTAGTGGAAAGCGGCTTCGGTTACTAAGTCGATGTAGCCAACTAAGGCTCGATTTTGACGAATTGGATATTGTTGCGGTAATAATGGACGGGTAGAAACAGCTTTCAGCGCGTGGAGAACATCCATAAAGCTGTCATTTGAGCGATCCATTTTGTTGATGAAAACTAGGTGTGGAATTTCCCAGTCGTCAAGAAATTTGAATAAAGGAGCGAGGGTTAAAACCCGCTCAATCACTGGTTCGCAAACGACTACGGCTGCATCGACACCGACGAGGGCGTTTTCGGTTTCTTGAGCGAATTCGATGCTACCAGGACAATCTACGAAGGTGAAATTCAGTTCGGAAATTTCGGTGCTAGCGACAGATACTTCGACGCTCATTGTGCGATCGCGCGCTTCTGCTGCACTGTCACTAACTGTGTTACCTTCTTTGATGCTACCTTTACGCGCGATCGCGTTTGTCACAAATAAAATACTTTCTAATAAGGTGGTTTTCCCACTAGAGTACGGTCCCACAATGGCGACATTGCGAGTACCGTTTCCCACTTTTCTGGTCATAACCTGCCTCCTTACATAAAATAAATTGCGGTTTAACCTTCGGGGATCGATTTTTTCCCTCAGTCCCACGAGAATTATGAGAGTCAAAGATTTTCCTTTGGTTGTTTCTCTAGCTCTCTATTCATGAAGCGTAACTCGTTTTTTCTTCTCGATCTCAAAATCGCAATTTCTTTTAAGAGAAACTAGCTTAATTATTAAGTAAGCTTGCTAACCGTAAATTAGTGCTAAAGTTAATGAACGAACGCAATATTTGTGCGTAGTTTTGTTGATTTTCGCAACAAAATTTTTTACCTTAATTTACTTCACACCACTTAGTGCTGCTTGATTTTTAGCACTTTTTCGACAAATTGGCAAACTAGCGTTATTGTCAAGAATAATTTGCAAAAATTTACGATCTTCTTTATTACCAGAATTATGCAAATCCCTATTAATCAGATGACAAAGCAACTATTTTCTCCACCTTTGTTTTTGTTAAGGAGTGTGGGGAGGAATCACTCACTAATTACCAATCCCCAATTACCAATCCCCAATTCCCAATTCCCAATTCCCAATTCCCAATTCCCAATTCCCAATCCCCAATCCCTAGTCACCAATCACCAATTCCCAATTCTAATTATCTTGAGTTTGATCTTAATCGCGGGAAGCATACCCCAAGCGAGATCCGCAGATACAAGTAGTTTTCAGGTAGCCCAGACAGCCAACGAGAATAGCCAACGACAAACCGCCGCAATCAACCAAGTCAACAAAGGATTACAATTAGCCGAATCAGGTAATATTCGCGAAGCGATCGCCGCTTTTCGTTTAGCCGCACAACTCGATCCTAACCTTGCCTCAGCGCACTATAACCTCGGATTAGCCCTCAAGCAAGAAGGAGAGTTACAGCCCGCAGCCACAGCCTTTTATCGTACCACGCTCGCCGACCCGAATTTTGCCTTAGCTTTTGCCAATTTGGGCGAAGTGCTTTACCAAGGTAATAATCTCATCCAAGCGCAAAATTATCTCGATCGCGCGATCGCCCTCAACCCCCAATTAGCCTTAGCTCACGAAAATTTGGGCAAAGTTTTGTTAGAGTTAGGAGAAATTGAAACCGCGATCGCTACTTTACGTCGCGCAATTCAACTAAATTCTAATTCCCCCTCTCCTTATTATTATCTCGGTGTTACTTATCTCCAAGCAAACCAATTACAACAAGCCAAAGAATTATTTCAACAAGCAATTAAAATTAAACCAGATTACGCCGAAGCTCACTATAATTTAGGCACAATTTTATTTCAAGAAAATTCCCTCGATCCTGCCCTCGCCGCTTTTCGTAGCGCCGCCGAAGCTAACCGTAATTATGCCAATGCTTACTATGCTGCTGGCTTAATCTTTTTTAATCAAAAACGTTACAACGAAGCCCAACGAGTTTTACAATTTGCCGTGGATCTTTACGCCGCTCAAGCTAATATAGAATGGGCTAATAAGTCTCAAAATTTATTAGTAAAAACTCAAGCTTTAATTCCACCGCAGCAGTGAACAGTTATCAGTTACCAGTTATCAGTTACCAGTTATCAGTTACCAGTTACCAGTTACCAGTTCTCAGTTACCAGTTCTCAGTTACCAGTTCTCAGTTAAAAGTTAATAGTTAGCAATTAGCAGTTAACAGTTATTTGGTTGCTAAGTAAGTATGAAAAGTAAAGTTTATAGTAAAGCCTATCAATTTTCTATAAGAGTTATTAAAGCTTATAAGTATCTTATTGAAGAGAAAAAAGAGTTTATTTTATCCAAACAATTACTCAAAAGTGGTACATCAATAGGGGCTAACATAGCTGAAGCTAAGGTCGCAATATCTAAAGCTGATTTTAGAGCGAAGATGTCAATAGCCTATAAAGAATCTCTAGAAACAAAATACTGGCTCTCATTATTAAAAGACACAGAGTATATAAGTGAAAAAGCATTTGAAAGTATTTATGCTGATGCGGAAGAAATTAGCAAAATGCTGTGGACAATTATCAAAAATAGTAGCCAAAATAATAATCGTTCATAATTAATATTAATAAGTAATAAGTGATAACTGAGAACTAGTAACTGATAACTGTTCACTGGTAACTGATAACTGATAACTGTTCACTGATAACTGTTCACTGGTAACTGATAACTGATAACTGTTCACTGGTAACTGATAACTGATAACTGGTAACTGATCTAAATGATGAACTGTTAAACTGTCCATTTCTCGTTCACATAACTCACATTTTTCCATGTTCTTAAT
>JAWQFW010000266.1:0-6795 GCA_035968095.1 Oscillatoria sp. PMC 1068.18
ACTTAAATCGTGAGGTTTAGGAATCACTGTCCGTTTACGGCGGTGAGGATGTCAAAATAAAATCTGAAGATAACATCAAAAAATCTTGCCTCCCTTGGCACAGTATTCACTCTCCAACTGAAAAACGATTATGGCTCTTGGCTACGTTGCCCTTGTACTTCACGCCCACTTACCCTTTGTTCGACACCCAGAAAGTGATTATGTTTTAGAAGAAGAATGGCTTTTTGAGGCGATCGCAGAAACTTATATTCCTTTGTTGCACGTTTTTGAAGGACTGAAGCGGGATGGCATTGATTTTAAAATGACGATGAGTCTGACACCACCTTTGGTGTCGATGCTCCGCGATCCGCTTTTACAAGAACGCTTTGACCAACATTTATCTAAGTTAGAAGAACTCACACAAAAGGAAGTTGAACGTAATCAGCATCATGGTCATTTGCGTTATCTTGGAGAATATTATGTTCAAGAATTCCAGGGGATTCGTCAAACTTGGGAACGCTACAACGGAGACTTAGTTACTGCTTTCAAACAGTTTCTCGATAGCAATAACCTGGATATTATTACTTGCGGTGCTACTCATGGCTATTTGCCGTTGATGAAGATGTACCCCCAGGCTGTTTGGGCGCAAATTAAGGTGGCTTGCGAACATTACGAGGAAACTTTTGGTCGTCCGGCTCAAGGGATTTGGCTACCTGAATGTGCTTATTATGAAGGGATGGAGCGAATGCTAGCGGATGCTGGTTTGCGTTATTTTCTCACTGATGCACATGGTTTGCTTTATGCTCGTCCTCGCCCGCGTTTTGGGGCTTATGCACCAATTTTTACGGAGACGGGAGTGGCAGCTTTTGGTCGTGATAATGAGTCGTCTCAACAGGTATGGTCTTCTGAGGTAGGATATCCTGGTGCGCCAGAATATCGCGAATTTTACAAGGATTTGGGCTGGGAAGCTGAATACGAATACATTAAGCCGTATATTATGCCTAATGGTCAACGCAAAAATACGGGTATTAAGTATCACAAGATTACTAGCCGTACGGCGGGATTATCGGATAAAGAGTTTTATGATCCTTATTGGGCAAAGGAAAAAGCGGCGGAACACGCGGGAAATTTCATGTACAATCGGGAGCAGCAAGTTAGGCATTTGGCGGGAATTATGGGGCGATCGCCAATTGTGGTTTCTCCTTATGATGCGGAGTTGTTTGGTCACTGGTGGTACGAAGGTCCTTGGTTTATTGATTATTTGTTCCGTAAGTCTTGGTACGATCAAGATACTTTTGAAATGACTCATTTGGCTGATTATTTGCGTCACGAACCAACTCAGCAAGTTTGTCAGCCTTCTCAGTCTAGTTGGGGTTTTAAGGGTTTCCATGAGTATTGGCTGAATGAAACTAATGCCTGGATTTATCCTTATTTACACAAGGCGGCGGAACGAATGATTGAGTTAAGCTGTCGGGAAGCTGCTGATGATTTGGAGGAGAAAGCTCTCAATCAAGCTGCACGAGAGTTACTGCTGGCTCAGTCTTCAGATTGGGCGTTTATTATGCGTACGGGTACAATGGTTCCTTATGCGGTGCGTCGGACGCGATCGCATTTGATGCGCTTTAACAAACTTTACCAGGATCTTAAGGTCGGTAAGATTGATTCTGGTTGGCTAGAAAAGGTCGAAGAGATTGATAATGTGTTTCCGAGCCTTGATTATCGTGTCTATCGCCCGCTATAAGCTATTGATTTATTTTCAACACCGAGGTGGGCAAGATGTCCGCCTTTTTTATTGAGCGCTCACAGTAGTTGAACATCAATATTTTGATCTTAGTCAGTAAATTTGCGTATCTTAGTTTACTGTTTAAAATTACCTCTACCTATAGTATTAAATCTGATAAAGTTAAGAATTAAAGCCAGTTATTTTTTTTCAGATTTTTTGGGAACAAGATAACTGCGACGAAGACGAACTTCTTGGCTCTACCACTGAAAATTGATTATTTACCGCTCGCTAACCCATTAGCAGAAAACCGAATGCGCCAAAAAACTACTGCTCAAACTCTAGGAATAATCGACCAAGCTATCCAACGTTTTCTTCGGCAACTGACTCCTAACGAACTTTTGGCTTTGGGAGATACAGCTAATCTTAGAGCCGAGTTGCGGCAAGTTGAGCTTGATGGCAATCTGGAAATTAGACCTGTAGTCGTAATTGAATGTGAAGGGAAAGCTCATCGCTCTGCGCTACTTTGCTTGAAATCCCGTTTAGGTGAAGCTGCAAGCATCGTCGGAATTCTTGGTATTTGCTTGTCTGTCGATGAGTCAGGTGATATCGGCTTTTTCTGTGATTAAAATTTAGCGCGATCGCTCCTGATATTATGCGTCCATTTGTCTAGTAAAGGAGCGTTTTTCTTTTACTAAATTAAGTTGTCTTCAGAGAAATTAAATAATTAAATCATCAGTTTCCGCAAAAATGTAGTTCAAATCATCGTTAGCGATCGCTATAATTATTCTTAACCTCTACTCACACTACGGACAGGTATAATACATTGAGATCGTAAGTTAAATATCACTGGAAGTCGGTAGCGCGATCGCCCAAACACCAAAGACAAGAAACCAAAGTTGAACTGATTGCGATCGCCCAAGCCCAAGGAGGGGTTATTTTACCCGATGGTACGGTCGTCCTCACTGCTAATCCAGCGCAAGTAACACCCCAAGGAATTTTCATCTCACATTCTAGTTGTCCAGCAACTAAAAGCTAGTTTTTCCGAGCAACTCAGATTCTTTGAAAAAGTAATTTTGCGGTGAAGCCAGATTTAACAAATAGCAAAACTCTGTAACTTTCCGATCCAATCTGTGACATCACTCACAATTTTTAGTTTTTTCCTGTCACTAAAATTTAACTGCTACCTCACCTCTTGATCATGACACTCTTCACGAAGAAAAGGCGATAAAGTTCAACCCTAAATCTGAACGAAATCACGTCGTGGATTGCGTGAATACCCGATTATGTAAGTAGTTCGTTGATTAATCGGGAGTAAACAAGTGGAAATGTTTAGCGACTTTTCTTTACCAATCACCAAAGGACAACAACCTGAGAATGATGCTTCTTTAGCTAGTAACCCTTTAGAACTAAATCTTTCGGTGTTAGAGATTTTGTTATCAGCAACATCGTTAGAAAATAATTACTATCGTTGGTCGGATGAACAAAAGTTAAAGCACCTGAAGCGAATTAAAGAAGCAGCGCTGAATTTGAATGGTGTATTCAGCAGTTCACCAGAGTCTTAGTTATTCCTTTAGATTGAGTAACCAATGCTGTAGCGAATTTATCATAGTTATGGTAAGGAGAAGTAGATGATTAAATCTTGGATGGTGATTGGGGGTGTAGCGCTCTTGGTTGCTCTCGGTAGCAATATCGTTACTCCTGAAGGTGTTCGTTGGTTTAAACGCCAGCAACGCCCTGAATGGTTGACTTTCGAGTGGGCTATTCCTTTTATTTGGATTTTTATTTTTATTTGTGGTGCTTGGTCTGCTTATATTGTTTGGGAAAGTGACCCTGGTACAACTAAGACTTGGTTGTTAATGGGTTTCTACTTACTTCTGGAAGTGGCGATCGTTGCCTATACGCCTGTAATGTTTGCCCTTCGGAGTCTAAAAATTGGGACGATTATTGGTGCTGTAGGCACTGTGCTGGGATTAATTTTGACTTTGATAGTTTTCTCTATTTCGGGCTGGGCAGCTTTATTATTGTTACCTTATTTAATCTGGAGTCCAATCGGGACTTATACGACTTGGAGAATGCTTCAGCTAAATCAGAATAACGGGATCTAAGTTGATCGAGAATGAAATTACAGACAGATATATAAAAATTTTTTATTTAAGTATCCACCGTGAGCTTCACGGTGGCTTGTAGAGAACTTATTCATTATTGCGCTGGCAAAATTACTTTTTTCCACCCTCTACTTAATTCAATTCCAGCTAATTCCAGCTTTTGAGTAGATTTAACGGAAACGCTTTTTACGTCGCGCGATCGCCTTACGCTTGCGCTTTTCGATGGGAGTTTCGTAGTGACGGCGACGTTTGATGTCAGCAAATATTCCTGCTTTCGAGACTTGACGCTTAAAGCGACGTAATGCCGATTCAATGTTTTCGTTTTGCCCGACAACCACTTGGGTCATACAGAATCTTACCTCCTTTGCGAATTTACTGTTGTTGAGTGGTAATTAACAATTGGCGAACTTAGACATGAAATTTAACGTTGCTGACTTTTTCTTTTGAGCTACGAGAAGCAAAAGCGAGTTTAGCAACGCGATCCATTTGCCCTGATTAAATTGTTTGCTAATCAGTCAGAATTTACAATATAGCTTTAAAGCTTAAAAAAGTCTACCAATAAAAATTTTTACTCAACAATCATTCTAACCTAAAAGAAAAAATGAATCAAGAAAAGGCGTTCTCAAAATTGGGAACGCCAACAATATTTTCGCGATCGGGAATCTACTTGCGGAGATTTTCAATTCCAGAGACTACTTTCGCCGAGTCAATAGAATCGCCTTGATTAATGCTATCGACGACATCCATTCCGTCAG
Source organism: Oscillatoria sp. PMC 1068.18 (assembly GCA_035968095.1). Lineage (GTDB taxonomy): Bacteria > Cyanobacteriota > Cyanobacteriia > Cyanobacteriales > SIO1D9 > IIICB1. Next base: position 4,563 of record JAWQFW010000266.1, read on the forward strand.
TAACATAGCCAAAAACGGCATAATCGCCATCTAAGAAAGCGAGATCGGATAAAGCGAAGTAAAACTGAGAAGAAGCTGAATCAGGCATTTGCGAACGAGCCATAGCGATCGCGCCACGAGTATGCTTCAAAGCCACTGGCGGAGCCGAAAATCCTGCCTGTCGTCCCAACGCCTTACCATAAGTAGGTTCTTCCTCACCTTCAAGCTGAATTTCCAAAGGAACATAACGAGGCTGAGAAGTTTCGGGATCGACAAAACCGCCAGTACCAGTACCTTGAGGATCGCCACCTTGAGCGACAAAAGGCTGGGGACTGGTAACAACTCGGTGAAAAGTCAATCCATTATAGAAACCGCGATCGACAAGATCGACAAAATTACCCGCCGTAACGGGAGCCTGATCGCCATCCACCTCAATCGTAATTGGCGAGCCATTAACGGTCATCTCCACCGTGGCTTTTCCTTCGAGTTTGGGTAAATTTTTCATGGTTTGATTGCTAACTTGAGTTGCTACGGGTAAATCTGTCTGGGTTGTCAAAGAAGAATCTGAATTAGTTGACTGCAAGGAACAACCTCCCAGCATCAGTCCCCCGAAGGCGATCGCCAAAAGCAGCGATCGCAGTGAAGCCAATGTTACATTATTCGTCCGCGCTGGGTAGAATAATCTTGACCAAAGCTGATGTAAAATCTGCATTTTTTTGTACTCAACCGAATTGTTTACAAGCCTTCTAAGGGTACTGACAAGAACCGAGCTAGTTCGGCTCCTTGATTTTCCAACTCAGACAATGATAGCGGTTCTCCCACACGAGTCAGAGGAATATCGCGACGTTTTTTGGCGCGAAGATAGAGCGATCGCTTCGGATTCAGTCCTTCTTTGATTTCTGCCCGGACTGCTTGGATCTCTTCTAAAGGCAATTTAAGCTCAATACGGCGGTTTTTCCCAAAAAATCCCCAACGAAAAATCGTTACTTCACCTGTTTCCCGATTAAACTCGTTGTAGCCACCACCCACGTTCAAGAAAATTACTGTATACAGATAAAGTGCGATTACTGTACCAGCAATGCCATAAAAAGTCAGTGCAATCCCTTGAGGAATAAATTGCAGTTCGCTGGTATCGCTCACCAATAACAGATTAACGCCCAAATAACTTGAAAGTCCTGCTAAAAGAAAACCGATCCCACCAATGGTAGAAATCATTGCCCAAAAATAGTTACTGAAGCGACGAGAACCCAATACCTCTTGACGGAGAATCTGGTTGTTAGTAGTAGTTGCCTGTGCGGTCATGTTTAAATTTTGCCCGATTATAAAAATTGAATTTACCTAGATCGATTTTGACATTCCTCTGGAATCGAGGCAAAAACTGCTCGCTGGTTAGCGTAATTAGTAACCCAAGTGGCGATTAGCATACTCTGATTCGCGATCGGCAAGCAAAGTTTTGGACAAAAAAAGCCTTGCCCTTCTCGTAGAATAGCGTTTTTGTCAAAGTAACCTTTGTCCAACAATTGAGTTACAACTTCTCACCCCAAACACTAGGGCGGCGATCGCCAACCCAAAATTTTATGAGGAAATATGTGTCAATTTGTAAAATTTGCAGCATAATAATCAAAAGTGGGTACAAACTCTAGCCTAGATTTTCCTAATCAGGCTGGGAATTCTAACCCAAGTTGTGATAATTTAAGAAAAGTTAACTTGTTACTCACTAAATAGTTTAGTGAACAAGCAAGGGCAAACTACTCTCAAGCAGCGATTGACAATCCTCTTTTGCTAATTTAAGGCAATTGAGCCAATGTCAAAACCGTTACCCCAACGAAGCAAAAGCTAAAACTTGAACAATCTGCACCAAAAAAACAGGATAAGATGTTTGAGGAATTAAGTAAGCTAAGAGAAAGTTGGGTATAATTCATCAAAGTTGTGCAATCAATGGCGAAAAACGACCATTGTCATGGGCAACGATTGTGAAAATGCAAGTAGAGTAGTTCTTAGCGAAATAACACCTGTAAGCAAGTGGTGGCAACACCCTGAGAAAATACAGGGAAAAAGCACCGAGTTGTAATTGGCAACTTTGGATAAGTCTTTTCAAGCAGGATAAAAACCTTCAGATTAAGAAATCTTGCAACTGACTAATTAAGCAAGAGGTTTTGTAAAGTATGACAATAGCAGTCGGACGCGCACCAGCACGTGGAGGATGGTTTGATTCCATCGATGACTGGTTAAAGCGCGATCGCTTCGTATTTAT
>JAWQFW010000267.1:0-6783 GCA_035968095.1 Oscillatoria sp. PMC 1068.18
ATCGCTAAAGAGTAATACTCCCAACACTCCCAACACTCCCAACACCTCCCACACTACTCTTTTGGGGATTGGGGACTGGGGATTTGGGATTGGGAAGACTTGGAGGTATTGGGAGACAAGGAAGAGTAAATGCTTGGGTTCGATGTCTGTTGGTAATTTCTAATTCTTCCCAAACTTCCCACACCTCCCACACCTCCCATACCCCCAACACTCCTCTTTTGGGGATTGGGGGAGTGAAAAATTTTCTCTCACTGATTGACACTGAAAACCCATTCGCGGAGCAAACGATTGACTTCTGCTGGTACTTCGTCATGGGGACAATGACCAGCACGAAGATAGTGTTCTGTTAAGTTGGGATAATATTGCTTGAACTTTGCGCCTCTCTCGTGAGCATTCATCCAAGGATCGCCTTCTCCCCACAAAAGTAACAAAGGACACTGTAATTGCTTTAATAAAGAGTCTACCATTTCGCCACGAGGAGTTTTAAACACGGAAGCAAAGACTTTAACTGCGCCGCGATCGCACGAGGGACGATAAATTTCTTCAATTAGGCGATCGCTAACCGCAGCGCGATCGAGGTAAACTTTTTCCAGTGTTTTGCGAATCGTTGACTTTTGGCGGACATACTGAAACAACAAATAACTCGGAAGCGGTTGTAACAAAACCCAACGACTCAGTTTCCCAAACCACTCTTGCCAAGAGTTATTCTGATCTGGCACTTTAGTATCCGTGAAAGGTCCGGCGCTATTCAACAATACCAAACCCACCGCCGCCGAGGGACGCTGAGAAGCGACACACAACGAACAATATCCGCCTAAAGAATTTCCCACCAAAACTACGCTCGAACCAATAACCTCAGTGATAAAATCATCAAGCTGATCCCGCCATAAGTCACCGCTATACTGTACATCAGCTTTCGCCGATCGTCCAAAACCCAACAAATCAATCGCCCAAACCTCAAAATCCTCCTTCAGTTGCGCGATATTTTTCCGCCAATGATCCGTAGACGCACCAAAACCGTGAACTAATAACAGTGGCGAGATTCCCTCTCGCTTTCTCCCAGCTTTGACATAATAGATAGAATGTCCTCGCCACTGCCAAAAAGTACCGGGAATCGAAGCTTCTGCTGTATCTGTGGCTACCATACCCTCAATGTTAAGTAACGTTAACAACTTTATTTTATCGTTCCCTGACTAAGATGGGAAAGGTGCTAAAGTTTACTTCGGCAAACTTCTAAAATTATTCAGTAAGATTTACAATTAGTAGCACTTTTTCCGTATCCCCAGGAATCCCTGTAAAAACTCAAACCAAAGGAGGTAAGTTGTGTCCGTAGATATCCTGGAAAAACCATTAACCACAACGAAAGACAAAACCAATACTGTCCGTAAACACGCACCTCGCTATCGAGTTTTACTTCATAACGATGATTTTAATAGTATGGAGTACGTCGTCCAGGTGTTGATGCAAACAGTGGGGGGAATGACTCAGCCTCAAGCTGTTAATATCATGATGGAAGCTCATACAAATGGTATGGCTTTAGTGATTACTTGTGCTTTGGAACACGCCGAGTTTTACTGCGAAACTCTGAAAAATCACGGCTTAAGCAGTACAATCGAACCTGATGAATAAACTCTTAAGTTGTTACAAGTTAATTTGATGTTTATCGCGCAATACCCAGCACCAGTGAGGCTGGGTATTTTCATTTTGTTTCTATTCCTAATTTGGCTACCAGTGGCAGTTCCACTGTCATTTCTATTTCAAGCTGACCCAAATTTTGTCGCAATTTTAACAATGGGATTGCTTTTTCTGGAATTCTTATTTTTAGTAAGGCTTTGGGGAAAGAAAGTTTATCAGGAAGCTAATATTTGGCAAAAATATGGTCTTTTTTTTAACAGCAAAGGTTATATTTTGTTAGTTAAAGGTTTAGCAATTGGTTTAGGTTTTACTTGGGGATTATTTACTGTTGAAAGTTTTTTAGGTTGGGTAAGTTTTCAGTCCACAAAAGTAAATTTGCTGAGAATAATTACTGAAGGTTTTATTAGTGCTTTAGGTGTTGGTTTCGCTGAAGAATTATTTTTTCGTGGTTGGTTATTGGATGAGTTACAGCGAGATTATACTAGGAAAATAGCAGTTTGGGCTAATGCGCTAATTTTTGCTACATTACACTTTCTGAAGCCTTTAGGAGAAATTCTGCGTACTTTGCCACAATTTCCCGGTTTAATTATTTTAGGATTAACTTTAGTCTGGGCAAAAGAATCGGCGCGATGGCGTTTGAGTATTGCGATTGGTTTACACGCAGGTTTGGTTTGGGGCTACTATATTTTGAATGTGGGTGAAATCGTTACTTATACTAATCGCGTTTCTCCTTGGGTGACAGGGGTAGATGGAAACCCGGTTGCAGGTTTGATGGGTTTATTTTTCCTAGGAATTTTGGGTTTTTGGTTTAGGAGAAAATTAGCTTAAATTTTGTTTGAGAGATGTTGGAAAAAAGGTTTCTAGATTATGCTTGTCAGATAGCTATTTTTATTTAAAGTTTACGAAATTAAACGAATAAAACCCCATTTGTTTTTAACTTTTACTGCTGCTAATCCTTCGGAGAAAGGGGTAGCATCATCAAATTGAGGAGAGATAATTAGTTCACCAGTAAGATTGATATAACCCCATTTATTACCTTGTTTAACATGGGCTAAACCTTCACTAAACCAATAAGCTTGAGTAAATTGCGGTTGAATGATCAAATTGCCTTGAGTATCGATGTAGCCCCAAGAATTGTCTTTTTTGACTCGTGCAATTCCGTTTGTAAACCAATATGCGTCTTCAAATTGAGGAGCGATCGCAAATTTCCCGCTTTTATCAATATAACCGTATTTTGCGCCTACTTTGACTGGTGCTAATCCATTGGCGAAGCGATATGCTTCTTGAAATTGGGGTGGAATGACAAACTTTCCTCTCGTGTCGAGATAGCCAAATTTGACATTTAACCATTTTTGGGCTTCGACAACAACTAAGCCTTCGGAAAACCAATTTGGTGTGAGAAACTGAGGGGCGATCGCTAAATTCCCGTTTTTGTTAATATATCCGTAACGATCGCCAATTTTAACTGGTGCTAATCCTTCGGTAAACCAGTATGCGTCATCAAATTGTGGCGGAATTGTGAAGTTACCACTTTTTTCGATATAACCCCACTTTTTACCTTGTTTAATTCGAGCAATTTCTTCCTTAAACCAGTATGCGTCGTCAAATTGGGGTGGAATTGCAAATTTACCGTTAGGATCGATATAACCATAAAATCGATCTTGTTTGACTGGTGCTAATCCTTCGGTAAAACGATATGCTTCGAGAAATTCAGGAGGAATGACTAAATCACCTGTTTTCTCAATATAACCCCAGCGATCGTAAATTTTTACTGGTGCTAACCCATCGACAAATCGATATACTTGTTCAAATTGAGGTTCGATGGTAAATTCGATTTGAGGAGATAAAATTACGGGTAGGTTTTCGGTTATTAAAGCTTGTAAAGCTGCCACGGCTGAGGGATAGCGATCGCGAGGATTTTCTTGGCTCATTTTCGCTAAAATCGGCGCTATTCTGCTAGTTTCTCTGACTCTCTCACGCCAGTTGTTTCCAGCTTTTATTTCTTGAGGTGTTAATCCAGTGAAGGCGCAAATTCCGATTATTCCGACTGCATAAATATCGCTACTTAATGTTGGTTTATTTTCCAGTTGTTCGGGCGCTAAATAACTACTATAATTAAATTGATTTTGACTGCTACTACCCCCTAAGATACTAATTTCTTTGATTGCACCAAAGTCAATTAAAACTATTTTCCGATCTTCATAGCGGCGAATTAAATTTTGGGGTTTAAGATTCTGATGAATAATATTATGTTGATGGGGAAGTTGCAAAACTTCTAAAATTTCCCGTAACAACAAGTGTATCTCTGCTTCACTTAAACAATTTCCTGGGGGTATTTCTTCACTAAGATTTTCTCCTTCAATATACTCTCGAACTAAATAAAATTGCCCATTTTCTTCAAAACGAGCAAATAAATCAGCAAGTTGAAACTGATACTTTCCTAAACGATAAAGTAATTGTGTTTCTTGTGCAAATATTGCCCGCGCTTGAGATAAAATTTCAGGAGCGCTAGAGCGAGGCTGAAAAGATTTAACGATACATAAAAGATTATCAGGTAAATCGCGATCGCGAGCCAAGTAAGTATTGTGCAAGGCTCCTGTAACTATTTCTTCGAGTAAAGCATAGCGCTGACGGAGATTTGTTTCTCTAAGCATAGTCAATTAGCTTCTACTCTTAAACGTTTTTATTACCACAAAAACAGCAACTTAGCAAGCTTTACAGAAAACTTACTCGCTCTGGTAAGCATTACCTTTGCTCGCGAATTAAACAGAAGTACCCAAGGTACAAGCGCGATCGAAATTAGCTCCATTGAGAGATGCGCCTTCTAACTCAGCACAAAGCAAATTAGCACCAGTTAAATTTGCTCCAGCCAAATTTGCACCGCGCAAGTCGGCTTCTTCTAAATTACTATCACTTAAACTAGCACCTTGCATATCAGCCTGAGCAAGATTAGCACCTTTGAGATTAGCACCATTAAGATTAGCACCGCGTAAATCTGTACCGCGCAAATCTACACCTTGTAAATTCACTCCCGACAAATTTGCACCACTCAAAAACGCCCCTGCTAATGCGGCTTGAGATAATTTTGCGCCCATTAAATTCGCACCGCGTAAATTAGCACCGCGTAAGTCAGCATGGCTCAAATCTGCTTGCATCAGATTAGTTCCAACTAAGTGAGTACGCAAATCTGCGGCGATTAATTTTGCACCGAGTAAATTGGCTCCATCTAAACTAGCGGATTTCAGTTTCGAGTGAGAGAGATCTGCTCCAGCTAAGTTAGCACCAGCAAAATTAAATTTTTCTAATTGAGAATGAGATAGATCTTCATCTTCTAAATCTGCTCCTGGTAATTGTTTAATTTTTCCCGTCCGAATTGCTTCTATTTCCATTATTTTTCGATTTTTGCTGAGTCAGAATTGATAGTTTTTTGTTGACTTTAACTTATTTAAAGAGATTTTTCTGTTGTTTTCGAGGCTGATTAGGAAACTTCCTCAAACAAAGTTTTTGCCCCTTCACCTACTTCTTGCTCTAGGAGCCACATTCCTGCGGCAATTTTCGGTTGACTGGCTTCGATACTCATTCCTTGCTGAATTCCCATGACTAATAAGGATAAAGCATCAACGAGTTTGGGATCGAAGGTTTTACTAGCTTGTTGCTGACATTCAGTTAGTGCTTGAGCAACAGGGTTTTCCTGGTTTTCGTCTTGTTTATAAAGTGTTGCCAGATGTTGAAATTCGGTGACTAAACCGAGAATCCGAGCTTCGAGGGGAATGCGATCGTAGTCTAAACCTAAAGGTGTACCGGAGCCGTCCCAATGTTCGCCTTGATGGGTGATAATGTGGGCGATCGCTCTCATCCTTGGCATGATTCGCAATGCTTCTACACTGGGTACTAACCGACAGCAAGGAGCCTGGCTTTCCTCTTCGGTAACTTCTTTGACTAAGGAAGGAGCTAAACGGTGGAGAAAACCTGCTAACCGCAAGCGCTTGATCTGCCATGCAGGTAAGTCGAGAATTTGTCCCATCGCTTCGGCTAACCCAGCGACTTCCGCCGCCGCCATCGGGTTAATTGCATCAGCTTGATCGATTAGTTGCGCCATGCGTAAATACGCCTGTGTCTCATTCGAGAGTAAGTTATTGTCTAATTCAGCAGAAAAAGGCACAGAAAATGGCTCGGCTAAATTTTCTTGACTGGTTTGCAAATACTCTACTACTCGCGAAACTATTTTTCCTAAATCGTCGCGTTGATGGGTGCCAAACTCAGCAGTCATACCTGCAACTTGTTTGGTTAATTTTTCTTGTAATTCCTGGTCATATTTGCCAATGTGTGATATCGCTAATTCAACTGTTTCCTGGACTAATTTGGGTTCAAATGTCCAGAAACCGTAGAATTTTCGTTCTAAATCCGATTCTGGTTGTCCGTGGCTACCATAATCAGTTTCAGATAGCTCTTGACATAAAACCATCGCCGTGTATGTGGTAGAGAGAATCATTAAATGCCACTCTTGCGCCACAGGATCGTCTGCTGTCAAATTGACCAAGGTAACGTTATCTTTTTGGCTAGTCGGGTGTTCGGCAAAACCACTGTCAGCCGTTGCCATAATCACGATTTCCTGAGCTTTTTTCGCGATTTCGTAATAGCGGTCAGCTTCTTGAAGATACCACTTACCTCGTTGAAAAGCGACGATCGCGATCGGTTCACTCTCTGAATCTAAAATATAGTCTTCGAGAGCGTGACAAAGCGCCACTAAAGTATTTTTATAGTAAACCCCTAAATTTAAGGGTCGGGTAGTATGTTTATGTGCTGCTTCCAGTCTTTGTAAAATCGAGCCTTTTAACATAGCGATCGCCTTTTATCTGTTATTATTTATCAGTTATCACGTACCAGGACTTACCAGTTATCAGTTTATCTTCCTGGTTTCCCCAGTCCCAGTCCCCAAAATAGGAGTGTGGGAGGTGTTGGGAGTGTTGGGAGTGTTGGGAGTGTTGGGAGTGTTGGGGGTTTTGGAAGTATGGTCAGTTTTGGAAATTACCAACAGACATCTTACCAACCATTTACTCTTTCTTGTCTCCCAATTCCTCCAATTCCTCCAAGTCTCCCAATTCCTCCAATTCCTCCAAGTCTCCCAATTCCTCCAATTCCTCCAAG
>JAWQFW010000268.1:0-6743 GCA_035968095.1 Oscillatoria sp. PMC 1068.18
ACTAATTAGTCCTGGACGTAAATTATTGAAGCGGTTAGTAGCTAAGTTGACAAATCAATCTTAAGTTAGGACAAAAAAATGAAAAAAGTAATGTTTGTTTGTAAAAGAAATTCTTGTCGTTCGCAAATGGCGGAAGGTTTTGGGAGAGAATTGGGGACAGGTAAAATTAGTGTTACCAGTTCGGGTTTAGAGGCTAGTCGAGTTCATCCTACGGCTGTTCAAGTGATGGATGAAGTTGGAATTGATATTAGTAAGCAAACTTCTGATGCTTTGAGCAATTTTAATCCGGAAGATTACGATGTGGTTATTTCTTTATGTGGTTGTGGAGTTAATTTACCGTCAGCTTGGGTATTAAGAGAAGTGTTTGCTGATTGGGAATTGGAAGATCCTGATGGGAAACCTTTAGCTACTTTTCAGCGCGTGCGCGATGAGGTAAAAGAAAGGGTGGAAAAGTTGCTTGATTCTTTAAGTTAATTTGGTTTAGTTATTGAATTTAACTGACAAAATTTGGTTAAGTTTGTTTTAACTGTCGCCATGATTGTGAGAGAACTAATCCTGCTGATTTCGCAAAGACAAATGCGAGGAAAATCCCGACAATAATGTCAGGAAAGGATGAATTTGTTAAATAGACTAAACCTGCGGCACCAAGTACCGAGGTATTAGCAATAATGTCGTTGCGAGAACAAAGCCAGACAGAAGACATATTGATGTTGTCGTTGCGATGTCGTGTCAGGAGATACAGACAAAATAAATTAGTGCAGAGGGCTAACACACCAATACTACTCATTATTTCTAATTCTGGGGGCGTGTTATATGCAAGTTGATAAGCAGCCCTCGCAAATACGGCTACAGCCGAGAAAAACATGATTGCACCTTTTAACATGGCAGAACGGGCATGAGCCTTGCTACCCATGTTAATCACATATAGACTACTAGCATAAGCGATCGCGTCACCTAACATATCCAGTGAGTCTCCTGTTAAGGCTAGAGAGTTTGACCAAATTCCCGATAGAAATTCTACGCCAAACATCACGGCATTAATGGCTAATACAGTCCACAAAACCTTACTTTGTCGCTTGGCTAGCTTTTCTAGTTCACAAGATTTATTTTGACAACAATTATCGGACATTCTTCGCCTGAAAAATTCTCTCTATCGATTATTATTACATTTACCTTAGTATTTGTAAAATTTTATTGGCGAGGGTAAGCCGCGAAAGTTACCAAAGTATCATTCGTCACATTAGTTTAGAGAAATTCGAGACGCGATCGCGCTTCTCTGGATGATATAACTAAAGTATAACGATCGCCGAAAGAGTAACTATGAAAACTGCTATTTCAATTCCAGATTCCGTTTTTGAAGAGGCAGAAACCTTAGCTAAACAGTTAGGGATATCGCGCAGCGAACTCTACACAAAGGCATTAAAAACTTATTTGCAAAAAAATAACCGTAAGCAAATTTTGGACACCCTGAATCAAGTTTATTCGGAAGAGTCTTCTGAATTAGATTCAGGATTGGCAAAAATGCAATTTATGTCTTTACCTTCTGAGGATTGGTAATAGTACACAGAGGAAGCAAAATAATCATAAGCCAAGGTACTCCCATAGCACTATGAAAAAAAAAATTATTGGCGAGGGTAAGCCGCGAAAGTGTATAATTGAGCTTCAGGTAAATGATTAGAGAAATAAGACAGAAAATTGCTCAAAATCAATTTGAGTTTTCTCAACACGCAGTTAACCAAAGTATCATTCGTCGCATTAGTTTAGACGAAATTCGAGAGGCGATCGCAGAGGCGGAAATTATTGAAGATTATCCTGATGATAAGTATGGCGCAAGCTGTTTGATTTTAGGGTTTACCAGAAATAGTAGACCATTACACATTCAGTGTAGCTATCCTTCTCGCCCTTTAATTAAAATTATTACGCTATACGAACCAGATCCAAATTTATGGATCGATTTTAAGTTAAGGAGAACTGATTATGAATAATCAAGATTCGCAAAAAATTATGATTAACCAAACTGTAACCTATACCCTGGAAATGGATGGTAAATTTTTTATTATTGAAAATGTTCCTGCTAGAGTTTGTGTAGAAACAGGTGAACGTTTTTTTTCACCAGAAACAGTAGAACGTTTGCAAAAAATTATTTGGGAGGGTAAGCAACCAAAACGTACAATTGAAACTCCGGTATTTGAGTTTAGTTAAGTGCGATCGCTAACTCATTAATCTTGTGTCTTGGTCAAATTGTCAAGTAAATCTTAGCAGTAAAAGCAGTTATAATTCAATTATAATTGCTTTTTTAACTTAGCGGCAAATGTATTTTCTTCATGCAATAATCGTTTTTCCATTGACTGTAAATGATAAGTTTCTGAATGAATTTTAGCTTTGCTGCGCGGAGTTGGCTTTTTGCCAATTTGTAAGTCAAAACTGAATTTTTCGATTGGTTCGCCCGTATTTTCGACGTGATCGCGCAAGTTTTTTAAGTTAGGAAAGCAGTTGTTTTCGTCAGGTTTTCCACTTAAGCGACGTAGGGCAATTTGATGATATTTGGGTTCGATTTCTGCGCCGAGAAAATATCTATTGAAGTTGCTAGCAACAACGGCGACTGTACCTGCGCCCATATAAGGATCGCAAACAATTTCGTTTTCGTTTGTGGTGGATAAAATAATTCGGGCGACTAAATCTTCGGGAAATTGACAGGGATGAATGGTTTGTTCTTCGTGGTTATGTTTGACGTTACGAAATAACCAGATGTCGCCGGGATTTTTGCCGTCGGGATGGCAAGAAAGTTGTCCTTTTTTGTCGCCTTGGTAATGTTTTTTGTTCTGATATTTTTGCGGTACTCGAATTGGATCTAAGTTAAAGGTATAGTTGTCTGATTTGGTAAACCAGAGGATGGTTTCGTGACGACAAGAAAATTTTTTGCGGGCGTGTAAGCCGTGTTGTCTTACCCAAATAATGCGGTTGCGGGGGATTAAGCCGCAGGATTCGAGGATGGGAAAAAAGCGAATGTCAAGGGGAATTAAAATTCCGCGATCGCCGTTGGCGGCGCTGGGCTTTGCCCAATCGCTAAATGCTCCAATTTGCCAAAATAGCGAACCTGTTGTTTTGAGGATGCGGCTACATTCTTGCAAGACAAGTGTTTGTTGTTGGAGGTATTTTGCTAAAGCTTGTTTGGCTTCGTATTCTTTGCCTAGGTTGTATGGGGGTGAGGAAACAATTAAATCAACTGATTTGTCGGGTAAGTTTTTGAGGAATTCTAGGCAATCTCCGAGAAAAATTTGATTAATGGGTAGTTGTTCCATGAAAATTATGATTCAAAAATGAACTATTTATGATTTGAAAATTAACAGTAATTAATTATGAAATAAATTTGCGATAAAGATGAAATAACTATGAGATAATTGTAGCAGATTTTTCGGTTGATTTGTGTTAAAAATAGGTAGGTAGTCTCAAAGTAAAAACAAACAATCGAGTTATTAAATGACGTTAATTACGATTTTTTCTATTGCTTTTGGTTTAGCGGCGGATGCTTTTGCTGTTTCGATTTGTAGTGGTTTAGCAATTAGGCGGATCAAAATTAATAAGGCTTTAAAGATTGCTTTATTTTTTGGTACTTTTCAAGCTGTGATGCCTTTAATTGGTTGGTTGATTGGCTTGAGTTTTCGAGTTTGGCTTACAGAAATAGACCACTGGATTGCTTTTGGGCTTTTAAGTTTTCTGGGTGGAAAAATGATTTATGAAGCTATCCAAGAAGATGAGAATGAAGTTAAAGCGAATCCTTTAGATACTTATGTTTTAATTAGTTTAGCGATCGCTACTAGCTTGGATGCCTTTGCGGTTGGTTTGGGCTTCTCGGTATTAAATACAGGGATTGTCCCGGCGGTAACGGCGATCGGGGTAGTAACGTTTGGCTTATGTTTTTTCGGTGTTTTCATTGGTCATCAATTTGGAACTTGGTTTGAAAGCAAAATTGAAATTATCGGTGGTTTAATTTTGATTGGAATTGGTAGCAAAATTCTGTGGGAACATTTATTAGCTATACCCGTTAATTAATTTCTCCGAAACGATAACCTTTTCCATAAACGGTATGAATTAAAGGTAGTTCGTTTTTGGCTTCAATTTTCCGGCGTAATAATCTGACTAAAGCGGCTAAAACATTGCTATTCGGTTTTTCGTCTTCTGACCACAAATGTTGGTAAATTTGAGCATGAGTTAGGAGTTGATTGGGGTGACGCATAAACAATTCTAGGAGTTGAATTTCTTTTTCTGAAAGTTCGATTACTCTTCCTTGGCGATACGCTAATTGGTTTTCTTTGTCAAGTTCTAAGTCGGCAACTTTTAGGGGTTGGGTATGAGCTTCAAAGCTTAGATTTCGCCGCATCAAAGCGCGAACTCTAGCTAACAACTCCCGTAATTCAAAGGGTTTGACTAAATAATCGTCTGCGCCAGCGTCGAGTCCCAAAACGCGATCGTCTATGGTATCCTTAGCTGTCAGAAAAAGAACGGGTGTGGTTTTGCTTTGTTGTCGTAACTCACGACAGATTTCTAACCCAGATTTTTGCGGCATCATCCAGTCAAGAATCAGTAAATCGTAATCTCCAGCCAAAGCTAGCTTACTCCCAGTGATCCCACTGTCAACCACATCTACGTCATAGCCTTCGTGAGCTAAAATCTGGGAAAGAGGATTAATTAGTTCTACTTCGTCATCAACTAATAAAATACGCATTGTTAACTATATTTTTTCCAACAACTTTTGATGATTACCGTTGCATTGCCAAAAGGCGCTCTTTTATCTGATAGTATCAAGATCCTAAAATCTGTAGGTTTAGATTTTAGTGCTTTTCTTGACAAAAGTAACCGCCAACTACAAATTGTCGATCCTACGAATACGGCAAAAGGATTGTTAGTTAGGGCGCAAGATGTACCTGTTTATGTGGAATACGGTCAAGCACAGTTAGGGATCGTGGGTTATGATGTTTTAAAGGAAAAAGCTCCGGCTGTGGCGCATTTAGCCGATTTAAAATTTGGTTCTTGTCGGATGTCGGTGGCGGTACCTCAAGAAAGTTCTTATCGGCGATCGCTGGAACTTCCCCTTCATGCCAGAGTTGCTTCTAAGTTCGTTCACTGCGCCAAGGAATACTTTCGCCAGCTTGATTTGCCTGTAGAGATTATACCTCTTTATGGTTCGGTGGAACTCGGACCGATTACGGGAATGTCTGAGGCGATCGTCGATTTGGTTTCTACCGGACGCACTTTGCGGGAAAATGGTTTAATTGAAATCGACGTTTTGTTTGAAAGTACCGCCCGATTAATTGCTCATCCAATTGGTTATCGTTTGGGTAAGGATAATGTACAAGATTTGGTGGCAAAGTTACGGCAAATTACTGTCTAAGTTAACTTAATTTTCGATTGAAATAGTCACTTTTAGACCCGCTCCGGCGGGTTTTTTTCCAGAGAAATAATTCGCGAGAATACTTCTGCAAAACTGTCTGAATTTACTACAGTCATTTGAAAAAGATTACTTAAAGCTGTGGTTGCAGAATCGGGAATATCTGTCAAGATCATAAAAGCATGGTCTTTGTCAAGGTTTAGCTCTTGAGCCATTTGTGAATATTTGTTAATGTGCCTTTGATATTCTCCTGTTTTAACTTCAAACCAAAAAATTTCTTCATTAATACGAAAGATAATATCTAATTCAAAATCGTCTCCATTCGGCAAAGAAATTTGGGGATTAGTAAGATAGGAATATTGAATTATTTCTTGATTACTTTCGTTAAGTAATTGAATTATTTTTTGTTTAATATATCTTTCTAACCATTCTCCTGACAAAAAGTTAATTGCATCCGGTAAACGACTTGGTTTAGCTTTTAATTGATATCTCGGTGACTTTAAATAAGTATATTCTTCTAAAAAAGCAATCTGATGCAAACGATGACAAAATTGGCAAATACTGGCTATTTCTTCCTGAGAAGCTGTTCTGAGTTCTAACTTAAATCTGTTTCCGGTAGTCAGATTTCTCTTAATTTTATTATAAACTTTTCCTACTAATTCATACCGTTCTCCGAAAAAAAAGGCGATACTATCTAAAATTTCGTCTCCTTCTTTTAAAGGAGGCAAAAATTTAATCGTAATGTTTCGTTCTAAAAGAAATTGTTCGATTTGCTCATAATTTTCTTCGCGAATTAATGAATTGTTTTCTGGTTGGGGAGCATTTTCATTTAGCCTAAGCTTTTTTTCGGTTCGCGACTGAAATTGAAGATTATTCGCGGTTTTTTCTGAATCAATTTTTGCAGAAATTTCTTCAAGCGCAATCGCTATTCTTGTTAAAAACTCCGTGTTTTTTGCTAAATATTTTTGCAAATCGCTTCCTAAAGAAGTTGTTTCCTTAAAAGAATGAATTTGAGCATCAACTCCTAGCTTAAATTCAGCATTCCAATAAATAAAACTATTATAACTTTGACAATTATAAACTTTAACTTGGCTAATATTCTCAGGATTAAGATTCTGTAAATATCGGCGCAAACTAAGCATAAATTTTTCTTGATTAATTACTTGTTGCGAAATAGTCATTATCTGTAAACAGCCATCTATTAGTGTTAGCTTGGCTGTAATTCCTCGCGAGTTAATTTTAGAATTAATCAATTTTGTCAGAGCATCAAGATTGCCTTTTTTGGCTAATTCAACTAAGTTACGATCCTGAGACATTTTTGCTTTAAATTTAAATAAACTAACAAGGTAATAAT
>JAWQFW010000269.1:0-6657 GCA_035968095.1 Oscillatoria sp. PMC 1068.18
GTAGCTCTGTGCTTTTTCCATGTCTCACATCTTAGCATAATGTTTGTGAGATTGGTAGAGCGTTAAAATTGAAGTGTCAAGCCGTCCTCAAAGGACGGGGTTTCAGACCCAAGTTTTTGATGAATCATTATCCTAGCTTGATTTTCCTCAGTCTCGGAACAATTTTGGGAGCAGTTCCAGATTCAAGCGCGATCGCCCCTCGACCTGAGTTAGCTCCTACTCCACCTAAATTTTACGTTGAGTGTCATGCTTTTATCCGGGCATCAGCAGAAATTACTCAAGATTATGGCTATCATTTGCGCGGATTTGGTTATGGTGAACCAGTGGAAAACGGGATTAATGTCAACCTCGATGCAGAAAATATTTTTTTGTTGGTAGAGAGGAAGCAACCAGAAGAAGAAAAATATGTACCGCTTTATGAAAAAATCCCTTTGGTTGAGCATTCTCAAGGAAGCAAGATTGTTGAATATATTCCCCAAAATTTTTTAGCAAGTATCGTTGTGGGTTATGACATTGAGGTGGGAGTAATCTTAATTAAACATCAGCTTGAGCGCGATCGCCAGATCCAAGGTAAAGGTGGTTGTTTATTTGTCCCCCTTGCCAACTAAGTTTGGCTTTGGCTATTGAACCATATTTTAGGTAGCGATCGCCAAGGAAATGATTTTCGCCTTAAATTTTAAGCTGAAGTAGCCTTTTGTTCTCTGTCCAAATAGCTGATTTCTGGAAGCTGACGCGATCGTGTTAGGATATATTTCTTCCTAACCAGAAAAGGAACAAAGAAAGGGAAAGGGAAAAGGAACAATTTATGCTGCTGTTTAATCTGCGCTACATCGCCAAGCGAATAGTTCGTTTTTGGCGACGGCAACTGCATAGAAAAAATTTGTTTTTGCTGCTGTCAGTTATTCCCTTCACAGGATTAACTATTGCCATTTTAGGAACTTGGGCATTTATCGAAGTTGCCGATGAAGTCCTGGAAAAGCAAACTCAGACGCTCGATCGAGCTATTTTATTAGCTATTGAAGATTGGCATCGACCAATTTTAACTTTTTTAATGCAGAGTTTTTCAATTATCGGGGGAACAATAGTTGTTACTTTAATTGCGCTTGGTGCAGGTATATTTTTGTGGCGACGCAAACAAAAGGTAGAGTTTGTAGCTTTCGCCATTACAGCGATCGGAGGAACTTGTTTAAATTTAATGATTAAACAGTTTTTCGATCGATCTCGCCCGGAAATCTGGGAAATGACGAATAAAGAACCACAGACTTCGAGTTTTCCGAGCGGTCATGCTATGCTCTCTTTAATCATCTATGGTTTTCTTGGTTATTTACTCGCAAATCATTATCATCGTTGGCGTTGGTGGATTGCTCTTGGCACAATTTTGTTAGTTTCAATTATTGGCTTTAGTCGGCTTTATCTTGGTATTCATTGGCCCACAGATGTGGCAGCAGGACAAGCCGCAGGACTTACTTGGTTGGCTGCTAGTATCCTCGGCTTGGAAATTCGTTGGCGACGGGATGCTTTACGGCGCAAAAAATCCTGAACAGTTATTAATAAATAGTTTTCCTCTCCTTTCTAATTCCTAATTTGCACAAAAAACTGGTATTACATATCATCTAATTACCACTATTTGCATCAACTGATACAAAAATAAATATTCATTAAGTATACAATTGTTAACCAAGTTTAATTCAAGAATTTTGTTCAATGCCCTCAGCCTGCTTACTTGTATCTCATGGAAGTCGCGATGCTCGTCCGGGAATAGCTGTAGAACAATTAGCAAATCTAGTCCGCGAACGCTTAGAAAACCAGCGTCCTTGGGGGATGTCAGCAAATTCTTTGAGTTCTGATGTAGAGAAAGGCGATCGCCTTTTGCCAAAAAGATCACACACCATAGCCACAAAGCCAATTTGTCCTTTAGTTGGTTGTGCAGCTTTGGAACTAACCCCGATGCCTTTACATGAAAGTATCAAACAATTTGCTCATCGAGCCAAAGCTGAGGGAAACACCAAAGTACAGATTTTACCTTTATTTCTGTTATCGGGAGTTCATGTTCAAGAAGATATTCCCACCGCAGTCAAACTAGCACAAGAGGCAGTTGGAGAGCAGATCCCAATCCAAATACAACCCCACTTAGGCAGTAATCCAAAATTGAAACAACTCTTAGCAACCGAGTTTCAGTCTTTGAGTACAGCAACCAGAATTTTATTGTCTCACGGTAGTCGTCGAGTTGGAGCAAACGAACAAATAGAAGCGATCGCCTCTGAGTTAGGAGCAATTGCCGCTTACTGGTCAGTTGCTCCTAGCTTATCAAGCCAAGTAGAAACTTTGGTAGCCGCAGGAACGCAAGAAATCGCGATCGTCCCACACTTTCTGTTTACAGGCGGAATTACCGAAGCGATCGCCGCCCAAGTAAAAGAACTACAGTTGCAATTTTCTCACGTGCAGTTGCTTCTGGGTAAACCTTTAGGAGCAAATGCCGAATTAGCAGATTTGGTTGTCGAAGGGGTAGAAACATGAACAATCAGCAAAATTTAGCCACAATTCCCGTACAAACAGGATTACAGCGACCCATAGGCAAAGTCTACCTAGTTGGTGCAGGTCCAGGAGATCCCGGACTAATGACAATTAAAGGCAAAACCCTACTTGAATGTGCCGATGTCGTCATTTACGACGCTTTAGTCAGTCCCCAAATTTTAGCCACGATCAACCCCCTAGCCGAGCAAATTAACGCCGGGAAACGTCGGGGACGACATTCTAAGCTACAATCCCAAACCACCCAACTATTAATCGCCAAAGCCCAAACCAACGCGATCGTGGTGCGACTCAAAGGCGGAGATCCCTTCGTTTTTGGTCGTGGTGGCGAAGAAATGGAAGATTTAGTCGCCGCCGGAGTCGCAGTGGAAGTTGTACCCGGAATAACTTCCGGTATCGCCGCACCAGCCTACGCCGGAAT
The DNA here is from genome assembly GCA_035968095.1 of Oscillatoria sp. PMC 1068.18. Lineage (GTDB taxonomy): Bacteria > Cyanobacteriota > Cyanobacteriia > Cyanobacteriales > SIO1D9 > IIICB1. The sequence goes on from JAWQFW010000269.1 coordinate 2,954, forward strand.
CCCCGTCACCCATCGTGGTTATAGTTCTTCAGTGATCTTTGTCACCGGACATGAAAGTACCGGAAAATATCGACCCCAAGTAAATTGGCAGGCGATCGCCCAAAGCGCAGAAACGATTGTAATTTATATGGGAGTTCATAATTTGCCCAATATTGTCGCGGAATTAACCCAAGCAGGCTTAAACAAATCAACTCCCATCGCCTTGATTCGCTGGGGAACTCGTTCCGACCAAGAAGAATTAATCGGTAGCTTAGAGACAATTATCGAGCAAGTCGAGCAAACAAATTTCGAGGCTCCGGCGATCGCCGTTATTGGCAAAGTCGTTAAACTCCACTCAATTTTAGCTGTCTGCCGCCCGCAAATTTAGCACCAGTCCCCAGTCCCCAGTCCCCAGTACCCAATCCCCAATCACATACTCCTTTCCTAACCTACTTGGAAAGGGGTATATTGAATGGCATGATATTTAAGGAGAGCAACTTAATCTTCGCTGCTAGGTAAAACTATCTATCGTTATGGGCTTTGCAGACCTGTCAATTGCGGAAATTGCCGCAGAATATAACCTTTCGGTGGAGCAAGTGTTCCATCTGTGCGACCAATTGGGAATTGCTTATAAAAACCAACAGACCAATCTCGCGTTGGAAGATGCCAAAGCAATAATTTCTCAAATTTTGTCCCAAAAAACAAGCTCACCAAAGGAGGATTAGACAGATTACAACCAAAGCACCAACCCAACTGTTTTTACCTTTCAAAATATCTCAAGGGACTAAAACCCTTTTTAAGATAAGCAGCGAATCAATTTAGTTACTGCTGTGTTGAAAAAACCTAATGAAAAAAATCAACTTTCTGAGGAGAACTATGCTGAAGCGATTCATCTGGGTTGCTATAGCTACTTTATTTTTCGCCCTTCAATTACCTATCGGCAGTGCAGCCGCTTACGAATTAACTGAAGAAGTCCGCACTATTTCCCTGAATGACACAGGCGACACCGTTGTTTTAAGCACCAAACAACTTGACCGAGGTAGAAAGCTATTTAATGATACCTGTGCTAAATGTCATGCTGCTGGCAGAACCAAAACTAACCCCAACATTACTCTCTCGGCTGAAGATTTATCTGGTGCAGAACCGCCAAGAGATAATCTCACTGCCTTGGTAGATTACTTAGTTCACCCAACAACCTATGATGGTGAAACTGAGATCACCGAGTTTCACCCGAATACAGAAAGGTCTGATATTTGGATAGAGATGAGAAACCTCACTCAAGAAGATCTCAAAGAAATTGCTGGTCATATTTTGATTCAGCCGAATGTTCAAGGTGTTAAGTGGGGGAAAGGTAAAGCTTATAACTAAGCTAGTTTTTTACCCATTGGGTAAAAAGACTTAAATCTACCAAGCGGTTTATTGGTCAATCCTTGAGCAGCAATCACCGCACTAACTAACTTAACTTGGCGGACAGAACCAAAACTAGCTTTTCACATCTAGCTTGGACTGTCCGCCATCTTTATCCCAATTACCAATCTTAGTGAATTCATACGGCAAACCGAACCCAAACTGAAAAATTTAAAGCTTGAGTGGGGTATACCTTCAGGATAAGATACTAAAGAAAGTCATAAACTCTGCGGAGGAAATATGCAGTTTACAACTAAATTACCAAAAAAACTAGCATTAGTTTTATCTACCGTTTTACTGGTAGCCGTTAGCTTTTTCTTATCGGTAGCACCTGCCGCCGCCGAAACTTACGAAGTGAAAATGGGTGCTGACAATGGAATGTTGGCGTTTGTTCCTAATGATTTAACTATCAGTGCAGGAGACACACTGAAGTTTGTCAATAACAAGCTTGCTCCTCATAATGTTGTTTTTGAGGGACATCCTGAATTGTCAAACAAGCAGTTACTATTTTCACCTGGTCAGAGTGTTGAAACCACGATCGCCGACCCAGGAAAATATAGCTTCTATTGTGAACCTCACCGTGGGGCTGGTATGGTAGGAACCGTTACTGTTAAGTAGTACCTCATCTACTGGTACAGTAAGTAAAACACTTGGCAGTAAAACTCTGATTTGACTCGAAGTAATGAAAAAAGTTAATAGATTTTGAGTCAATTGTCACAAAAAAAAGGAATTTTCCAGAGCAAAGATTGAAAGAGCAATATAGCTTTTCCAGGAGACATTGCGTCGCACAACGCAACTAAAATTTCACTTAAAACTCAGTTTAGCCAAATAGATTTGGGTGATATCCTCCTTAATAAAAGCTAATTATCAATAATCTAAGCCTTTCAATTAAGTCTGGGTTATATTCCTACTAACTTAATCTAGTTTTACCATGTAACTCCCCTAGACTGTCTAGGGGGGTTTTTAATTTTAAAAGTAAACCTTAGCTATATATAAGTTTGACATTTTGTCTTTTGACATGGGTAAAAAGATTCGAGAGAATAGTCTGCGATAAATTCAACTATGACCTATTGTCAAAAGAGGAGAACACAATTGAGAAAGTTAATTTTGAGCTTGCTAGTAGCAGTTGCCCTGTTCAATTTTATCTTTAGTAGCCCTGCTCTAGCAGGTGATGCCGCAAACGGAGCCAAAATTTTTAGTGCTAACTGTGCAGCTTGTCATGCAGGGGGAAAAAATTATATCAATCCTGCAAAAACTTTGTCGAAGAGTGACTTGGAAAAGTACAGTATGGCTTCTTTAGAGAAGATTGTTGCTCAAGTTACCAATGGTAAAGCGGCGATGCCTTCTTTTAAGTCAAAGTTAAACGCAGACCAAATTGAAGATGTGGCTACCTACGTCCTCGAACAAGCTGAAAAAGGCTGGTAAGTTGATTTCCGTTTCGATTTGCTAAGATTTTACACAGTTAAACTACAAAAGCCCGAAAACTTTTGTAGTTTAATTTTGCGAAACCAAAAAATCTATCCTCAGTTAGCAGACAAAAAGTATCAAAATAAGTTATCTTGCGGGCAGTTTTGGCAAATGTGAGGAAAAATAATTGTGGTTCCCCTACGTGACGATAATCCGACGAGAATCACCCCGTATCTGACTTATGCACTAATCGCTATTAATATAGTGGTTTTTATTTATGAGCTTCAGTTAACTCCACCTGGATTAGAGCAATTTTTTGATCTTTATGCTGTGGTTCCGAAAGAGTTAACCAGTAGTTTAGAGGGAGTTAATGTCGGACAGCCAGTACCAGAGTGGTTGACTTTATTTACTTCTCAGTTTCTCCACGGTGGCTTTTTGCACGTTGGGGGAAATATGTTATTTCTGTGGATTTTTGGGAATAACATCGAAGACCAACTTGGTCACATTAAGTTTATAATTTTTTACTTAGCTTGTGGAGCGCTAGCTGCCTTAGCACAATGGTTTTTCTCGGCGGGGTCAGAAATTCCGTCTTTGGGGGCTAGTGGCGCGATCGCCGGAGTAATGGGAGCTTATGTACTACGTTTTCCGAAAGCCCAAATTCTCACGTTGGTTCCCCTTGGTTTCTTTATTACTACTTTCCGTATTCCCGCCATTTTCTTTCTCGGCTTTTGGTTTGTCCAACAAGCGTTTTACGGTGTGGCATCCTTAAATGCACCAGCTAATATTGGTATGGAAGGCGGCGGTGTTGCTTATTGGGCGCACGCGGGAGGTTTCGTGTTTGGAGCGATTCTCGGTCCGTTATTGGGTTTATTTTCCCAAGCAAATAATAATCAAGTGTAAAGATTGGGGAT
>JAWQFW010000270.1:0-6613 GCA_035968095.1 Oscillatoria sp. PMC 1068.18
ACTCTTAATCGGTAAATGCTGGTACGTGATAACTGATAACTGATAACTGATAACTGATAACTGATAACTGGTCAGTGTAAGCGATCGCTCTCCCGATAAACTAAATATAAGGATATATACTTAATTTTCAAAGAAGGTTAACTTTGACTGATAATCTTACCTCTGTACAAACTAATTCTCGCAATGAACTGCGTCAACTGGTACGCAGTCAGTTACAATTGCTACTCGAACAAGGAAATCTTCAGGGAGCAAAAGCGCTGTTGGTTCCGGTACAACCTGTAGATATTGCTGAAGCAATTGAAGGTTTACCAGAGTCGATGCAAGCGATCGCGTTTCGTCTCCTATCTAAGGATGAAGCGATCGAAGTTTATGAATATCTTGATTCTGCCGTACAACAAGCTTTAATTCAAGAGTTTAAACGTCAGGAAGTTATCGATATTGTTGATAAAATGTCCCCAGACGATCGCGCAAGGTTATTTGATGAATTACCAGCGAAGATCGTCCGTCGTTTGTTAGCTCAGTTAAGCCCCGGTGAACGTCAAGCGACTGCTTTATTACTCGGTTATGAAGAAGATACTGCGGGGCGAATTATGACTCCTGAGTATGTTTCTCTCAAGGAAAGTTTAACTGTTGGTCAAACTTTGGAACGTCTGCGTTCTTTAGCGCAAACTTCGGAAATTATTTATTACCTTTATGTTACTGATAACCAAAGATGTTTAACGGGAATTGTTTCTTTGCGCGATTTGGTAGTTTCGGAACCGGAAAAAAATCTCGGTGAAATTATTACTCGTGATGTGGTTTCGGTGCATACTGATACTGACCAAGAGGAAGTTGCACGCATGATTCAGCGCTATGATTTATTAGCTATTCCTGTGGTTGATAAGGAACAAAGATTGGTTGGTGTCGTTACTGTTGATGATGTTATTGATATTTTGGAAAAAGAAGCTACTGAAGATATTTATGCTCTTGGTGGTGGGGTACAATCGGGTCGGGATAATTATTTTCAAACTAATTTATTTACTGTTGCTCGGAAACGGGTAGTTTGGTTATTTGTGTTGTTGTTAACTAATAGTGTGACTGGGACAATTATCCGTTCGCAAGAGTCTCTTTTGCAGCAAGTTGTTACTTTGGCGGCGTTTATTCCTCTTTTGACTGGTACTGGTGGTAATGTCGGCGCACAATCTTCTACTGTGGTGATTCGCGGTTTAAATACTGATGAAATTCGCGATTTGGGTGCGGGACAAGTAATTTTCCGTGAAGCTTTGGCGGGAATTTTGTTGGGTTCAATTTTGGGTTTTGTGGCGACTTTTTGGGCTTATTGGTTACAAGGTAATATTTATGTGGCGATCGCGGTAGGATCGAGTTTGGTGGCGATCGCGCTTCTCGCTTCTGTTGCTGGTTCGGCTTTACCTTTTTTGTTCCGCAGCCTCGGTCTAGATCCGGCTTTGATGTCTGCTCCTTTTATTACCACTGCGGTTGATGTTTTAGGGGTCTTGATTTACTTTAATATCGCTCGCATGGTTTTGGGACTTTGAACACTTGGCAATTACGGCGCAATGCGGACAATTATTGAGAATTAGTTGCTATTTGAGTGTTTTTTTGTTATTATATTTTCAGTATAATGGGATTATTTAGAAATAAATATTCTTGCACAGATTTCCATTATAAAGAAATTATCTCATTTCAGAAAATAAAAGTCAAGGAAAACTGAAAAATCTTGCTCGTCTTTTGCAGAAATATTTCCCACAAAAAAGCGAGCAAAGGCGATTAAGCTAAAGACTAGATGGTGTATCAGGAGCAACTTCTACCCCACCTTTGTTAATGACATTATCTTGGTCAGTAATTAAATCGCTTAACTCGCTAATTGTGACACCAATATCCTGACAAGCTTGTTTCAAAGCTACTTGAAACCCAGTGAGGTCATCACCATAGCCGCACTGCTTGGCAGCAGTTTCAATACCTTGATTAGCATTAGCTTTAGCACAATCAATAAGTTCGTTTTCGGTCAAAGGTTTTGATGCTGCCATAAGCAATTAATAATTCTCCGTAAACAAGCATGAACTGCCATAAATGTTGATAAGAGTATAGTAACAGGACGCGATCGCCAGTTGCTCTTTCTGGAGTAAGAATTTTAATCAGCAACTAACTTTTGCCAATATTTGCAAGCAGCATAAGCAAGAGTCACCACACCAGTAACGATCGCCGCTTCATCCACGTCAAACTGAGGATGATGCAAAGGAAAATTCGGTTTATCCTCAAAACCAACACCAAGACGAAACATCGTTCCCGGAGCGTGTTCAAGATACATCGCAAAATCTTCTGCACCCATCGAAGATTCATTCAGGATTTGGACATGAGAGCCGCCCCAAGCCTCCCTAGCTGCTGATTCGACAATTTGCGTCAAAAACTCATCATTTTGCACTGAAGGCGTACCACGGCGATAATTCACCTCATACTTAGCCCCATAAGTCTCACAAATATTCGCGACAATTTTCTCAATCCATTCTGGCAAATTCGCATGAGTTTCCGGATGCAAACTGCGTACCGTTCCCGCCAAATGAACTTGGTCAGCGATCACATTTGGCGCACGTCCACCACTAATTTTACCAATCGTCAACACCATTGGATGCAAAGGATTGTGCGTGCGGCTAATCGCTTGTTGTAAACTCGTAATCACTTGCGACGCAATCCAAATCGCATCAACAGCTTCATGGGGACGCGCACCATGTCCAGATTCCCCTTGAATCGAGATTTCGAGATCGTCGGCTGCGGCTGTCAACGCCCCGTAGCGAATCCCCACAGAACGCGCTGGAATCGAGGGAAAGACGTGAACCCCAAAAATCGCCTCAACGTCCTTCATCGCGCCTTCTCGCACCATCCAGTTAGCACCCTGAGCAATTTCTTCGGCGGGTTGAAAGATGAAGCGGACGTTTCCCGGTAGCTTTTCGCCTAATTGCGACAACACCATCGCCGTACCCAAACCTAGGGTAGTATGGACATCATGACCACAAGCGTGCATTACTCCTGGTTTACGAGAAGCAAATTTGACATCAGCGAGTTCGTGAATTGGTAAAGCATCCATATCAGTACGAATGGCGATGGTATGGTTATTGTCACTACCAGGTAACTCACCTACGACACCAGTTTTTCCTACTGCTTCTTCGACATGGATACCCACTGATGAGAGTACCCCAGCCACGTAAGCTGCGGTTTGATTTTCTTGTCCGCTTAATTCAGGGTGGGCGTGGATATGGCGGCGAATTTCAATTAATCTAGGTGCTAAGGTTTCGGCTAAGTCTTTGATTTTAGTCAGCATTAACTTTGATTTCGGCTTTACTTTTTCTTAAGGTAGCTCGATCGTTGCTGATTTGCGATCGCCCTTTGTTAAGCTTTGAAGATCTAAGTTAAGATGGAATCATAAAATTTGTGACACGCGCATAGAGTGCGATCGCTCTTTTTTTCATTTTATGAGCTTTTTGTTTCCCTAGTTGGGCAATAACAATCCTAGGTCTACCTAAGCCTCGACAAACCTACGGTGGTTGGGTAACAAATCTGGCTGATTTGCTCACACCGAAAGCCGAAACTCAGCTACTTCCTAATCTCCAAGATCAATATTTGACAGTTTGACAGTTTTCGCCACCCATTTCAAGCAAATTCTACTTAGCAATTTCCTCAATACATTCCGGAGTATCATGACGAGGATTATTCACCTGCGTACTCACCGGATAAGCCGTCATCACTTCAGAATTATAAGGCTTTAACAACGGCTGTAACTTCCTTGTCTCCTTCACCTTTGTATCTAACCACAAATCATAATCTTCTCGTGCTAAAATTACAGGCATTCGCTTGTGAATATCGCTCATCATTTCATTAGCCTCAGTTGTCAGTAACGTACAAGTTTCTATAGTTTCCTCCTCAGATTTTTGCCATTGCTCCCACAAGCCAGCAAAAGCAAAAGGTTGCTCATCTTTCATCCGAATATAGAAAGGCTGTTTCTGATTATTTTGTTGCTGCCATTCATAAAAACCATCAGCCACAATTAAACAACGACGTTGCTTAAAAGCACTGCGAAAAGATGGCTTCTCTGCCACCGTTTCCGCCCGCGCATTAATTAATTTTGCTCCAATTTTAGCATCCTTCGCCCAAAACGGAATCAAACCCCAGTGTAGCATTATAAATTGACGTTCTCCTGCTAACCTTACTGTGCTTACTGGTTGTGTCGGAGCAATATTATACCGTGGTTCATGAGAATGGACATTTTCTAAATTAAAAGTTTGAGCAATAGTAGCTGCTGAACTTATTTGTGTAAATCTGCCGCACATAACTTAAGCTAAAAAAACAACTATCTCATTTTTGATTTTAACACAAAAATAAAGCTGCAAATACTCGCTATTTTCACGCAAACTGATAACTATTCCAAGCTCGCCAGAAAAAATAAATTGCTAGAATAACTAAAAGCATCCGAAACAATAAACTTACTATCTGATCGGGTATTTTGGGTAAAAATCTGGTACTAAATTGCGCTCCGACTAAACCACCAAGACCAAGGAGAATTCCTACCCAAACCAAAACGTTACCCTGATAAGCGTGTCCAGTAGCAGCCGAAATAGACGTAATCACAACAACACCTAAACTGGTTTGAATAGCAACTTTGATTTTTTCTCCTAGCAATAACATTTGCAAAGGAACTAAAATAACTCCTCCACCAACACCAAATAAACCTGCTAATAAACCTGCCAGTGCGCCCGTCCCTATTTGCGCTATAAGTGGATTTAATTTTCGATTTATTTCTCCATTTTCATTGTCTACAAGTCGTTTTTTGAGTCCGATTAAGAAAATATTCACAAGAAGCAAAATACCAAAAGCTACTTCCTTAAAATAATTAGGCAATTGTACAACTAACCAAGCTCCGAGTTGAGCAGTAAAAATTGCAGGTAAACCCAAATAAATTAGCCGTTGAAACTTGATATTACCCATCCGCCAATTTTGAATTGTACCGGAAAGAGCAGTGAGAACTATTGCTAAAGAACTCGTCCCTACTGCATAATCGTAAAGATAGCCGGAAGCAACTAACAAAGGCACTAATACTGTACCCCCACCAATTCCTAATAATCCTGCTAAAAGTCCAGAAATTAATCCACCAATACCAAGTAACCACCAATTGTCTGCAATCATAGAGATCGAATTCCTTTTTTTTGAGGGTAATAAGTCATGTCTCAAGGTAGTAGGGCTGTTACTTCGGGTAATGTGTTAGAAAATACGATCGAAAGCATTTTGCAAACACATAAATATTATCAAGTTGGTACTAATGTATCCAAAAAAAAACGCCAAAACTATCTATCCAACGCTAGTTTATTGCAAAAAAGGTATGCAAGACAGGTTTTTGTGGGAAATGGTATTTATGATACAGAAATTTATGTAGATTTTTACATTATAGGAGTTAGTATGGTTCCCGAAGGATTAATCATTGAATGTAAGTGGCAGCAGAGTAGCGGCTCGGTGGATGAAAAGTTGCCTTATGTGAATTTGAATATTCAAAATTGTTATCCTGCACCAGCTATTGTGGTTATAGATGGAGGTGGAATGAAACCAGGAGCAATTAAGTGGCTAAAAAGCCAAGTAGGAAGTAATCAAAATCTTTTGGGTGTTTATGGTTTAATGGATTTTGTGGTTTGGGCAAATAATAATTTTTAGGTAGAAATGATTAATAATTCGGTGATTTTACCGCGTCTTTGAGCTTTTGAGTTGATGGCACGATTGGCAGTGATTTCGATTATTTGAAATTGACTGTTGTGATAAAGTTCACGAATAAAGTCACAATCAGAATTGGAAATCATAAATTTCACCCCTCGTTGTGCTAGTTTGAGACAAATTTGTTGGAGTTTAATTTGTTCTGCTGCGGCGAAAGAATGACGGCTGTAATTGGTAAAGGAACTGGTAGAATTAAGGGGATAATATGGGGGGTCGAAGTAAACAAAATCATCGCTAGTTTGGGCGTAATTTAAAATCTGTTCAAAGCTGTAAGACTTAATTTTTTGGTTTTGTAGTGCTTGGGAAGCAGCAAATAAAAGTTCGGGTTGATAAATTTTCGGATTTTTATATTTCCCAATGGGGACGTTAAATTTACCTTGAGAATTTTCGCGATATAAGCCATTGAAACAGGTTTTGTTGAGGTAGATTAAACGAGCGGCTCGTGCGATGTTAGTTTGGGGAAAGCTAGCACGAATTTGATAGTAGTATTGGGGATCGTGTTGGGCTTGATGTGTTTTAAGATGGGTAAGTAGTTCTGCGGGGCGATCGCGCACGCAGCAGTAAACGTTGATTAGTTCCTCGTTGATATCGGATAAAAAGGCTTTTTTCGGCTGCAAATAAAAAAATAAGGCTCCTCCACCTAAAAAAGGCTCAAAGTAGTTGTTAAATTGCGGAATATATGGTAGATACTGTGAAATCAGCTTGGTTTTGCCGCCAGCCCACTTGAGAAAGGGACGCGGTAGCTGAGTGCGAGTTGTCATTATCTGTATTTGGGGATTCGGGATTCGGGATTAGAGAAGAGTTAGCAGTTATTAGTTTATCCCACAATTTTTCCTTGTCTTCCAATACCTCCAATTCCCCC
>JAWQFW010000271.1:0-6611 GCA_035968095.1 Oscillatoria sp. PMC 1068.18
AAATTTTTTTTCTTATATTTAAGTTAAGAAATTAGCTATTATTCCTGTAACTGAAAGGTTCTCAAAGCTTTCTGGGCTAACACATCTAGTTCTTAAGGAAAAGTAGAATTTGTTTAAATGTAGCTCCTGATACTGGTCAAACTTAAGCAGTCAAGCTAAAAAAGTTGATAGTGGTAAAACACTACTTTCTTTCGTTGTCTTCGGCGCTGGTGACTTACTTGGCTCCATTTCCGAGAAAGATAATTCTTAAGAAAGTATTAAAAGGTTTAGAATTAGGTGTGGTGTTTGGAGGAAAAAAGTGTTTATAAGACTCGCACAGCAGCACCGTCAATTTGTCAAGGATTTGGTAATGAATCTTCAAGCTTTAGCAACTGTCTTGGAGAATCGGGGCTATCTAGCTTCCTGCTATACCTGTGGCAGCCAAATGAATAGTGCCTCGTTCATGGTTAGTTTAGGCGATAATCACTTAATTCGCTTTCTGGTGTCAGATTATGGCATTACTTGGACAGAAATGCGCGATGATCGAGAATTGATGAAATTGGAAGGTGCTGAAGCAATCAGTCAACTTCAGGATTTAGCTAATTTAGTCAAGTATCAAACTGAGTCTTCCCAATCAGGTCGAGAAGAATCAAAAGCAAGTGTAAGGCAAATACACCTCTCTTAAGTAGTTTTCCAGAGGAGCGAAACAGAGATTCCCAAAATGCCTAAACTCGTCATTTTCATCATCTGCCCTAGACAAAGAAGTGATTCTACGTCTAGGGTTTGTCATTTGAGCGGGGTGGAATGCTTGCTGTGAGGGAGATTCAGGAAAAGCGATCCCGTTGCTCTTGCCAAATTAATTAACTTATGTTTAGGAAGATTTACAAAAATTGTTGAAAAGAAAATAAAGAAAATATTACGAAATTAAAGTTTTCTCAAAAGTCAGGAGATGATAATAAAAGATCAAATGGGGTCAGCCAAGATAAAGACCCTAAACCGATAAGACCAAATCAAATTCAAATAGGGTCAGCTAAAATAAAGACCTTAAAACCATAAAAAACCATTATATAAACCTGAGAGTGTCAGTCTCTAACTATATAGAGAACTGGCACTCTCACTTTTAGGGTTTTCTTGACCAAGAAATCATCTCAATGCAGAGAAGTAGAAAAAAGTCAAGTTTTCTCTGTTCCTAGTTGAAACAGCTTCAGAGCAAGAAAAAGTAGTATTTCCAAAGATAAGAAACGGGAGCGATCGCAACCCCGACCTCACAGGTAAATTCGATCGCTGGTGGGGTTTCTCGCTGAGGAGACATAACCTGACGAATTCTGCTCCAGAGTCTACCCAATCACCAAAAACCCCAAACTACTATTCATCTTCAGCAAAAATAAAGCGACGCAGTTCACTAGGATCGGGTTCAGGGCTACTTTCAGCAAATTCCACCGCCTCATTAACCGTTTCTTGAACTTGACGCTCAATTTCCTTAAGCTCCGCCGCATCTGCCAAATTTTGTTCAGTCAAATAAGCAGCAAGCTTTTGAATCGGATCGCGAGCCTTCCAAACTTGTTTTTCTTCAGCAGAACGTAACTCATCAGGATCGGCAAGAGAGTGACCCCGGAAGCGATAAGTCAGAGCTTCAATCAAAGTCGGACCTTCACCAGCACGAGCGCGCGCGATCGCCTCTTGAGCCACAGCCCGAACCGCGAGAACATCCATTCCATCAACCTCAACCCCAGCCATCCCAAAAACACTAGCCTTCTTATAAATCTCCGGTTGAGAAGTAGCACGTTCGTGAGCCATCCCAATTGCCCACTTATTATTTTCCACCACATAAAGAATCGGCAACTTCCAAAGCGCCGCCATATTCAAACACTCAAAAAACTGACCATTATTACTCGCACCATCACCAAAAAAACAAGCAGTTACCTGGTCAGCACTTTCATCTCCCATCGCCTCTCTGCGATACTTACTTTGAAAAGCCGCCCCAGTCGCCACCGGAATCCCTTCAGCCACAAAAGCATAACCTCCGAGTAACCGATGTGGTTCAGAAAACATGTGCATCGAACCACCCCGACCTTTGCTACATCCCGTCGCTTTCCCAAACAACTCCGCCATGACTTCTTTTGCCGGAACCCCACAACTCAGAGCATGAACGTGGTCACGGTAGGTACTAGAAACAAAATCTTCATCAGGACGCATCGCTTTAATCACGCCAGTGGAAACAGCTTCTTGACCATTGTAAAGATGGACGAAACCGAACATTTTCCCTCGGTAGTACATTTCTGCACATTTGTCCTCAAAAAACCGTCCCAGAATCATATCCTCGTAGAGAACTAAACCTTCTTCTCTAGAAATCTGGGCTGAAGTGGCTTTAAACTCAGGCAAAGTACGTTCGGAAACCATAGGTTCTGTTGTATCCTTTATCAAATGTGTTCTTCTCAATTTTTGCAGCGTAGCAAGGTTCAGCCTAGGAAAGCAAGACTGTAGTGAATCCCTAATTAGTCGTCGTTATTTATCGGTCGCAAAAAAACCAGATGCAGTTTTTCCAGTTTCAGCGAGATTGGCATGATTAGGAGATTGGCTGTTAGCGTACCAGCTATTTTGAAGTCACTGTGGTAATTTGTGAACTATTTTGAGATCGGCGGTTGGATTTGGGTTGTCTCGGCTTTACGGAAAATAATCTTGAGAATAACTAATCTAGAATCAGGTGAATGGGATTGAAATGAATTGGCGATGGCTGCGCCGACGCGCCCAGCGCGTATCGCTGTTTTGGGGAAATTCCACAAAGATTATTCTCTGAGCTAGCAAAAGTTTTAGAGTGAAAAGGTAGTTGAATTGAAGATAGAAGCCAAGAATGCAAATTAGAACAGTTGATACGCCACAATTAGCTTGGACTGGAGATGCCTTAGCGGTTGGTTTATTCGAGTCAGCAGTGGAAGTTACTGGGGAACTCGCTGAGTTAGACGAGAAACTGTCTGGTACGATCGCCGAGTTAATCGCGGAATCAGAGTTTGAAGGTAAAGTGGGAAGCACTGCGGTAACTCGCGTGGGTAGTAACAGTCCGATTCGGAAGATTATTTTAGTGGGGTTGGGTAAACCTGACGAGTTAGAGTTGGATACAGTGCGACAAGCAGGTGCAGCGATCGCGCGAATTGCCAAGAAGCAAAACAGTAAGACTCTCGGTGTGAGTTTACCTGTGGTTAAGAATGACGCAGCCACAACAGCGCAGGTAATTACTGAAGGGATGATTCTGGCTTTGCATCTGGATAACCGTTTTAAGTCGGAACCGGAAGATCAAGGTGCAAAACTCGAAACTGTGGATTTGCTTGGTTTGAACTCTCAAACAGAAGCAATTGAGCGTGCGGAAGCGATTTGTTCTGGGGTAATTTTAGCGAGAGAATTGGTGGCGGCACCCGCGAATGAGGTTACGCCAATTACAATGGCGGAAACTGCTGAAGAAATTGCGGCTGAATATGGTTTAGCAAGCGAAATTCTCGAAAAATCAGCTTGTGAAAAATTGGGAATGGGGGCATATTTAGGTGTGGCTCAAGCTTCCGATTTGCCGCCTAAATTTATTCATCTTACTTATAAACCAGAAGGTACCCCTAAGCGTAAATTAGCAATCGTTGGTAAAGGTTTAACCTTCGATTCCGGTGGCTTGAATTTAAAAGTTTCTGGTAGCGGGATTGAAACGATGAAAATGGATATGGGTGGAGGTGCAGCCACCTTGGGTGCGGCTAAGGCGATCGCGCAACTTAAGCCTGATGTGGAAGTTCATTTTATCTGTGCGGCGACAGAAAATATGATTAGCGGTCACGCAATGCGCCCTGGTGATATTCTAAAGGCTTCTAATGGCAAAACAATCGAAGTTAACAATACCGACGCAGAAGGACGTTTAACTCTCGCTGATGCCTTAGTTTTTGCCGAAAAATTAGACGTGGAGGCGATCGTTGATTTGGCAACGCTTACAGGTGCTTGTGTTGTTGCTCTTGGTGATGATATTTCTGGCTTGTGGAGTACCGATGACAATTTAGCCGCCGAAATTCAACAAGCTGCTTCCCAAGCTGGGGAGAAATTCTGGCAAATGCCTTTAGAAAAGAAATATTTCGAGATCATGAAGTCTCCCATTGCTGATCTGAAAAATACTGGTTCTCGCGCAGGTGGTGCAATTACAGCCGCGTTATTTTTACAGCAATTTGTGGAGAAAACTCCTTGGGTACATCTGGATATTGCAGGTCCAGTTTGGGCAGATAAAGAAGCTGGTGTTAATAATGCTGGAGCTACTGGTTTTCCCGTGCGGACACTTGTTAATTGGGTATTAAGTTGAATGAAATTAAATTAGTTAATTAGTAGTGAGGGCGATCGCCCTCATTCACCCAGAAAAATTAAAAAATATTACAAAAAGGGAACTTACGCATAAAAAAAGCAATTTTCCCACGAGATCGCTATAGAGGCGCGAAAAATCCTCTGACTGAATTTTCAGGACTTAATAGCGATGAAACCGACGCAAAACTTACGCTGGGTAGCTGTAGGAATGGTTTTATTCCTCAGCTTGAGTACCTTACTTAATTTACTTTTGCCAGCACCAGTTAAATCCCAAACAGCCTTTGAACTAGCCCAAGCTAATCGTTTACAACTGTTAGCCCAAGGAGATCAACTTTGGCAAGAAGGAAACCAGCAACAAGCTGTAGCTTTCTATCGCCAAGCCAAACCATCTTTTCCGACTCCGACTCGCAGTTCCACAGTACCAGAGCCAGTTTTTGAGATCGAAGAGTTAGGTGGCGGTCAAGGTTTGTGGGAGAATGCTTTAGACGGAATTGAAAGAAATCTTCAAAGCAAAATATTCTTGTATTTGCAACGGCTAATTAAGGATTATCCTCAATTTGTTCCCGCTCACTTGAAGCTAGCCGAAGCTTGTTTGGAAGACGAAGAAGCTTGTGAAAGATATCTGAAAGATATCGATCCTACGGAAATTATGGAGCAAGTTTCAGAGTTATATCCAGCCGAACCAGAAGTAATTAGAACCAAAGTTAAAATTCTCGCGGCTAACAAAAAATACCTCGAAGCTTCTATTGCTGCACGTCAATTTGCTTTAATTCAGGTCGATCATCCTGATGCTGCTGAATTTGCAGAAATGGCGGACAAGTATATGGATCGTTTTTTGGGTGATGTGAAAGGACAGATGATTTTTCTTGGTCTTTGGGAAATAATCAAAAATCTCGGTAATATCTCTCTAGGAAACTGGCAGCAAGGAGTTTCTGCGATTAAGATGGCTGGTTTATTACTCAGGGGTGAGTCAGCATTTGGAGAACAGTTAGCCAATGCTGAAGTCGAGAAATTGCGATCGCAAGGAAAATTGGTAGAAGATCCGGAATTACTTAATTACATCAAAGGCATTGGTGGTAGACTCGAACCTTACATGGGACGCGATTTTGACTACGAATACTACGTTATTAAAGATGATAATACTATCAATGCCTTTGTTTTCCCTGGAGGCAAGATCTTTATCTATACCGGAGCAATCAAAGCTATTAAAACCCAAGCTGAGTTGGCTGGTTTAATCGGTCACGAAATTGCTCATGCTGCCTTCTCTCATACTTACCAGACAATGGTTGAAGAAATTGTGTTTCAGGTTATTAAGGATTTACTCCCCCAAAATACACCTATTTCCTTAGATCAGATCCTGGAGTTAGGCTCAAAGGCAAACAGTCGCGCTCAAGAGCAACAAGCTGATATTTTAGGAACGAGAGTCTTGAACCCCGCAGGCTATGCTGCTGATGGTTTGCGTAATTTCATGGCTATTCTCGCTCAAAGAGAAGGTAACAGAGCGACAAGTTGGTCTGATACTCATCCGGCTGGAGCCGAGCGAGTTACTTATCTCGAAAAGCTGATCGTTGATAATAACTATAACCGCTATGCTTATGAAGGAGTTAGCGAACATGAACAGATAGTTGAGAAGCTCAGTTAACTCAAGATTCGTGGTGATAAGTAACTTCGGGTGTGTTGGTGAGCTAGCGCACCCGATAATTTTGAGCAAAATTGCATAATCGAGATTTTTGCTCCCTATCTAGAGAGTGAAGCTTAGATAACGATTTGCAATTTAAGGAGTGAACCATGAATATTTTAGTTAGAGCGATCGCAGCTACTGGTTTAACCGCTACTCTAATCGGCAGTGTTTTCTTTAATCTTAATTTACGTCAGGAACTCACTAGCACGAAAAGTCAGTTAACATCTTCTCAGTCTCAGCGAGAATCACTACAAACACAATTTGACGCATCTCAGCAAGAACTCGATACAAGTAAAGAAAAAATTACTGATTTAGAAGCCAAGTTAAATAATAGTCAAGGTAGATTGGTAAGTTCTCAAGGACAAGTGGAAACTTTGGGTGTCTGTCTCGAAGGAGTCGTAGTCATGGTGGAAGCGCTTTCTGTTGGCGATGAATCTAGTGCTTTTGTCGCTTATTCTAACATTGCTGAGGAATGCGAACAAGCAGGCAGAATTCTTGAGGAACAACGTAATTTAGCTAGTTCAACTATGTCTTTATAAATGTAATTTTCCTAAAAAATGAATAACGATTCTCTCCCATTACTTTTTTGTAATGGGGAATTTTGTTTTTGATTAAATTGGGATAAAAG
>JAWQFW010000272.1:0-6505 GCA_035968095.1 Oscillatoria sp. PMC 1068.18
ATTTAAACTTATCAACTTTTAATTTATTTTTTGATTAAAAGTCAATCTTTAATCAATTCTTGAGCATTGCTATATTCCAAACGATCGATTTTCAATTCTCGTCCCGAACGAATATCTTCCATTGGTGAATTACAAGTTGGACAAGCATAACGTAAGCCAATTTCTGGTTGATATTCTGCTTGACATTGATGACAAAAAGCAATCAAAGATTTAGATTGAATTGCGAGTTTTGCTCCTGCTAAAAAAGTATTTTTTGTTTGGACCTCAAAAGCAAATTCTAAACTAGCAGGTTCAACACAAGTAAACTCACCAACAATCAAGTGAATTTTGGCAATTTTTGGCTGTTCTGGTTGACTTGAACACCAGTCACGAACCGTCATAATTAAAGCTTTTGTCATATCGGTTTCATGCACATTTCACCTCGCTTGTGAATTTTCCTTCAAAAATAATTCATCTTTAGAGACGTTGAAAATAACGCCTCAATATTTTTACTTCCACTCGTCTAGTTCGAGTTGCGCTTCGGGATGAATATAGGTGGGTTTTTCTTGGCGGGGTAATTGTCCAGAAATAACTAAATGTGCCATCGTATCACAAATTACGCGAGTCGCCATTAAAGAGGTAATATCGCTAATATCATAAGGAGGTGAAACTTCGACAACTTCTATCCCACAAACAGGCGCATTTTGGACAATTTTTTTGAGTAAATAGAGAGCTTCACGAGGTAGTAAACCACCTGGTTCGGGCCACCCTGTACCCGGGACAAAACCAGCATCAATACAATCAATATCAAAGCTAATCCAGACGCAATCTGTGCCATCTAAGGCTCGCTCTAAGGCAAAGTCTGCCGCAGCATCTAGTCCCATTTCTGTAATATCGGTTACAGTTAAAATATTCGTGGCTCGTTCGCGACAAACTTTTACGCCTTCACGAGGGACTTGCCAACCACCAATTCCTAATTGAACGAGGTTTTTTGCGGGGGCATTTTTAATGTTTGTGGCGTGAAACCAAGGACAAGTGTGCATCCTTTCGTCGAGGTCTGTTTCTTGGGTATCGACGTGACGATCGAAGTGAATTATCCCAACTTTTTTGTCTCCTAAATGGCGACAAATTCCGCGAACTGTGGGAAAACCAATTGAATGATCTCCACCTAAAATGATCGGAAATGCGCCGGAACTGAAGACATGGGCAACGCCTTTAGAAATTTGATCGAAGGACTTTTCGTTATTAGCTGGAATCGTGAAAATATCGCCGACATCGCAAAGGGTAATTTGTTCGCGCAAATCGACACCAAGTTCAAAATTGTAGGGTGTATAAAGGGCAGAAATGCGGCGAATTCCTTGAGGTCCAAAACGAGTACCGGGGCGATAGGTGGTTCCGGAGTCGTGGGGAACGCCGATAATGGCTACGTCGTAGTTCCCAACTTGGCGGACATCTTCTAAATAGGGGGCTTTGAGGAAGGTGTTGATTCCGGCGTAGTGGGGTAGTTCGCCACGGGAGAAGTTAGGAATGCGGCGATCGCGGATACTCTCAGCAGCTTCTAAACCATATTCTAAGCCCCGCTCTACTTCTTGTTGCCATCCTGTTAAGGGTAGCTGTCTTTCTCTGTTTAAGGCGCGTTTGGCTTCGCTAGAATAACTGTTATTGTCGCTGTTTGGCGGTTGAAATGGTGTATTTTCACTCATCAATTTTCTCTTCTCAATTCACATAAAAATAGGAAAAAGCCCTAGAGGTTAACGCGCTGACTTCTGCGTCAATTCCTCCCGGGCTTTTTTCCCGCCGTGTAGCTACTAATGTAAAAGTTTCTTTACTGTTGTTGCAAAAGTTTGGTTAGTAGCTTGCTTCTCTCGGACCTGTCACTTCTAATCGTAATTTTTGAAGTCGGAACCCTAGAAGCTTTGTTGCAATCTTGATGTTGGCATAGTATCAACAGTTTTTTGTCAAAAAATGTATCGAATACTACGAAATCTCACTTAATTTGGCGGCTATTGTTAGCATTTACTGACTTTTCGTAACCAAAGATGAACCTGAAACCGAGGGGTGGTTTTGAACCAAATTTTAGGAGGCGATGGCTACGCTAATTTGACTGTATACCGCTTGCGGCGCTGTGCTACTCTACCTATGATAACGTTTTCAACAAATGCCCAATTGCCACTTTTATTTAATTTTTGAATAGAAATATTGAGCAAAAGCTAAGATAATTGCTTGTGGGAATAAATGACCTTATAATTAATAATTGTTCTCTTCCTCTGGGTAAGCATACTTAATTATCAATAATCTTGCGATAATTTTTAGCTTAAAAAAGCGATTGTTTGAGTTGAGAGAAATAATAGATTAACTTATCTTAACTAATTAAATATGAAGAACTATAACATGGCATGGATTTATTTAGCGATCGCGGTAGGCTGCGAAATTATCTGGGCTAGCAGTTTAGAAGCAACTCAAGGATATTCGCAACTTTTGCCATCTGTTTTCAATGCCAGTGTCCTAGCTGTTAATCTCTATTTTATCTCTATTGCTGTCCAAAGTTTACCAGTTGCCATAGCCTACCCAGTTTGGACAGGATTAGGTAGTGTCGGAGTGGCGATCGTTGCGCTATTATTTTTTCATGAAAGTTTAGGACTCTGGCAAATACTTTGCATTTTGGCGATCGTTTTAGGAGTTACTGGATTAGAATTTGGTAAGCCGAAAAAAGTTACAGAAAAAGAAACAGTTACCAACATTACCGAATCATCTCAAAAATTTCTCAATTGGGAAAAAATTGTTGAGTTAACTAAATTTAGAGAGAGTGTTAAAGAAGAGTTATTTTAATAAATAAAATGAGCGCTTTTCAACTGATTCTTCAATTAAGAGGTGTAAGCTATGAGTTGGGAATGGATTTACTTAATTCTGGCAATAGTTTCTGAAATTATTTTTGGTTTGACTTTAAAAAGTACAGTCGGACTTACCCGCTTTTTGCCTTCGCTTGTAAATATAGCTGCTTTAGGAGCAGGTTTGTATTTTCTTTCTGTCTTAGTGAAATTTCTACCAATTACAATAGTTTACCCAATTTGGACAGGATTAGGTGGCGTGGGAGTGGCGGTATTTAGCTTATTTTTTTATGAGGAAGAATTAAGTTTAACCCAAATATTTTGTATTTTTTTGATTATTGCAGGAGCAGTAGGTTTAAAGCTAGGTGAAATGAGTTAGTTATACCATTTCTCTAAATGAATGCTACAGGAGAAACGTTGTCTGCAACATCTCTAGATAATTTTCTGTCGTACAGCCAAAACAAATTGGTATTGGATTATTTTCGTAACCAAAGATCACTGAAAAAAGAGACAAATTCTCTGGTTTTAATGAATGACTGTTTCACCAGTAAGTTGTTGAAAAATACGAGAAAATTTATCCATCAAGTGAGTTTGGAAATCGAACTGAAATTAGATAGATCTGAGATGTTTTTGTCAAGAACATAAATACATTTATTCTTTATTTTTGCTACCAATTACAATAAGGATTACTAACTAAATTAGCGTTATAATAACGAGGATCGTCAGTTACTTCTTCACCAAGCCAACCTGGTAATTCAATAACTTGATTTTCGTTTTCAAGTTCAACTTCAGCAATAATTAAACCTTGGTTTTCGCCTGCAAATTCATCTATTTCCCAAATCAACTCACCTTGATTGAGTTTATATCTAGTTTTTTCAATGAGTGGCTTTTCACACAAATTTGCTAACATTTCTTCGGCATCTTCCACCGGAATTGAATATTCAAATTCTGGTCGAGAATTACCGCTACTTTTACCTTTAATAGTGAGATAACCTTGTTTCCCAACAACACGAATACGCACTGTTTTTTCAGGAGTACGAGTAAGATAACCTTGGCGATAAATAGTACCAGTAGCAAGTTTACGCCAGTCGTCGTTTTTTACTAAAAATTTCCGTTCGATTTCTAAGGGCATTTTGTCTAAAAGTAATTAAAAAAACTTTATTTGCTTTGAGATTTTTGTTTGGCTAAAACTTGAGCAGTTGAACGTTTAACATACTCTTTTTCCGCTTCTCGATCGTCAGGAATTGTAAATAAGTATTCTTTTAATTCTTGAAAGCTCATTTCGGAAAAAGGTTTGCTATTTTTGCGGACGTATTCGCGAATTTCACTCATTGACATAGCGGCAAAATTAGGCTTATTCAGACAATCTCTCCTTCTGAATTCAGATCATACTGGTAATCGTAGTCTTGGTTATCAATTAACCAAAGTCTATGTTCCAACTTCACCAAACTTTACAAGAATCTTGTCGTAGTTTCGACTATCAAAGTATGGTAGAAGCAGAGCCAGCCATCCGTCAATTACTCAAAATTGACTTCGATCCCAAAGTTTCTCAAACAGTTAATCGGGTATTCCGTCAGACAATAAACCAAACCCTGAAAACCCATCTTTTACCCGCAGCAGAACAACAAGCCGAAGCCATTCTACAACAATACAGCGAAGCCCGCAGCTACCTAGAACAAACCCTCGCAAGAGAAGCTGAAGCGAAAATAGTTAATAATCAGCGATCGCAAGATAACATTAAAAATAAGATCGCCGCATACAACCAAGCAGTTTCCGGAGTTAATTCTTGTTTAGAAGCCATGAAATTAGACCGAAACAAACTGCCTCCCATCCGCGAATCTGACCTAAATTTTGTTACAATTGATCCGGATTTTTTTCCTGTAGAGTTCGGAGAAATTGTTGCAAAAAAAGAAAATTGTACTGGAAAAAAATCAGTAAAATTTTAAACTGATAAAACTAGATTGAATGCGTTATATTTAACAATTATTTTGAAGATTACTGTCACGAAACGCATTCTTTTCTTAGTTATCAACCAACCAGTTAGTGCTAATACCCGGAGTGCATTATGGACAACGACAAAGAACTTATTGAATGTAAAGAAGATGATGTTGTTTCCTTTGGAGAAGACACTTTTAAAATTGGGAAACTAAACAAAGCCGTACAAGAAGCATTCGGCTACGACATCGGTTACGCCTTATTAGGTTTACTTGCTAACCAAGGTGTCAGAATAGATAAAAAAGTTATCAGTCCCCAAGGAAATAACGAAGACTATCTCCAGTGGTTTAATGAAGGTATAGATTGCGAAATCCTGAAAACTGACGGTCAAGGTTGGCGGAAAGCGAAAGTCAAGATTAAAATAGAATTAGAGTTTAATCCAGCGTGGGAAATACAAACTGCTGAATCAGAACCAGAAAGAGAAACTGAACCAGAATTTGATTATGATAGTCCGACGATAAGCCCTGATATTTATAATCATATACATGGCTAAAATACCACGCATTTTCATTCCCACAGTAGTTAGAAAATACGTCTTTGAACGCGATAATTACTGCTGTAAAAGTTGTCAAAAAAAGAGCTATCAGACAATCTTAAATATCGATCACATTGTCCCTCTAGCTAAAGGTGGCA
The DNA here is from genome assembly GCA_035968095.1 of Oscillatoria sp. PMC 1068.18. Lineage (GTDB taxonomy): Bacteria > Cyanobacteriota > Cyanobacteriia > Cyanobacteriales > SIO1D9 > IIICB1. The sequence goes on from JAWQFW010000272.1 coordinate 5,436, forward strand.
GCAATGACATCAGTAACTTACAAACCCTTTGTCGTAGCTGTAATCAAAAGAAAAAAGATTACCTTGACCCTCGCTTTCAGCGTCGCTTTACCTAGGAGTTCATTTATTACCCCGAACTGTTTTCCAACTGTTTCTTGATAACTTACTTACAACCAACTTTCTTCTGATTGATACGCTGAAAACTATGTTTCAACCACAACTTCCCCAACCGCCAAGCTTTAATTGTGTAGAAGATGAACGTCTCCACCGGAAACAACGTTTAGCCGCCGCATTTCGTCTTTTTGCCCGTTATGGCTTCGATGAAGGTGTTGCGGGACATATCACAGCCCGCGACCCCGAAAACCCTGACCATTTTTGGGTTAACCCCTTCGGAATGTATTTTGGTCACATTTGTGTCTCCGACTTGCTGCTGGTTAACCACAAAGGCGAAGTTATCCAAGGTGATAAACCAGTCAACGCTGCCGCTTTTGCTATTCATTCTCAAGTCCACCAAGCCCGCCCTGACGTAGTTGCCGCCGCCCACGCCCATTCTGTCTACGGGAAAGCTTGGTCGAGTTTGGGGCGAACCCTCGACCCTCTGACCCAAGATGCTTGTTCTTTTTACGAGGATCATGCTTTGTTTGACGATTATACGGGGGTAGTTCTTGATTTGAATGAAGGTAAACGCATTGCTGCTACTCTTGGAGAAAGAAAAGCTGTCATTCTGCGTAACCACGGGTTGCTAACTGTCGGTCACACGGTTGATGAAACTGCTTGGTGGTTTATCACAATGGAGCGCACTTGTCAAGCCCAATTACTTGCTGAAGCCGCAGGAAAACCAAAATTAATTGATCCAGAAATTGCTAGCCTCACTTATAGTCAAATTGGTTCTCATTTTATGGGCTGGTTCAGCTTTCAATCACTTTATGACAAAATTGTTCGCGCAGAACCAGATTTGCTGGAATAATTTCTAGCTTGATAGTGAAGTCAGATTATCATTTAATTTTGTTATTTGTAGTGTAGGGATCTTGCACAGTTCTGGTTAAAGAGAAACTCTAATTTCAACCAAGTTAATTACTTTAATTTAATGG
>JAWQFW010000273.1:0-6504 GCA_035968095.1 Oscillatoria sp. PMC 1068.18
TAGCATTATTGGCTATTTCACCAACGATTTAGCCATTAAAATGCTCTTTCGTCCTTATAAACCAATTTACTTTGCTAATCGCCAGTTACCTTTTACTCCTGGTTTAATCCCCCGTAATCAAGCCAGATTAGCGAAACGAGTAGCCGATACAATTATGGGTTCGCTGTTAACTCCTTCCGAGTTACAAGGTTTAGCGCGGCGTTTACTGGAAACTGAACGAGTCCAAGGGGCGCTGTTATGGCTGCTGAAACTAGCGCTAGACCAAATTCAGGAGGATAAACAGCAAAAAACAGCGAAGATTATTGCTGAAATTTTGCGCGATTTAGTGGGGCAATCTTTACCTCGTTTACTCAAAGTTTTAGCGCGTCGAGAGGATTTTCTCGAAGTCCAGATCAACCAAATTTTCGACCAGATTTTATTGGAGTTTCAGCTTACTGATACCCAAGCGAGAAAGCTTTCTGATTGGATATTAGAGGTAGCGCTACCACCAGATTTACTCCGATTGGCGATCGTTGATTTTCTTACCGATCGCAATATTCAAATTATCGATGAAGGTTTCCGCGAAAAGTCAAGCGGTACTTATTGGGTAGTAGCGAATTTATTCGGTTTGCGAAATGCTTTGACGAGGTTGCGGGCGTTTTGCTTAGACGAAAAAGAAGTGGCTAATGCTCGCTTACAAGAATTGATTTTAACCTTAGAAGTACGCGATCGCCTCCGCACCTGGTTCAAAAATCTCTCTCTCCAAAATTTACCTGTCTCCACAGTACGACAGTTACGCAAAACTACTCGCGACACTGTTCGTAGTTATATCCAAGACAAAGGTAGCGATTTTATTCAAGGATTTGGTCAATCTGTGGATTGGGAAAAGGTTGCTGTACTCCTGATTAATCGTTTGCGTAACTCCGCAGTAGTGAATAGTTCTCTCGAAACAATTTCTTACGAACTAGCTTTGATTTTAGAGCGTTATTTAGAAGAAGATTTAGAAAAAATCGTCACCAAAGCAATTCCGATTTTGTCAATCGATCAGGTAATTGTTGACCGTGTTAACGCTACGACTCCCGAACAATTAGAACTAACCGTTCAGGGAATCGTGAAAAGTGAGCTACAGGCGATCGTTAATTTAGGCGGCATTTTAGGCTTAATTGTCGGTTTAATTCAAACCGTAATTCTGCTCTTTACATGATTTTCTCATTTTGCAGTGAAGAAAAATTAACTATTGGGATCGACCCTAAATATATCAGGTATAATAATGATAAGTTTTGCTATTAATTTACAACGCTTAACTTCTCATTATTTTCACTACTTCAATTTGTAGTTATGGATCAGATTCTTAATAGTTACGTCAAAAAATTTGTGAAAGACAGTGGTCTTGAACACCTTGATGAAGCTACTGCTTTTGAATATTTTGTTAATTATACGATCCTTTCAAAACTTCATCCCGATCGCTTTGATCTCGAAGAAACAATAACTAGCGGCAGTAACGATAATGCTCTTGATGGAGTAGCAGTTATCGTCAACGATCACATAGTTACTTCACAAGAAGAAGTAGACTATTTTCGGCTAAATCTTAGTCGCCTTGATGTTAAATTTATCTTTATACAATCTAAAACTTCAGCTAAATTCGACTCAGGGGATTTAGGCAACTTTCTATTTGGGGTTAAAAGTTTTTTTAAAGAACAGCCTACTATACCTACAAATGCGAAGATCGACAACCTTCGCGCTCTCAAAAATTACATTTATGACGACCATAGTTTTGACATGGATGAAGCACCTATATGTGAAATGTATTACGTCACCACAGGCACTTGGACAGGAGATGCTAACTTAGAAGGCAGAGTAAAAGTTGAAAAAACTGCACTTGAAGAAACTAAAATTCTTAGTTCAGTTAAATTTTTTCCAATTGATAATGAAAATCTTAAACGTTTTTACTCAGAACTTCAGCGTAAAATTACTAAGGAGATTAATTTTGAGAAGCATATAGCAATGCCATCTATCAGTGAAGTTCACCAAGCTTTCATTGGTGTCTTACCAGCTTCAGAGTACCTGAAGCTAATTACAGACGCAGATGGTAATCTTCTTAGAAGTCTTTTTTACGACAATGTTCGAGATTTTCAAGGTAACAATCCTGTTAATCAAGAAATTCAAGCAACAATCCAAGCTCCAGAGCAAAGCGATAGATTTGCTCTGCTAAATAATGGAATCACAATAGTTGCTAAAAATATCCAACAAATGGGTTCGCGCTTTTCAATCCAAGATTACCAAGTTGTTAACGGTTGTCAAACCAGTCATATAATCTTTATCAACAAACACGCACTTACTGAAAAAATGTTTGTGCCATTAAAACTGATTGTTATTAATGATACTGAAGTTACCAACCAAATTATTCGAGCAACTAATAGACAAACGCAAGTTTATGTTGAAGCATTCGAGTCTACTGAAACTTTTCATAAACAGCTTGAAGAATTTTATAACACATTTAATGATGAACCTAGACTCTACTATGAACGGCGATCTAAGCAATATGATGGATTAGCCATAAAACCTACTTCTATTATTTCGCTTGCAACACAAGCTAAGTGTTTTTTGGGGATGTTTCTAAATGAGCCACATAGCACCCATCGCTATTATGGTGAACTATTAAAATCTTACAGAGACAAAATTTTTAAAGAAGAACATAATCCTTATCCGTACTATTGTAGTGGTTATAGCTATGCTTTGCTTGAACACTTTTTTGAACAACAAGCTTTGAACGCTAAAGATTACCGTCAATTTCGATTTCATCTTCTAATGCTGTTTCGTTTATTTACTGAAGGAGAGAAATTACCCTATTTAAATAGTAAAAAAATTGAAAAATATTGCAATAATATCCATAAATCTTTGCTGGATGAAGTCAAAGCTTTGGAAATTTTTAAGAGAGGCACTCACTTAATTGATCGAGCATTAAAAAAAGTAACTTACAGTGGATTTGACGCAACTCGTCGCAAAATTTTTACAAACGAACTCATTAATTTTTTAATTGATGAATTGAACAAAAGTCCAGAAAAAACTAAAGTTGTTAAGCAGCTTAAGTCTAGAGTTATTGCTGCTCAAGTTCAATATCAACAGGGTACGGTAAAGAAATTTAGCGATGTTAGAAGATTTGGTTTTATTCAAGGGAATTACCCACAAGATATTTTTGTTCATATTAACGATATTTGTGGTAAGGAACAGAGATTAACTCCTGGAGATACTGTTAAGTTTGTGCTTGTGAAAAACGAAAAGGGTTTAAATGCTAAAGAAGTTACAGTAGTCAAACACGCCACTGATATGTGACCGTTAGGGTGCGAAATGTAGATTGTAGTTTAGCAAGTGGTAGTTTTCCAGTTCATAGGGAAAACTTTAGTCCGGATTTCAAGCGGCGCTAAAGCGCCAACTACAAACTTAAAGAGGAATTGCAATTACAAACTCAGTTCCCTCACCAACTACCGAATTACACTCTAACTTACCTTGATGTTTTTCCACAATAATTTGACGAGAAATAGACAAACCTAAGCCCGTTCCTTTTTCTACAGTTTTCGTCGTAAATAAGTGGTCAAAAATTCTGGCTTTCACTTCTTCTTTGATTCCCTGACCATTATCTTTCATTCGCACCAGAGCAAATGTTTTTTCCGGATTAATTTCGGTATGAATAATAATTTGATTCGGCTGAGACTTAATTTCTTCGTAACTACGCCCTTGATTAAATTCATCTAAAGCATCCACTGCATTCGCAATGATATTCATAAATGCTTGATTCAATTGTCCGGGATAACAATTAACTGGAGGTAAGTTACCATACTCTTTAATTATCTCAATTGCCGGACGTTTTTCGTTAGCTTTCAAGCGATGTTTTAAAATTAAGAGGGTACTTTCAATTCCTTCATGAAGATCAAATTCAACTTTGCTGTCTGTATCAGCACGAGAAAAAGTCCGTAGAGAGGTACTAATATTGCGAATTCGCTTGGTTCCTTCTTTCATTGAAGAAATTAATTTAGGTAAGTCTTTTTTGAGATAATCTAAATCAATTTCTTCGGCATTTTCCTCAATTTTTTCTCCAGGATTTGGAAACTGTTGTTGATAAAGTTCGAGGTGAGCGAAAATTTTTTCTAAATAATTTTCCGCGTAGCTAATATTACCAGAAATAAAGCTCAGAGGATTGTTAATTTCATGGGCTACTCCTGCAACTAATTGACCTAAAGTGGACATTTTTTCATTTTGAATTAGTTATAGTTGCATTGATCGCAAATTATCAAGGACATTTTGTAGTTCTGCGGTTCTTTCTTCAACGCGCTTTTCTAAGTCACTTGTGAGTTGAAATAAGGCTTTTTCGGCTGCATAACGTTCTTGAATTTCTTGTTGTAGTTGCAGATTTTGTTTATCGAGTTCTTGTTGTGCTAAAAAGCGACTTTCTTCTGATAGCACTAACCACCAAGTACCGATAGCAATTATCATTACTGTAGCGGTATACAGTTTAAGTAAAAGGAAGCGGAGGTAATCGTTTTGAGTAAATTCGGTTGCTGTGGAAATTGATTGATAGTAAACGAGGAGAAACAAAGCTCCGAATGCTGCGGATCCTAAACTAAAAATAGTTCCGAATTTGATGATTCTCTGGCTTAATTGGGGAGAAATTTTAGTAGCCAGAATTCTTTCTAGACATTCGACTATTGGCTGACTTTTTTGAGTCACTTCGGTTTGTTTGCAGCGATCGCGACAAGTAGCATCTAAGGTGCAGCACAAAGAACAGATATTACCATCGTAAACAGGGCAATAAGCCATGTCTTGTGGTTCGTAATTTTGAGCGCAAATACAACAGCTTACTAAGCAATAAGCGTTTTCATTTAGGAAATGGGTTTTTTCTCTAGCGATGTAGTATTTTCCTTTGGTAAGGAAAGCGATCGCTGGTGAAAGAGTAAAAGCTAAACCCAAAGCAATGAAACTCGAATAAGCGCGAGAAAACTCGCCAAATGCGCCGAGGAAAGACGCGATCGCCACTCCGGAAGCAATCAGCATCGCCCCGAAACCCACTGGATTGATATTGTAGAGGTAGGCTCGCTTGAATTCAATATACGACGGACTGATGCCGAGGGGTTTGTTGATGACTAAATCAGCAACTAAAGCACCAATCCAGGCGATCGCCACATTCGAGTATAAGCCTAAAATCGCTTCGAGAGTGTGAAACACGCCCAACTCCATCAACAAAAGCGCGATCGCCACATTAAACACCAACCAAACCACCCGCCCCGGATGAGAATGAGTTATTCTCGAAAAGAAATTTGACCAAGCCAAAGAACCTGCATAAGCATTAGTCACATTGATTTTGATCTGCGAAACAATCACAAAAAAAGTTGCTACTGCTAGCACTATTTCTGGATTAGCAAACACATCCGCAAAACCTGCTAAATACATCCGCACTGGCTCTTTCGCACTCTCCAAATTCACTCCTCTACTAACCGCCAGAGATGCTAAAAATGCCCCACCTAACTGCTTCGCACCACCCAAAATAATCCAACCAGCACCAGCCCCAATTACTGCTAACCACCACTGCCAGCGATTATCTTTTCTCTCCTCTGGTAAAAATCGTAAATAATCCACTTGTTCCCCAATTTGAGCAATTAAAGAAAACGATACCGTCGCCGCTACCCCAAATAAAATCGGGTCGAAAGCTGCTCCGCTAGCTGAATTTCCGGCAAAATTAAACCAATTTGAGAGCGCATCTGGTTCCTTATAAATAACAAAAATGTAAGGTACAACCATTAAAATAAACCAGATTGGTTGCGTCCAAAGTTGCAACTGATTAATCAAAGTTACCCCGAAAAACACCAAAGGAATAATTACTAGCGAACAAATTATATAACCAATCGCTAAAGGTAGTCCAAAATATAAATTTAACGCTTGAGCCATAATTGCCGCTTCTAAAGCAAAGAAAATAAACGTAAAAGAAGCATAAATCAGTGAAGTTATCGTTGAGCCAATATAACCGAAGCCTGCGCCCCTAGTCAGTAAATCCATATCAATGTTATACTTAGCAGCGTAATAGGCGATCGGTAAACCTGTTAGGAAAATAATTATCGAAACGATTAAAATTGCCCAAAAAGAATTAGCAAAACCATAATTTATTGCCAAAGATCCACCTATCGCTTCTAGCGCTAAAAAAGAAATCCCACCTATCGCCGTATTCGCAACTAGCAACTCCGACCATTTACGATAAGATTTAGGAGCAAAACGTAAAGCATAATCTTCCAAGGTTTCGCTAGCTACCCAGGAATTATAGTCTCGTCTTGCTTTCAAAATTTTTGGGTTGGTATTTGGACGTTCAGCTTTAATTACCATTGCCAAAGAGTAACTTTCAAGTAAAATATTTTCAAGATTCCGTTTTATTTTAGCCCTTCTACCTAGTTAGAAAATGTTCACTTGACTACTTTTGCAAATTTATCTTTTTTTTTCTGGTAGAAAAAGTTTTTCTTAAAGATTAGATAAAAAGAAGGA
>JAWQFW010000274.1:0-6498 GCA_035968095.1 Oscillatoria sp. PMC 1068.18
GGACTGGGGATTGGGGACTGGGAAGAGAATTAGAGGACAAAGTTTAGATGTGGGTAGGCGAATAACTAAACTAATTTTTCCCGATTTAAAGAAAAACTCTGCGAAGAGTGAATTAATTGCAGGGATAGTTGCTGCTGCTATTTAGCTTAAACAGTTCCGATGTGGGAAACCGTTTGATTTAATTTTTCTTCAATAAGCTTGACAAAATATGTACTTTTATGTATTCGAGATTCTTTTGGTGCATATACCAACGTAACTAGCCGAAAAACATATATAGATAGTCTGAGGTAAAAATAATGGCAAATGGATCTAGCGATCGCCAGGAAAACAAATGTTGTTGTTGCTGTGGTTGCAATCGTCGCCGAGATGAGCGCGAAACCAGTCAACCTTGGTTAATTTTCTTTGCTTTCGCACTTTTAATGGCATTCCTCTCCACCACTGGAGCATTGGAACAAATACTTTCTAACCCAGAATTCCAAAATCTGCCTGCGGTGGAAACAAATTAATCCGACAGAGAAGGAACTTGTTCGTTAGGTTTCACGCGTCGAATTGGCAGATTAGCAATTAAGGCGGTCATTCTTTGGTCACTTTCGAGGGCAAATTCTGACTCTTCCGGGTCAATTTCCACATAGCGACTAACCACCTCTAAAATTTCTTTCCGCATTGATTCAATCGCCTCTGGACTCAAACCAGCCCGGTCGTGGGCAATGACCAACTTTAGGCGGCGCTTGGCTTCCAGGCTGCTACTGGCGGCACCTTTCCACTTAAAAATTCTTTCGATCAGTTCACTAATCATGGGCTGGTAGATTTAATTCACATTTATTTTTGGTCAGGCGGATGGAGATCTTGAGTTAGGTTGGCAATGTCGAGGACTAGAGGAGACTTGGTTTTTGGATTTTAACCCCGGAAAAAACGGCGAATGCGGTTCAAAAGGTTGTCGTGGGCTGCCATTAAATCCAGGAAAGGCACTTTTTCGCCTTCTAAACGACGGGCGATATTATTAAAGGCGATCGCGGGCAAACTGGTATCACTATTTAACACCAGAGGTTCGCCTCGATTGCTGGAAACAATAATCCTTTCGTCGTCAGGAACAATTCCTAAGAGGGGAATCGCCAGAATTTCTAGCACATCCTCCACACTCATCATATCGTGAAGCTGAACCATTTCTGGTTTCAAACGATTAACAATCAAATTAATTTGTTTGATTCCGTGGGCTTCGAGTAAGCCAACAACGCGATCGGCATCTCTAACGGCGGCGACTTCCGGAGTCGTCACAATAATCGCTTCCGAAGCAGCCGCGATCGCATTCCGAAAGCCCATTTCAATCCCCGCCGGACAATCAACAATCACGTATTCGTAACGTTTGGTTAAAGCGTTAACCAACAGTTTCATTTGTTCGGGAGTAATTGATTCTTTGTTGCGATTTTGTGCCGCAGGTAGCAAAACCAAACCATTCAAGCGTTTATCTTTAACTAATGCCTGTTCCAAGCGGCATTCACGCGCCATCACTTCCACCGCCGTGTAGACAATGCGATTTTCTAACCCCAGCAGCAGATCCAAATTTCGCAAACCAAAATCCGCATCCACCAGGGCTACTTTTCGTCCCTGTAGAGCGATCGCTGCGCCTAAATTTGCCGTGACAGTTGTTTTACCCACTCCTCCTTTACCGGAGGTAATTACGATAATGCGACTCATAGCTGATTGCGTTGTAATTATTTCGAGAAAGAATAACTTTTTAGAGCATCCATTGCTGGCTTAATCCTAATTCCTTCGGCGGTGACATAAGCTACTTCCGGATCGAATCGATCTGGTGATTTTGCTGGCGCTCTCGCAACCGCATCGGCAATTCTTAGCTGCGTTGGCTCCATTTGCAATGCCATAATTTGACATTCTCGATTCCCCGATGCTCCTGCATGGGTAATTCCCCGGAGACGACCCCAGACTATGATATCGCCTGTAGCGATAATTGTCCCTCCCGGATTAAGATCGCCCATCACAATTACTGTACCTGGATGGCGCACTTCCACACCCGATCGCACTGTTGTCTTCAGATACAAAGGTTCGCTGGTTGGTTCAGGATTTGCTGCTGCTGGGGCTGTTAAAGGCGCAGCAGGAGTTACTTGTTCGACGGAATAACCTGCGGTTGCACCTGCGACTGCGGTTTGACGACGAGAAGTTTCCACTCGTTTGAGTCGTAGTTTAAACTCAGCTAAAGCATCCGCGATCGCTTGTAATTGTCTCGCATCTACTAATTGATCTTGCGCGATTAAGATCACTTCTGTTTCTGGTTGCCAAAAAGGATCTTGTCCATTCAGGCGCTGTTTTAACTGTAACCAAACTTCTGACCAATCTGTCCCGACAGGCGTTTGAGCTTCGGTTGGGAAAATTAATTTCAATCGCGACTCGTCTTGCTTGATACGCACTTGCGAGAAGGGATTTAATTTTCGCGGTGTTTCTACTTCCGAATCTGCCTCGGTTAATATTGTCAGCAAAATTGCTTCTTCGCTGTTTTTTTCCTTGCTTTTTTCCTTTACTTTATTTTCACTTTCTTTACTTTCGTCTTCTGTATTTTTATTAGCCAAAATTGAAGTTTCAGGAGCTTGTTCGTTGTTCATTAATAAAAAAAAATTTCTAACACACAGTTGATCTAAGCTTGGCAGAAAAAAGATAATTTTGTCAAAACTACTTTTTGGGGTTAGCTATTAGTCTCAACTACAAATTAACTTTTTAGTTTACACTTTTTTTGCCGATTTAGTAGCTGAGTTATTTCTACCCAGTTCCAGAAATTAGCTTACTTTTCACTAACCACAAATTGGTATTTTTTGCCTCAAGAAAACCACTTTTTCATTTTTTCTTTTTCAGACTCCTCAACTCCAAATCAACACTTTTTAATTACTGTTATTTAAGCGATGATAAACCGTAACTAAACCTTGATTATTGCCAACATTTCCGGGAAATAAGACCACAGGTAAATTCGGAAATTGGGGATGTTCAGCAGGAGTCCGCACAATCGAACATCCAGGTAAAATTTGACCAAGTAATCTTGCCGATCTTAAGTTTAAACCCTTACTAAGAACGTCATTGGAAGTAATTCCGCCTTTGCTAATTAAAAAGCTAATTTCTTTTGGTAATCCTTTGACTATATCTATTAACAATTCCGAAACTTTTGTCCCAAATTCCAAACGTTCCTGAACATTAATAAAGGTTATTTCTTGACGACTGGTGTAAACTACTGGCGTTTTACCCTCGTTGAAAGCTGCTTGCACGTTTTCAAGAGTTTCTTTTAGCACTTTCTCTCGATTTAATGACCAATCTCGCAAACGAATTACGTTAACTTCTATCCCAACAACATCATCTTCTTCAAGCAATTTTTTCAGTTGTTCGGTGGTTTTTCTTACATGAGAACCTACTAAAACAATTCCTGGGTTTTCGTTTTTTTTATACTGAGACATCGCTTCCGGTGCAACAGGTTGTTTGTCTAACTTGGCTAGGGAAGTTAACAAACTTGCAGCACTCCGAAATAAGAAGCGTTTACCTTCGGCTGTAGCTGCGAGAACATCAGCCGCAAAGATATCTAAATCTCCTTGGTTGGTTGCATCAACTGTACAGCATTTATTTCCAGTTAAACTCATCAGCCGCTCTTGGCTACCTTTACGAATATCTCCTAATAAAAATTGCTGTACTTTCTCGGTGGGAATTCTGCCTTGGGTCTTTTCTTCTACATAAGCAGGAAGGTAGCTATTTTTGTAACCAAACACTGAGTCGTTAGCAAATTCGGTTTCGTGTACTGGCTTTTCAAGACCATTAATTAAGAGGTAATGAATGTTGTCGCGAGTAATTCGCCCTCCTTCAAAAAAGGCAGGAGTTAAAAACAGAGCATCGAAATCGCCTAATTCTGCGGCGATTACGTCAGTTTCAATCGGATAATGTCCTCGTAAGGTGGAGTCGGAACGACTGACAATCAGAAAGTCTTCGATGCCTTCGGCTTCAAGGGCTAGTTTGAGGTTGTGGCATACTTCTGTGGTAACTTCTGCTGCTTGTTCTGGTGTTAGCGCTCTGGTATTTGTAAGAATGAAGAAGATGGGTGAGTCGTCCGCTAACCCCAAACGTAATGTTTCTACGTCCCAACGCATCAGTAATAAGCAGCTATGTACGGTTTGGGAACCTGTTGGATCGTCATCTAAGACGATTATTTTGGTTTGATTGGTCATGGTGCATTCCCCGCGATCGCCAGACTCTCTATTTTACCTCCCTTGGTTAGGCTTGGGAAGTCAGGATTTTTTTTCAGTGGCTTGCGCTTAGATTTTTTCTTTGGTATTATATTTTGTATAATCGAATTATTTGCAACAAATTTTAAAACAAAATGTTTCTATTATATAAAAATTATCTCACAAAAAATCTTTCCTAGCAAGTAGTTGCAAAAAAAATATCTTTCAAACCTTCATATTTCTCGAAACAAACACCAGCAGCGAACTTCAGAAATTATGTATTCGAGATGTTTTCGAGAAAAATAGCGATCGCGCATTCTTGGAGCATTAAAATTTAAATTAGACTTTTAAAATTAGGCTTTCCCGAACTGGTTATCATACTATAATCAGTTGCAATATCTTTTCCGAGAGCATTTTGCACAATATAAGCATAAACAGCATCCTTATTAGCCTCAGAAACACGATCGACAACGTGCAAAGATGTTAGTAACTTCTGGTTTTCCTGTAAACTTTTATGAAAACTATTAAGCTGCTCTAAAGACTTACCATAAACCAAAAACAGAATTCCTGCAACCACTTCCACAATCGCCCCCGAAATTGTCGAATAAATCAGAGTTTTCGGGCTACCTTGAGAATAAGAAACAATAATTCCTGTAGCGAAAATAATAAAACCAAGACAGCAAACAAACAACCCAGTAGAAAAGATATTTCTCACCTGTTGCTTACTAATTACATAAGCTTCCTTCAACTCATTAACATTGCGACGCATCAAAGCCAAAATATCATTAGTCTCGCTATTCAGAATTCCTAAATAATCACCAAGTTCCTCCTTAATTTCTTTTTTCTCTTTAATTAACTTTTTCTTCTCATAAATACTCAGTAAACCAGCAAGCCCAGCCGTAAAAGCCAAGATAATCAGCATAAAAACTAAGCTTGCACCCACCAGCGTTGTAAACGAAACAGGTTCCATAAACTTGTAATTCTATTAGAGAAATTACCAAGTTAGTTTACCAGATTTTGTTCACCTTGGATCTAATTTCCAATTTATTCAATATGTTATTTAATATTATTTAAATTAGCTTAAAGTTCGAGATATCTTTAAGGTACTGGCGCTACTACGTTAATCGCCTGTTTCGACTTTTGCTCACACCACTCCAAAACTCGATTCCAAGCCCACCAACAATCAGGATCGCCTGTACTATTTTGACAAGCTTTGCTACTAATATAACCCACATGACCCCCGTAAGTAGTTAACATTAATTCCAACGCTGAATTTTCCGCACAAATTTTTGCTAATTCGGGTACAATTGTCGGGTCAAATAAAGGATCGTCAGCAGCATAAAGAATGAAAGTAGATTTAGTAAATTGAGGCAAAATGTGAATTGGACTACTAGCTTGATAATAATCCTTAGTAGAACTAAAACCAAGTGACTTAATCACAAACTCGCGATCGAAATCCCGAATAGTTTTCACTCGTTTCAGTGCAGTAACATCTATTTTATCAGGATAAGTTTGAGATAAATTACAAGCGAGTTTACGAAGATTTTTGGCAATCGATTTTTCTAAGTATTTTCCCCATTTATGACGTTCTAAGTAATTCAAAGAACGATGAGAATCAAGACTAGGACAAATTACTGCACCGCCTTTAATTTCTGACTCATCTAATTGTAAATCTTTTCCCCAAGTAGCTAAATTCTCAGCAGCTTTTACACCCCACAAAGCTAATTGTCCACCTAAAGAATAACCTGTAAACCAAAAAGGTGCAGGACAACCTAGACTTTTGGCTGCGGCTGCGATGCGAACAAAATCTTCTCCCTCGTAAATACCATCAGAAGTCAAAGCTGGAGATAATTCAGCCGTTTTTCCATGCGCTCGCCAGTCGAACAAAACTACGGCATAATTGTTAGCATAAGCTTTTCTTCCCAAAATTTTGAGAAACCATTGATTATCGAGATCTCCAGTAATTCCATAAGTACCAATAATTGTTCCACGAGGCTTGTTTGGAATCGCAACTATTCCGTGAATGGGAGTATTTTTTGCACCGATAAATATATATTCGCTATAATTTGGTTCAGGAAGCCCAAGCTTTTTTTCCCAGTTATGTGAAGCGTATTTAGCAGCATAAATGGTCATTAATAAACTATTTCTTAGTATTTTTGGTGGTTCGTATTCAAGGTAAGTCATTTTTAGTCCCGAAAGATTATCAAGATTGTTTGAGTAACTTTGGCTGAATTTAATTATTTGTCAAAATTATTTTACTAAAGATTTGGACAAATATGCTAATTTCCCT
>JAWQFW010000275.1:0-6458 GCA_035968095.1 Oscillatoria sp. PMC 1068.18
TCCCAATACTCCCAATACTCCCAATACTCCCAATACTCCCAATACTCCCAATACTTCCAATACCTCCAATTCCCCCAATACTTCCAATTCCCCCAATACTTCCAATTCCCCCAATACCTCCAATTCCCCCAATACTTCCAATTCCCCCAATCCTTAACCGTAACGCATTTCCTGGTTAGGGGGAATAGCGCTAGCAGGATCGAATTTACGCAATTTGAGCATTTGTAAACTCAAAAGCCAAACGTAATGAGGATTGAGCAAAACATAGCGTTTCCAAAGGCGTTTCGGTTCCTGTGTCAGCCGATAAAACCACTCTAGCCCCAAATCTTGGAGCATTTTCGGGGCTTGGGAAACAGTCCCGGCGTGGAAGTCAAAAGCGGCACCAACGGCAAGTAAAGGCATTGAGAGTAATTCTCGATATTCGTAAGCCCAAACTTCTTGGCGAGGGCAGCCTAAACCAACTAAAGTGATAGCTGCGCCACTGTCTTTGATTTGTTGAGCAATTTCGAGCTTTTCCTCGGCGGAAACTTGGCGAAAGCGAGAAGGTTGCCAACCTGTGATGATGAGTTTAGGGTAACGCGATCGCAAATTGTCAGCAAATTTTTGCAAAACTTCTGCGCGAGAACCGTATAAATAGATTGGTAATCCTTCGGCGGCGGCTCGTTCGCAGGTGAGTAAAGTTAAATTAGGACCGTAGACGCGATCGCGTAATTGCGCCTGATAAAGTAAATTCAACGCCCAACGTACAGGTTGACCGTCGGGACAAATTAAATCAAAATTATTCAAACGGTAGCGATGGGTATCGTCTAAAGCCCCTGTCATGACTCCATGTACAGCCAGGGCGGAAACTGCTAAACCTTGTTTCGCTTTCGCCGCCGTAATAATTCTTTGAACAGCACCCTCATAGTCAATGACGTTAACCTTAATCCCAATCACATTGCGTTTTCCTGCATCAATCATCACACTGCCTCTTTTGACCAACGTTCTTGGTTAAATTCGTAGATTTCTTGTAAAATTTGCGGGACATTATACTTCATTTGCCAATTTGGATAATGATTAGCAAAGCGGTTATTATCGCTAATCCACCAAATATGATCTCCAATCCGATTTTGCTCCGAATAAGTATAATTTAACTCTCGTCCAGCAATTTTCTGAGACAAATTAATTGCTTCCAACATCGAACAATTGCTGTAGCGTCCCCCACCAGTATTGTAAACTTCGGCGCTGCGGGGTGCTTTAAAGAACTCGTTAAAAGCATTAATCAAATCAGCACTGTGGATATTATCGCGAACTTGCTTCCCTTTATAACCGAAAACTGTATAAGGTGTTCCAGTTACGGCGCATTTCATCAAATAAGCCAGAAAGCCGTGCAGTTGCGTACCCGAATGATTTGGACCTGTCAAACAGCCACCGCGAAAACAAGCGGTTTTCATGTCAAAATAGCGCCCATATTCTTGCACTAAGACATCCGCAGCAACTTTACTCGCACCGAACAAACTGTGAGTAGTATGGTCGATAGACATATCTTCCCGAATACCGGGGGCATAGGTATGATTAGGGTCAATTTCCCAGCGAGTTTCTTGTTCAATTAAAGGTAAACGGTTAGGAGTATCGCCGTAAACTTTATTCGTGGAAGTAAAAATAAACGCTGCTTCTGGGGCGTATTCCCGCGTTGCCTGAAGTAAATTGAGCGTACCGTTAGCATTAACGCTAAAATCCATGTGAGGGTCGCGTGCCGCCCAATCGTGGGAAGGTTGAGCCGCCGTATGAACGATTAAGACAAGATCTGAACCGTACTTTTGGAATAAATTAGAGATGGCTTCGCGATCGCGAATATCTGTATCGATATGAGTATACTGTTTCCCCAACTCTTGTTCCAATCTTTTACGGTTCCAGGTAGTTGAGGCTTCTTTCCCAAAAAATACCTGACGCATATCGTTATCAATTCCGACTATTTCTAATCCTTCTTTTGCAAAAAACTTAGAAGCTTCCGAACCAATTAAACCTGCCGAACCAGTAATAATCGCAACGCTCACTTTTTACTCCTTTACTACAATAATTTCTACTTACTTCAACTACTTTCTACTCTGCTACCAGCGAGATTACCTCAACAAAATCATCTGCTGCGGTTTTCGGAGTAGTTTTCGCAATTAACTCTGAGGATTTTTTCCCCATTTGGGCGCTTAATTCCGGATTCTGTAAAAACTGACCCATAAATTGAGCTAATTCTTCTGGTTGATAAGGGTCAAAAATATAACCATTTTCTCCCGACACAACCATTTCTGCTGCACCCGCCCATTTTGAACATAAAACAGGTTTTCCAAACACCATTGCTTCCAGGGGAACCATTCCCCAAATATCTTCTAAAGTCGGGAAAACAAACACATCAGCTTGGGCAAAATATGCACCTAATTTGCCATATTCCACAAACCCTAGCCAAGTCACAACTTCACTAAGACCTCGTTCTTCAATTATGGCTTCCAATTCTTCTCTTTGCTCTCCTTTGCCAATTACAACCAAACTATAATCTTCATAACCTTGTTGCTTCAGCATCGAACAAGCTTCAATCAAAGAATTAATTCCTTTTCTCGGTGTAATCCGCCCAACATAGAGAAAAATCGGACGTTTTTGGGTTAATTTTTCCACCTCAGCCTGAGCCGAATTTTGTTGTAAAGTTTGGACATCAGGAACTAAATAAGTTTTCTTGTAAACCAAATCCGCAGCCGCACCTAGCCCCTCGACCAAATATTTTTTTCCACCTTCACTATTAGAAATAAAAGCATCTGCGCTCTGAGAAATCCACTTGCGAAAAAAAGAACGAACCCCTGAATCGGTAAAATCAGTATTTGGCGAACTTCCGTCCCAAATAATAATCAACTTCCACTTCCCAATCGGCTTAAATAAGAACGCTAGTAACGTCCATAAAGAATAAGCCTGTGCTAAAACCACATCCGGTTTAAACTTGAGTAAATAATTAATAATTCCTGGCGAAAGAATCATCAACCGCCGACTATAACCCTCAGTTTTTTTAATTTCCAAGGACTTCATTTGCCCGACAATCTGAATCAAATCTGCTCCCGGAACTTTTGGGTCAAATCCGGGCCAAACTAAACCAGTATAAAATATGGTCTGCGGGTAAGCTTTTTTAAATTCTGCTAAAACTGGTTGCCAATAAGCTCCCAATTCTACCGAAGGCACTAACCAAGCAACCCGTAAGTTTTTGTTCATGGTGTCCGTAATTGCTGCCAAAATTATTATGCCCAATTTTAAGTTTGGGTTTTACTTTGTCGAAATAATCCGGTGACTGAGAGCCAAACCAATCTTCTATATGGTATCAACCAATAGACAATCCACAAGGGAAACGGACCTGCATATCTTTGGGCAAAAACTTTCCATTCATTAAGAGGATGTAGGGTTTCGTCTTCAAAGGGTAAACCCTTTGGTTGAGCAATTTTTTTCAATCCTTCGCTGGCTTTGACTTGGGGTGGTCTTTTCACTCCGGGAACGTAATTTCGCGAACAGGTTCCTACATATCCAGGGGTAATCCAAACTGTACAGCCTTGTTTTCTGGCTCGTAAACCATAGTCCCAATCCCCGGCGTAGTGGGTGAAAGCGGGGTCTAAGTTGCCGACTACTTCCACAACTGACCGGGGAATGAGAACGCAGTTGCCGTTGATTGTATCGCAGGGTTTGGCTTCGTCTCCTGGTTCGAGGAGGTCAAATTTAATTGGTCGTAACAAACTCCGACGGATTACTCCCCCATAAGTTAGTTCCCCGGTGTCAGCATCTTGAGTTGAACCGGAAATGAGCGGACGTGGATGTCCTTGGGCGGTTAAACTCTGATGAGTATCGAGGAGATTGGTTAAGGCGTGGGGGTAGAGTAGCGTGTCATCATTTAACCAGAGGTAAAAGTCATAGTCTCGCTGAATTGCTTCGGTAAATGCTTGACGCATTCCGCCATTCCAAAATAAGTTACCTGTTCCTCGGCGAATTTGAACTTGGGGGAAAGCTTGACGAATAGCTTCCGTTGTACCATCGTTACTACCATCGTCGACGAGATAAACGTCGAGACTCACTTTGTTCGGAGGTAGTTCTTGGTTGTAGAGTGCTTCTAGACAAGCTAGAGTTTTCTGTTTGCGGTTGAAACAGGTTAGTAATGCTGCTACGCGATCGCGCTCCATAGTTTTTGGGGCAATTTCCAAAGCTCTATCTTATTTACTTGCTACTATATAACAGGATTCAATCAGTTGTCAGAACTTAGTTCGGAATCTTAATTTATCCTTCCGGAAGAATATATTTCCTCTCTCGCTCCATGAGTTAATTTCAGCGATTGAATCAATTAATTTTAACCTCTGAGTCAGCAATTATGGAAGATTTTGGCGTAATTATTGCCTGTTGTTATCAGGATTATTTGTTTGCGAAGGGCTGTTGTGCTAGTGTTAGACATTTTTTGGGCGATGTTCCTTTGTGTCTACTGATTGATGGTTCTTTTCCTGTTGATTCTTTAGTAAATGCTTATGGTGTGAAGGTAATTAATCACCAAAATGTCAGTAATCAAATTTTGCGTCAGAGAAGTTTTGGCTGGGGAAAAACCAAGATGATTGCTTTTTGGGAGAGTCCTTGGCAGCATTTTTTAATGTTGGATGCGGATACCAATGTTTGGGGTAATGTGCTGAAGTATGCTAATTTCCAAGATTATGATGTGGTGATTGACCAACCTAATTATGGTTATCCGGATTCAGAGATAACTGAGTTTTTCTTTGATATTAAAGGGGTAGAAAAGCATTTTCCTGATTTTAATTGGCAGGCGCATCGAGATAAATATTTTTGTACGGGAACCTTTTTTTCCCAGCGAGATATTTTTAGTATTGATGAATATATAGAAATTCTTGATTTTACGGAAAAATATCCCCATATTTTTAAGTATGGAGAGATGGGTTTTTTGAATTTTATGCTGTTTCGGGCGGCGGATGCGGGTAAAATTAAAATTGGACAAGCGGATCTGCAAATTATTGTCCCCGATTACGATCAAAATGATCTGAAAAAGCGTTTTCCGGTGACAGAAATTGGTCCGGTTGTGGAAAACGAAGAAGCAAAGGTTATTCATTGGTGTGGACCAAAACCTTTAGTAGCAACGAAAAAAGCTTATGCTGAACCGATGAGTTTTTGTCGGCGACAGTTTCTTGATTTAGAGCAAGGTTTGAGCGGAAATAGGGCTGATTTGGCTTTACGTTGGGAGGACAGTTATAGTACGTTTATTAAGTATAAGAATAAGGCTAGAAAAAAGGTGAAAAAGTTTCTTGGCGCTTAAGGATAGTTATAATTAAATAGCTCAAAATTGTCTGGATTAGAATCAGGGGAAGGTACAAAGTGTCAGCAGAAAAAGTAACTATATTGGTGACAGGGGGAGCGGGTTATATTGGCTCTCATGCGGTGTTAGCTTTACAAAAAGCGGGTTATGAGGTGGTGGTGCTTGATAATTTGGTGTATGGACATCAAGAGTTAGTAGAACAAGTTTTAAAGGTAGAATTGGTTGTCGGAGATACTAGCGATCGCGCTTTTCTCGATAATCTTTTTGCTAGTCATCATTTTGCGGCGGTGATGCACTTTGCTGCTTATACTTATGTGGGTGAGTCGGTAACTGACCCCGCAAAGTATTATCAGAATAATGTGGTCGGAACGTTGACTTTATTGTCAGCGATGGTAGCAGCTAATGTGAAAAAGTTTGTCTTTTCTTCTACTTGCGCTACTTACGGGATACCTGAAGAAATTCCCCTTCCGGAAACTCATTCGCAAAACCCAATTAATCCTTATGGAATGAGTAAGTTAATGGTGGAACAAATTTTAACTGATTTCGATCGCGCTTATGATTTGAAATCAGTTCGTTTTCGCTATTTTAATGCTGCGGGAGCAGATCCGAGTGGGTTGTTAGGAGAAGATCACAATCCGGAAACGCATTTGATTCCTTTGGTTTTATTGACTGCTTTAGGTAAGCGTGAATCAATTTCGATTTTTGGAACCGATTATCCGACTCCTGATGGTACTTGTTTACGCGATTATATTCATGTTACTGATTTAGCTAATGCTCATGTTTTGGGTTTGGAATATTTGTTGAAAGATGGCGAAACTAATGTCTTTAATTTAGGAAATGGTAATGGTTTTTCGGTGCGAGAAGTAATTGATACAGTGAAGAAAGTTACGGGGAAAGATTTCTCTGTGGTAGAATGCGATCGCCGTTCTGGAGATCCTCCTGCTTTGGTGGGTACGAGTGCAAAAGCTCGTCAGATTTTGGGCTGGTATCCTCAATATACGGACTTAAATGAAATTATCCGTCATGCTTGGCAGTGGCATCAACAGCGTCATGGGTGATTGGGGATTGGGGTTTTCAGTGAGCAGTTATCAGTTATCAGTTATCAGTAGAAATTGGAGACAAGGAGGAATTGGAGGAGGGGAGAGAC
>JAWQFW010000276.1:0-6431 GCA_035968095.1 Oscillatoria sp. PMC 1068.18
CCCAATCCCTAATCACCAATTCCCAATCCCTAATCACCAATTCCCAATCCCTAATCACCAATTCCCAATCCCTAATTCCCAATCACCAATCCCTAATTCCCAATCACCAACCATGACTAAAAGCATAAAAAAAATTATTTTACCACCACCTTTTCCCGACCATACTCAATTACCAGAGGAAGATGGTACTTTTGTGAAAAATTTTCAGGAGCATCCGCAAAGCATTATTTTAACTGATTCCCTTGGATCGGTTTTGGCAAATTTACATCCCGATGGAGAATATGCGATCGGACAAGATTGTGGGATTTATTGGCGCGAAACTGAGCCTCCAGAGCGAGGTGCAGAAGCTCCTGACTGGTTCTACGTTCCTAACGTTCCACCCCTGTTAAACGGGCAAATTAGGCGTTCTTACGTGGTTTGGCGGGAGCATATTGCCCCGTTAATTGCGTTAGAATTTGCGAGTGGGGATGGTGCGGAAGAGCGATCGCGCACTCCGGTTTCTCGTGTTACTCAAGACGGAGAAAAAATTAAACCTGGTAAGTTTTGGGTTTATGAACAAATTGTGCGAATTCCTTATTACGGAATTTATGAAATTAAAAGCGGTAATCTCGAAGTTTACACTTTGGTTAGTGGATTTTATCAACGTATAGAACCAAACGAAAGACGACATTATCCGATTCCCCCTTTGGGTGTAGAATTGGGTTTATGGGAAGGTAATTATCAAAACCAACATCAAGTTTGGTTGCGTTGGTGGGATGCCCAAGGTAATCTGTTGCTAACTGGTTCTGAACAGGCTACATTGGAACGAGAACGTGCTGAACAAGAACGAGAACGTGCTGAACAAGAACGAGAACGTGCTAATCGTTTGGAGCAAACCCAAAGAGAAGCAATTCCGAAGTTATTAACGATGGGGTTGAGTGTGGAACAAGTTGCAGAAGCGCTGAATTTAAGTGTAGCCGATGTGAGCGGTGAGATTGAGGAGAGTTAGGAGCGATCGCTGTTAGTTTCCTTGATTTAATCCCATTTTCACGGGCTGAATGCTACAAATACAGGTTCTCTAGAGACGTTGCAGCCAACGTCTCTCCCTGATTTAATCTAGCAGAGCGCTCTTCAAATTGATTTAATTTAGTTTTGGGTAATTATTCCTCGCTAAATCTAAATCGAAACCCTCTCGACGTAGCAATAAGTTATAGTAAATTACGGTTTTAATACATTGAAGAAATGGTAGCAAAATTACTAAGTTAACTCCAGCAATAATTGTATAGAAAATTTCTAAAGTTATTGAATAATAAATTTGATAGTTAGGATCGATATTGCTAGTTAATAAAGAAAATATTCCGAAAAATGCTAAAGCAATTAAATATAAAGTAAATTCTAAAGGAGCAATTGCTAAACTCACGATAATTGCTATTCCTTGTAAGTTAAAGAAATAATTTTTAGTCAATTTAAAACTCCGAAAAATAGTTTGAATAGGATTAACTTGTTTTTCGATTGCTAAAGGTAAGCTAGCGAAGAACAAACGACAATATAACCACCAGGTAGCGCCAAAATACAAAGCAAAAAGTAAGAAAGTAAAAGTAAAAAGAAATAGTAACCCAAAGAGAAAGTTATTAGTAACAAAAGTTTCTCCTATAAGAATCTCTAGACTACTTCTCAAAGCTGGAGTAATAAAAATCATCCAGATGATAATTGAAGCTAAAATAAAAGAAATTAGTAAGGTAAAAATGAGGGCGCTAAAAACTAAAATAGTTGTGAATAAAAAGCCCCAGGTGCGAGTTTTGAGATAGCTGCGGGCTGATTTGAGAGTTTCAGGTTTGCCAATTAATTCGTTGAATGTCAAACGAGAAATTAACGCCGAATTTGCCAAAAATTTTGCCCAACCGTAGAGGGGAACTAATAACCATAAAAAAGCAAATAAAGCTAGCCGGAGATACAATTTGAAATTTTGACGATAAAGGTTAATACTAACATTAACGATGTTGCCGATAGTAAGCGGTTGCATGAGTTTAGAGAAGAAAATTAAGTGATAGCTTCGTTGCTATTTTACTTAGGTGACAAGATTAAGTTAAAGTAAGTTACGGGCTTTAAGTTGGAGATAGCGATCGACGAGTTGTTCGCTAATTTGCGAAGCTGGTGCATCTAAGACTAGGACTCCTTTTTGCTTTAATTTAGCAAAGGCTACTTGACGTTGGGTGAGAATGTCGAGGGCGATCGCGCGACGATATGCGGTTATACTTTCTCTAGTAGTGGCTGGTTTTGCTGAAGTGAGATCTTTCTCAGCCTCAGTTTTTCTCAGATTTTGGGGATTATGAGCTATTTTATCGATTAAAGGATCGCGTAGCGTGACGCAAAAAGGTAAGTAGCGGGGAGTGAGACGCATCAGCGCTGCAAGTAGTTCCGTCGAAGCGGTAACATCAATAATATCGGTGATTAAGACGACTAATGCGCGACGGGTTTGCTGAGTTACGAGTCGGGTGACTGCACCAAAGTAATCGGGTTCGAGTAATACTGGTTGAATGGGGGTGAGATAGTCGATTAATTTAGAAAGTTGTTGGAGTGTGCGTTCCGGGGGTATCCATGTGGTAAGATGACGATCGAAAACGCCGACTCCGACGCGATCGCCGCGAGTTAATCCGGCTAAGGCTAAGGATAAGGTAGCATTTAAGCCCCAGTCGAAGCGTTTTAAGCCTTCTACTTTGGCGGTCATTAATCTGCCGCGATCGAGTAAAATAAGTAAGGTTTGTTCTTTTTCTGGTTCTAAAACTCGCACTAAAGGACGACTACGACGGGCTGTAGCTTTCCAGTCAATTAAGCGGGTATCGTCACCAGTTCCATATTCTCGTAATTCGGTAAATTCTGTCCCTTGTCCTAAACGTCGGGCTTGCCGCATTGTACCAGTATTTTCCAGCGCGAGACGAATTGATAGCGATCGCAAACCAATTAAATCTGGATAAACTGCTACTTTCTCTTTGGCTGTTACTTGCCAATCATGCCAAGCTAAACCTAGTTTACCTAATTGTCGTACTTGGATGTTACCCCAGTCGAACTCACCGCGTAAATCGGGATTGATGGTATAAGTTAATTCTTGAGTTGTATTCGCTGGTAAAGTTGCTGTCAGAGTCGGTTGAGAAACGGCAAATTGTACCGGATAATAATCACGGATGAGAATACGTGCGCTGCGATCGCGAGATCCTATTGATAAGATTACCGGATTATCTCGTCCAATGGAAAGTCTTCCTAACGGTTGACGCTGAATTTCGATTTTGTGCTTTTTAACTCCCCATCCATCCGCAAAAGCGACAACGAGGAGCAAAAGATCGTAGACGAGAATAATTACTAGCCCAATCGCTACATTAAAAATTAGCGCCAAAATTGCCGTAACGGGAATACCTAGTAACAAAAGTAAATAAAATCGTCTTGCAGGAATCATCTTTCTGGGTTTATCCTTACCTTGGTACTGCGACTTGTTTCAATAACGAACGAATTACCGCATCCATCTGTAAATTATCCAACTGCGCTTCCGGTTTAAGTATCAAACGATGACGTAACAAAGGAAGCGCAACCGCTTTCACATCATCCGGAGTCACAAAATCTCTTCCCTCCAACCAAGCATAAGCTTTACTCGTTTGTAACCAAGCAACCGCAGCGCGAGGAGACGCACCCAAAGCCAAATCTGGATGTTGTCTGGTACGCTGAACTAAAGCCAAGACATAATCAAGTAAATTGTCTTCCACCTTAACCTTTTGTACCCCTTGACGAGCGCCGAGGATTTGTTCTACGGTAGCGATCGCCTTAATCTTCCCTAAATCCAAACGTTTTGCTTGAAAACCTTTTTGCACGTTAACCAACATTTGCTTTTCCGCAACTGAATTTGGATAATCTACTTCTACCTTAAATAAAAAGCGGTCTAACTGCGCTTCTGGTAAAGGATATGTACCCTCAAATTCTAACGGATTTTGCGTCGCAATTACCCAAAATAAACTCCCTAAAGGTAAAGTTTCTCCATCTAATGTTACCTGTTGTTCCTCCATCGCTTCCAATAATGCCGCTTGGGTTTTCGGGGGAGTGCGATTAATTTCATCAGCTAACAACACTTCAGTAAAAATTGGACCTTTTTTTAACGAGAAACTGCGCGTATTCAAGTCAAAAATATTCGTCCCCAAAATATCCGCAGGCAAAATATCTGGCGTTAACTGTACCCGACGAAAATCAGCTTCTATTAGCCTTGCAAGGACTTTTACGGTTAGGGTTTTTGCTGTTCCGGGAACCCCCTCAATAATTACATGACCCCCACTTAATAAGGCTACTAGCAACTGCTGCACGACCACTGTTTGACCGACAACAATTTTGCCGACAGTATCACTAATACGAGTAAATAATTCATTGTTCATTGTTTAATAAGAAATTAGTTTTTAATAGTTATTGGGGACTGGTGATTGGGGACAAAGAGGAGTTCGGAGACAAGGAGGAGTTGGGGGACAAGGGGGAGTAAATGTAGGTTGTGAAAATCGGAAAATCGCTCTTTATTCCTAACACTGACAACACTGATAACGCTCCCAATTCTACCAATTCCCCCAACACTCTAATTCCCCCAATTCCCAATCCCTAATTCCCAATCCCTAATCCCTAATCCCCAGAATATCTTCCCATTTACTCAACCACTGTAGCAATTCTGTTTCACTAATTCGTCGTTTTTCAGCTTGTAATTTCAGGATTTGAGCTAATTCCTGACGAGCGCGCGCAGTTTGTTCTCCAAAAGCACTAACTAAGACTCGTTCTTCCAGTAAAATATCTCCTAAACCAAGGAATCTTTGCAATTGCAGTTGTTCTTCTTTGCCTAATACTTCTAACACAAATTCGGTACTACCTGCTTTTTGTAACACTCCCGCTAAAGCATCGATATAAGCTTCGCTATTATCAACTGCTGGAGTAGCGAGAATTGACGGTTGTCCAAAACGACGATTTGCAGCGAAAATCACAATTAATAAAATGACTAATCCTTGCACAAAAACCGGAAATAAAGGAGTTTTCAGTAAATAACTAAGAACATTTTCGCCGATTTCCTCTTGAATTTGTTCTCGATCTTTGTAACCATGAATATATTCATCGATCCAAATCGGACGAGATTCACTACTAACTAATTCAGCGAGAAAAGCAAAATTCCCAGCAGCATTTTGGTAAGCATTAGCCGCAAGATAAGGAGTTGTTGCATAAATTATACTTCCCGCACCGACCATTTCCGACCAAACGATCGCCCCATAGCGATCGCCTAAAATCACTTCTTTCGCTTCAGCATCTCGTCGCTGAGTCTCAATCTTAACTTCCCCCACCTCAGAAGCTTGTAACGTAGAGAAATCAGCCTCAGTAACAGGTTTCTCAACACCCAAAATTACTAAAGTATTACCTTTAGCCACCCAATCGCGACTAAAATCATAAAAACCTTGTTCAGTCAACAAACTGAAAACCCGGACAAACGTAATTGGACTGTTAATTGACTCACTTTCGAGCAACTCCTGAAACGGTTTTTCCCAACGTTGAATCTCAGTTCCTTGTGCTTGCATATAAGCATACCACGCCCCATAACCATCAGGAGCGCGTCCATAAGTCGAACCACTATTCAATTGACTTTGACTCGGAGCCGCAATTAAACTGAGAAGGAAGATAACTGCTAGCGCGATCGCACCCAAAATTACCAATCTTCGCCGTGATATCTTCATGTTTTTGCCTCAACATCAAGATCCTGATAAGCTTGTTCCATCATCTCGTAAAGTTGCGCCGTTGCTTCCCCACCACCAAACAAAAGTTGTTGATGAGAAGCGAAAATCTTTTCATACGGTTGCGGTTGAGATAAATCCCGAACTAAATTGAGATATTCCCCATCAGTACGACTCGCTTGGTGAAGAATAATTTCGCGATCGTGGAGACGTTGTAACATAGCTAAATAAAGACAAACACAAGCCTCTCGGTAATTACCTTCTCTTTGAAAATTACGCGATCGCGCCAACCAACCCCTCGCTGATAACTCCTGACTCTGCTTTGTCACCGTTGAATCTCCCGACTGACCTAACTTTTGGCTAACAAGATACAAATACGGAGACAAAACTTGCCAAACCTGCCATGCAGTCCATAATACCAACAAAGCCACCAACAACCAAAAAAGAGATTTAGCGATCGCCTGAATCATCGGCGAATCCAACCACGACAACTCCGGCACATCAGGTATATTATCCGCAACCCGATTAGTCTGCAACTCCCACCACTCACCAAGCCGCCGACGTAATAGATTTAATTGCCAACCTAAACTATTCTCATCATAAGAACCTGTAGACATATCTCACCTTATCAACTCACAGCGATCGGTTAGCACGTACCCACATTTACCAATCAACAGTCAACACTTAGCAATTTCCCCCTCTTCCCCCTCTTCCCCC
>JAWQFW010000277.1:0-4537 GCA_035968095.1 Oscillatoria sp. PMC 1068.18
AGTTTGAAGACAGCACCTCATTTTAGTTCAATTAACAATATAGTTTAATTTGACTGAAGCTCGATCCAATCGGCTCGGAATGGCTTCAAGGTATATACAAGCATTTTTACCTTTTTCGGCATTTGACCAGAAAGAATCATTTTGGGTTTGCTTTAAAGTTATGAACTTCCCAGACTAACTCCCTGTGTCCTGCTTGGTGGTTTTTTTTTAGTTTAATTTAACTCCTTGCTGTTTCTATTGTAAGGTTGGTTTGAGCGATAGTTTTTGCTTCT
The DNA here is from genome assembly GCA_035968095.1 of Oscillatoria sp. PMC 1068.18. Classification (GTDB taxonomy): domain Bacteria; phylum Cyanobacteriota; class Cyanobacteriia; order Cyanobacteriales; family SIO1D9; genus IIICB1. The sequence continues at coordinate 273 of JAWQFW010000277.1, forward strand.
TCAGGATGAAACCCTCGTTTGGATTTCAAGAAACGCGATCGCGCTTACTCAGAGAGTTATTGTTTCGCACTAGCCAGATTTTTTTCTTTCTCGGTTGCTACCTCTAAACGCTGCCACAAGCGTTGATAAATCTCTTCGGGAACATAAGCTCCCAGCGATCGCCCCAGTCTATTTTTGCTTTCGGCGCGGGCTAGACAGGTTTCACAAGGACAGAGATAAGCAGAACGTCCCATCCCCCGATCTAATTGTACCTGTCGGGATGGATACACTCTGACAATTCGCCAAAATGACTCTTTAGGCGCTACTCTGCGGCAGCTTAGGCAACGTCGGTAGTTAATTTTCATCTTAATTTTCCTGAGAGAATCTCGCTCTTAATTTTTTACCAGGATAATTGGCTCAAATTACTCAAATTGCCAACGATAACTCTCAAATAGATGCAGGAATTGCCATTGCGATTTCATTGTTTATTTTCAGGAATATTTCTTGCCTCTAGCTACCGAAATCTAACTCAAAGCAGCACAAAGCAAGTATTCCCTTACCTGTAGCTGTTAACTTTTTATTCAGATTCATCTTCAGCAAAGTCCGAATCTAGTTCATCGTCCTCAAAAGTGTCAAATTCATCTTCCTCAAATTCATCTTCCTCAAATTCTGATTGAGACTGTTTTCTGATCCCTATTTCTAAAGGATCTAACTCTGCTGCTGCTGTTTCCTCTTCCAGTTCGGCTTTAGCTGCTTGTTTTTGTTTTTCCGCTTCATGGTCGTACTTGGCGCTATCCTTGATATCAATTTTCCAACCTGTGAGACGAGCCGCCAGACGAACATTTTGTCCTTCTTTCCCGATCGCTAAACTCAGTTGGTTATCTGGTACTAAAACTAATGCTTGACGTTCGTCAGGATTCACTAATAATACTTGATCGACGCGAGCCGGACTCAGAGCATTGGCAATATAAGTAGCAGGGTCGGGCGACCACCGAATCACATCAATTTTTTCACCACGTAGTTCGTTGACTACGGCTTGGATACGTGACCCTCTCGCACCAATACAAGCACCCACTGGGTCTACATCTCGCTCTAAGGTATCTACGGCAATTTTTGTACGCGGACCGACTTGACGAGAGGGAGGATTAGCTTCCCTCGCGACGGCGACAATTCGCACCACTTCGTCTTCAATTTCTGGTACTTCGTTAGCGAATAAATAAACTACCAAACCCGCAGAGGCTCTAGAAACGATTAATTGCGGACCGCGTTGGGTTCCTTCGCGAACTTTTTTCAGATATACCTTGAATGTGGCATTGGCTCGATAATTATCGTTGGGAAGTTGTTCGCGTTTGGGTAATTCCGCTTCTACTTCCGGTTGACCAAAGGAACTACTCACAGCGACGATCGCCGATTGTCTCTCAAACCTTAACACCCTGGCTTGTAAAACTGTATTTTCAATGTCCTGAAATTCTTCTTGAATCAGTTTGCGCTGTTGATCCCGGAGCTTTTGGAGTAATACTTGTTTCGTTTGAATAGCAGCCATCCGACCAAATTCGCGTTGATCTGGGGTGACATCCAAAACTACAGAATCCCCGGCTTGTGCTTCGGATGCGACTTGCTGGACTTCTTCCAAGGGAATTTGATGATCGCTATTCTCGACTTCTTCGACAATTACTTTGGTTGAGAGAATCCGAAAACCTTCTTCTTCGGTATCGAGTTCAACTTCAAAATTCTCGAAATAATCTTCGCTAAATTGGTTACGATTTAAACTTTGAGCGCGACGATAGCGTTCGTATCCTTTCAGTAATGCTTCTCGCAAGGCTTGCTGTACGGCAGATTTGGGCAGATTATGTTTCTGAGAGATTTCCTCAATTAAACTTTTTAGTCCTGGTAAAGCAACGATTGACATAAAATAGAATCTCCTTTTTGAGTAAACAGTCATTGATTATTGGTCGATGGGGGTGATTAAGCAGCAGTTACTCAGCAAAATAAATAATTCACCCACAAAAGCCCAATAATTTTTGCCTAATGACCAATATTGGTTAATCTTCTAGTTGCACTTTAGCGACGAGTTGACGAGGAATAGCGATCGCGCGCCCTTTTTGGTTAAGATACAGTGTCTCTTCGTCTCTACCTTGGAGTTTCCCTCGCCATTCTTTTTTTCCTTCATAAGGGCTATAAGTTTTGACAATGATCGAAAAGCCTTTAAAGGAAATAAATTCTCGCTCCGTGGTTAACTCTCTAGAAACACCGGGACTCGATATCTCTAGCACGTAGGGTTCGGATATTAATTCGGTAGTATCTAATTGTGCTTCTAAAGCTCTACTCATCCGTTCGCAGTCGTTTAAACTGGTTTCAGCGTCTAAATTACGCACGTCCACGCGCAATACAGGCGGTTTGCGGTTTGTCTGGAAAACCGCACCGACTAATTCTAAGTCTAGTGCTGCTGCGATTGGTGTCGCTAGCTCAATAATTTCGGGAATTAAAGGATGAGTCATCGAAAAATCTATCCAACAAAAAAAGCGGGTTTGACCCACTTTCGGCAGACACAAATCTGTCTTGCTTCTCGATTGAGTCCCCGTCACGGCAACTCAACCGATATCTAGTCTATCAAAACTACGAGCAAATTGACGACTAGGGGCGATCGCTGAGTAATCTTGTTTCCTGATACTGCTGAGTTGCTTTTTCCCGTAAAGCTCTTGTTTGGTCGAGAATTTGCTCGATGTCTTCTTGAGATAAACGTTCGACGTAGTTGACTTTTACTTCTTCAATCAAAGCATCTAGCAAATATTGGGTTCTTTGTAAAGTATCTTGACCTTGAAGTTCGTTTCCTAATGTTTGACCCAGATTTTCTAATAAGCGTGACATTAATTGGTCATTTACTGGGTCTTCTTTCGTAAGATTTTTGAGATTATCGTAGAGAATTTGATAAATTTGGGAAACTAATTGAGTAACTAATCTATTTTCTGTATCTTCAACTCCCGGAAACTGTTTAATTGCTTGATAAGCCGGAAAATCATGAATTGTTTTATCAATATTATATTTTAATAAAGCTTCTAAATCTGGTCTAACTTTCGGAATGACTTCATCGACCATTAATTGGGTCATTAATTTCGTTAATTCTGCGGTTTCATTAACATCATTTAAGTCAACATAAGGTTTAACTCGGCTACTTTCCAGAATCTTCATGATTTCTCCATCGCGAATTGCTGTTTGAACTTGATTTAAGACCCGAATAATTACTACTTCGGTAACATCTTCAGCAATTCCTGCGACAAAGCCTTGACTTGCCTGTTTTTGAATTTTATCAAGGTTAATTAATTGAGCTTGATTCAAACGAATTATTACTGGAATAATCCGCATTAAACGAATGTATCTTGCTAGATTCTGAAAAGGAATAAACATTGGCAACCAAAAGAAAAAATCGTACCAACGCCACAACATTGCATCAAACCAACTTATCCCCTTCCGGCGACTACTTATAAACCAAGTTCGTGCTAAAAACTCTAAGAAAAACATCACTTCAAAGGCAAAATCAAACAAAGCAAAATTGTCAACAAATTCCCCATTTTCCCCAAGAGGACGATAAAAGTTTGTTTCTAATAGTGGTTTGATTTCTGTATTGAAAAAAGTTAGAGAGTTAGTGAAACCTTCGCGTTCTAAGTATTCTTGAGTCCAGAAATTTTGAAAAGCATCTTTAGCGAATTCTTCCTCCAGATACTCGCGCATTTCATTTTTAATCTTTTCCAAAGTACCTGTTTTATTAGCAATTTGGAAAGGATTAGTTTCGATCATATCTACACTTCGCTCGCGTAAGTCAGCCAAAATTTGCTCAACTTCCGGCGATCGCAAACTGGTAGCAATAACTTGGTCTTCTAATTCTTCAACTCTTGCTAAATACTGCTCCGTATCGCGATAAGGTTCGATTCCCTTTACCCAATCATACCCTGCTGTTACAGGCGGAAGGGGAACTTGAATCGGGATTCCTTCAGTTTCAAAGGGACCTACTTTAAAGCTGAAAAGTTGAATTCTTCCTTGAAGCCAGAAATTGCGGAGGGGAAGATAAGTAACGTCAAATAACACTACTAAAAAATTAATGGTCGCAATTATTGCCATTGCTCTTTCAAACCACAAGTTACGGCGGGCTTCTCGCCTATTTTTTGAGAGTTTCTGTGCGCTAGTCATTCTTTTCTATCTTGGTGATTGGTGATTGGGGATTGGGAGTATTGGGAGTGTTGGGGGAATTGGGAGTATTGGGAGTGTTGGAAGTGTTGGAAGTGTTGGGG
>JAWQFW010000277.1:4637-6414 GCA_035968095.1 Oscillatoria sp. PMC 1068.18
AGTGTTGGAAGTGTTGGAAGTGTTGGGGGAATTGGGAGTATTGGGAGTGTTGGAAGTGTTGGAAGTGTTGGAAATAAACAGCGATGGTTTTACCAACATTTACTCTCCCGTGTCCCCATGTCCTCCGTGTCCCCCGTGTCCTCCATTTCCCAGAGTAGGGGCAAACCCACCGTGGTTGCCCTCTCCAGTCCCCAATCCCTAAAGTCGCGCTACTCCGTCTTTTCGGGCGGCTTTTTGGACTGCTTCGGAAACGGCGGTGACGACTCGTTCGTCAAAAACAGAGGGGATGATGTTTTCGGGTTCGAGTTGGTCGGGAGAAATTAATGAGGCGATCGCGCTTGCTGCTTCTAGATACATATTAGTGGTAATGGCGGCGGCACGACAGTCGAGTGCGCCGCGAAATACGCCGGGAAAGGCGAGGACGTTGTTGATTTGGTTGGGGTAGTCGCTGCGTCCGGTGGCAATGACGGCTACGTCGTCGTAAACTAATTCTGGTTGAATTTCGGGGATGGGGTTTGCCATTGCCATGACGATGCGATCGCGTGCCATCGATTTAACCATTTCTGGGGTGACTACTCCGGGTACGCTGACACCAATAAAGATATCTGAGTTTTTCATGGCATCGGCGAGGGAACCACTTTCGCTAACGGCAAATTCTTGTTTCTGAGGATTAAGATCCTGACGCGCTGTGGAAAGGATGCCTTTGGAGTCACACATTAAGATTGTGGTTGCCCCTGCTTTGCGGAGGAGGTGGGCGATCGCGACTCCGGCAGCCCCGGCTCCGTTAATGACGATCCGCACGTCTTCTAAGCTCTTTTTGACCAGTTTCAGGGCGTTATATAAGGCGGCTAAAGTGACGATCGCGGTTCCGTGTTGGTCGTCGTGAAAGATCGGAATATTCGTTTCTTGGCGCAGTTTTTGTTCGATTTCAAAGCAGCGTGGGGCGCTGATATCTTCGAGGTTGACACCACCAAAGACGGGGGCGAGATTTTTGACGGTTTCGATGATTGTGTCGGTGTCTTGGGTGGCTAAACAGATCGGAAAAGCATCAATTCCAGCAAATTCTTTAAATAGCATGGCTTTTCCTTCCATGACGGGTAAGGCGGCTTCGGGTCCGAGATTACCTAATCCGAGGATAGCACTACCGTCGGTAACGATCGCCACGGTGTTACTTTTCATGGTGAGTGAGTAAACTTGTTCGGGATCTGCGGCGATCGCTTGACAAATTCTGCCTACCCCTGGAGTATACGCCATTGCGAGGTCGGATTGGGCGGTTAGAGGTATCCGACTTTGGATCTTAATTTTGCCACCGCGATGTAAGTCGAAGGTGCGATCGCTGACTTTGATGATTTCTACGTCTGGTAAACTTTTGATCGCAGCAACGATTTCTTCGGCGTGTTCGCTACTGGCTGCATCTACGGTGATTTCGCGTAAGTAGGTTTTTCGGGTTTGTTCGAGGAGCAATACTTGTCCTACATTACCGCCCACATCGGCGATCGCTTGGGTTACACTAGCTAACATCCCGGCTCGATTCGGATAGGTTAGACGAATTGTTAAACTGAAGCTTGGATTTGGTGTTAGTTTGACCATTAGGGAGAAATAATTTGAATTTTGATTTTAGCTATTTTAAGCTGCTAGTTTCGGTTGTAGCTAGGTTTCCTGGCTTAATTTCAGAAACTTAGTCTGTTTTGCTAATTTTACTGGCTGATGTTTGTGTTTCAGCAAAAAAAATGGGTCTGAAACCCCGTCCTTTGAGGACGGCTGAACACTTGAATTT
>JAWQFW010000278.1:0-6363 GCA_035968095.1 Oscillatoria sp. PMC 1068.18
AGTTAACAGTCACAGAAAACTTGAAGACTTAAGCAACAGCAAGCAAAGAAAAAATGAAATCAACCCGCTTAAAATGGTCTTCTAATCATCAAGAAAAATCTGCAAAATTACCATTACGTTTAATTTTGGTAATTCCATTTGTCTTAGAAATTTTTGCTGCGGTAACATTAACTGGGTGGCTATCTTTACGAAATGGACAACAAGCAGTTAACGAAGTTGCAACTCAGTTACGCAAAGAAATTACGATTCGGATTGAAGAAAAGTTAAAAACTTACTTAGAAACTCCTCATTTAATTAATCAAATTAATGATAATTTACTTCAGTCTGGGGTAATTGACAAGCAAAATATTCTCAGCTTAGAACATCATTTTTGGCAGCAAATCAACCTTTTTGAAACAGTTAGCTATATTTACTGGAGTAACGAACAAGGAGGATTTACAACAGCAACACGAGAAAAAAATAATCAACTGAGAATTTACACAACACCAGGAATGGTAGCTGGAAATTTAGTCAAATATACAACTAATAATCAAGGTTTTCGTCAAGAACAATTAAGTATTACTCCTAATTATGATCCCCGCATTCGTCCTTGGTATCAAGAAGCAAAGAAAGCCAAAAAAGCAAGATGGACAGATATTTATTTATTAGTTCCCGAACTTGAGTTAGCTATTTCTGCAAATCAACCTTTTTATAACCAAAATGGGGAACTAGAAGGTATTTTAGGAACCGATTTAGTTTTAGCACAATTCACTGAATTTTTGCAAAGCTTAGAAATTGGGGAAACAGGTGAAACATTTATCATTGAACGTACTGGAGAAATTGTTGCTACTTCGACTAGAGAATTGCCTTATTTAGTAAGTGAAGACGGCAAAAAACAGACTAGACTCAAAGCTATTGAAAGTCAAGAAGCTTCAATTCAGTTTACTGCTAAGTTTTTGCTAGAAAAATTCGGTAAATTAGCAGAAATCGACCGCAGTCAACAACTAGAATATCAACTAAATAATGAACGTCAATTTGTGCAAGTAACTCCTATTTTCGATCCTCGTGGAATTGATTGGTTAATCGTTGTCGTCGTTCCAGAGACAGATTTTATGGCACAAATTCAGGCGCATAAAAGAATTACCATTCTGTTATGTTTAGCAGCTTTGTTTATTGCTACAGAATTAGGCTTAATTACGTCTCGATTAATTGCTACACCAATCCTAAAATTGAGCATTGCTTCCGCAGAAATGACCAGTGGAAAACTAGCACAAAAAGTTCCGGAAAACTCAGTAAGAGAAGTAGCGGTTTTAGCGAAATCTTTTAATCAAATGGCAATTCAGTTACAAGAATCTTTCACTGCTTTACAACAAGCAAATTTAGCGCTAGAAAAGACTAACGAAGAATTAGAAAATCGAGTTGAAAACCGAACATTAGAACTTAAAGAAGCGAAAGAAGCTGCGGATGCGGCTAACCGGGCAAAAAGTGAATTTTTAGCGAATATGAGTCATGAGTTAAGGACTCCTTTGAATGCAATTCTTGGTTTTAGTGAATTACTAAATAGTAGTTCAACTTCGTGGGAACAGCAACAAGAATATTTGCAAATAATTATTCGGAGTGGAGAACATTTGCTGGCTTTGATTAATGATGTTTTGGAGATGTCAAAAATTGAAGCTGGGAGAAGTGTTGTCAGCGAAAACGATTTTGATATTTATTATTTGCTGGATAGTTTGCAGGAAATGTTTTCTTTACGAGCTAATGCCAAAAGTTTACAATTGATTTTTGAGCGCGATTGTTTAATTCCTCAGTATCTCAAAACTGATGAGAAAAAATTGCGTCAAGTTTTAATTAATTTGTTGTCAAATGCAATTAAGTTTACTGAAGAAGGTGGTGTAGTTTTGCGAGTCAAAGTTAAAGAAGAAGAGGATTTTTCAAGAAAAAAGGAGTCAGAAAAAGTTACCGAAAACCAATCATTAACTACCGAACTTCTTTTTGAAATTGAAGATACAGGAGCAGGAATTAGTCCAGAAGAACAAGATCAAGTTTTCGCAGCTTTTCAGCAAACAAGAGTGGGACAAAAAGCTTCAGAAGGAACAGGTTTAGGGTTGCCAATTAGTAAAAAGTTTGTGGAGTTAATGGGAGGAGAGATTAGCTTTGATTCTGTGGTAGGAGAGGGAACAACTTTCCGGTTTAATATTGCGGTCAAACTCGCCAAAATTAAAGAAATTGCGCCTAAATCTAAGCAGAAACGAGTAATTGGACTTGCTCCTAATCAACCAATTTATCGAATTTTAGTAGTTGACGATACTTTGGAGAATCGAAAATTAGTGGTGAAAATTTTAGAACCTTTAGGATTTGAAATTAAAGAAGCTAGTAATGGTTTAGAAGCGATCGCAGTTTGGCAAAAATGGCAACCGCATCTAATCTGGATGGATATGCGAATGCCTGTAATGGACGGTTATGAAGCCACCAGCCAAATTAAAGCACATCTACGAGGTCAAGCCACAGCGATTATTGCTTTAACAGCGAGTGCTTTTGCAGAAGAGCGATCGCTGGTATTATCAGTAGGTTGTGATGATTTTGTCCGTAAACCATTTCGGCAAGAAGTTTTGTTAGCGAAAATGGCAGAACATTTGGGGTTGAGGTATATGTATGAAGAAGAAGTTGTAAGTGATTTACCCCAGCAGTCGTCAACAGAGGAGTTAACCTCCGACAGTTTATTCGTCATGTCACGAGAATGGATTGAGCAACTAAACCAAGCAGCAACGAAACTCAACTCTAAGTCAATTTTAGCCGCGATCGCCCAAATTCCTGACGAACATCTCAATCTTGCTCAAAGATTAACCAACTTAGCCAACAATTTTCGCTATGACGTAATTATCAACTTAACCAACAGCGCCCTTAATTCTTAAGCTTATGAATAGCGATAACTATGTTAATACTTTCAACGGTAAAATTCTCATAGTTGACGATTTACCAAATAACTTGCGCTTACTGGCTGATACCTTACAAGATCGCGGTTATGAAGTTCAGTGTGCCATAAATGGTCAACTAGCATTGTTAGGAGCAGTTGCCGAAACACCGGAGTTAATTTTACTCGATGTTAAAATGCCGGAAATGGATGGTTTTGAAGTTTGTCGTCGTCTCAAAGCTAATCCGCAAACTAGGGAAATTCCGGTAATTTTTATTAGTGCTTTAGAAGAAACTTTTGATAAAGTTGAAGCTTTTGCCGTTGGGGGGGTAGACTATATTACGAAGCCGTTTCAAGTTGAAGAAGTTATCGCCCGCATCGAACATCAACTAACTATTCAAAGAGCAAAAAGCGAAATTATTCGCTTAAATACAGAACTCGAACAAATAGTTCAACAACGCACCGCAGAACTTCAACAAGCTTATCAAAAATTGCAAGCAAGTGAAGAAAGATTTCGGTTGATGGCAAATTCTGCACCTGTGCTTTTATGGATGACAGATGCCGAAGGATACTGTAATTTTTTTAATCAGCGTTGGTTAGATTTTACTGGACGTAAACTTTCGGAAGAAATCGGTTATGGTTGGGCAGAAGGAATTCATCCAGATGATGCCAAAAGATGTTTAAATAAGTGTCGTTCGTCGATGAAAGCGCGTGAAAGCTTTAAAATGGAGTATCGCCTCCGACGTGCAGATCAAAAATATGTTTGGATTTTAGATAGTGGTGTACCCAGGTTTTTAGCTGATGGAACCTTTGTCGGTTATATTGGTGCTTGTATCGAGATTGGCGATCGCAAACAAGCTGAAAAAAACTTAGCGCGAGAAAAAGCCCATCTCGTCGCCGCCCAACAAGTAGCTCATGTGGGTAGTTGGGAATTTCATGTACTCAGCCGAAAAATTTGGTGGTCACAGGAGACATTTCGCATTTTTGGGCTTGAAACCGCCAAACCGCAACAATCAAGCTTAGAAGCTGAATCACAGACACTACAGCCAATGTCGCTCAAGCAGTTCAAGCGGCAAATTCATCCCGACGATCTTTCGTTGTATAAACAAACCCTCAAAGACGCGATCGCTTTTGGTCAAGCTTATGAATTTGAGTTTCGCATCCGCCGCCCAAATCGACAAGTAAGATGGGTTTTCGTCAAAGGACGACCAATTTTTGACAAACAAAGACAGGTGATTAAATTATTCGGGACAATCCTCGATATCACCGAACGCAAACAAGCAGAAGCCGCACTGATAGACACTGAAGAACGCTATCGCAGATTATTTAATAGTACCAACGATCTGATCTTTGTGCATCACTTCGACCGCCAAGGAATGCCGGAAAAATTTATTGAAGTCAATGATCGCGCTTGCGAAAAACTCGGCTATACCAGAGACGAATTATTGCAATTATCCCCCACAGAAGTCGATATTCCTGAACCAGAAAGCGAACTAACAGCGATTATAGAACAGTTAAGAATCAAAAGGTTTCACATTTTTGAGCGCGTCTTATTAGCTAAAGACGGACAAAGAATTCCTGTCGAAAATAGCACTCAAGTATTTTTCTTCAAAGGAAAGCTAACTTGTTTAACCATTTCTCGTGATATCACCGAACGCCAACAAGCACAATCAGCTTTACTCAAAAGCGAAGAACAGTTTCGTCTCGCTTTTGAACTTGCACCAATTGGCATCGCCATTAAAACTCTTACAGGTGAATTTGTGCGAGTCAATCAAGCATTATGTAAAACCCTCGGTTATAGTAGAAAAGAATTACGCGATAAAACCTGGTTAGATGTTACTTATCCCGAAGACTTAGCCGTATCTTTAGCTTTACACGAAAAGTTATTTAAAAAAGAAATATCTCACTTTCAAGTTGAAAGTCGTTACTTAACTAAAGAAAATCGGATCGTGCATGGAATCTTACAAGTTGCCATTGTGCGCGATGCTCAAGGCGAACCTTTACACTTACTCGGTCAATTTTTAGATATTAGCGATCGCAAACGCGCCGAAGCACAATTAATTTACGATGCACTCCACGATGCTTTAACAGGTTTAGCCAATCGTAATCTTTTAATGGAGCGTCTCGAACTAGCGCTCAAACGCCAACAACGACATCCAAATGACTTATTTGCCGTTCTTTTCCTCGATTTAGATCGCTTTAAAGTCGTTAATGACAGTTTAGGACATTTAGTTGGCGATCGCTTATTAATCAAAGTTGCTCAGATTCTCAACGATGTGGTTCGCTCAACCGACTTAGTAGCCCGTCTCGGCGGCGACGAATTTATTATTTTATTAGAAGAAATTAGCGGAATCAGCGATGCAACTCGAATCGCAGAGCGAATTTTAGCAGAAATCCGCCAACCATTTCAACTTGACGAGCGCGAAGTCTTTACGACTGCAAGTATTGGCATCGTCTTTAATTCCTCAGAATACCACCAAGCCTCAGACTTACTTCGAGACGCAGATATTGCCCTATATCGGGCGAAAGAGAAAGGTAAAGCACGATACCAAATTTTCGATCGCGCCATGCACTCTCACGCCCTCCAACAACTACAATTAGAAAACGATCTGCGTCAAGCTCTAGCAAACCAGGAGTTTTTAGTTTATTATCAGCCGATTGTTTCCTTAGTTACCGGAATGCTGACAGGTTTTGAAGCCTTGATTCGTTGGGAACATCCTCAACGTGGTTTGGTGTCTCCAGTACAGTTTATCCCCATTGCTGAGGAAACCAAATTAATTGTACCCATCGGCAAATGGGTACTATACGAAGCTTGTCGCAGCGTGAAAAATTGGCAAGAAAAATTTCCCAATCGACAGCCGTTGAAAATCAGCGTTAATCTTTCGGTGCAACAACTCCGAGAAACCGACTTAATCGAGCAAATCGACGAAATTCTCGCAATGACTAAATTAGACGGTAGTAGTTTAAACTTGGAACTAACGGAAAGTATGCTCGTCGAAAACGTCGAAAGCGCGATCGCCTTAATGCACCAACTGCGCGATCGCCAAATCTGTCTTTCCATCGATGACTTTGGCACAGGTTACTCATCTTTGAGCTATTTATATCGTTTTCCAGTTAACGCGCTCAAAATTGACCGCTCATTTGTCAATCGGATTGGCGATCGCGGCGAAAATCACGAAATCGTCGAGACAATCATCACCTTAGCACGTCAACTCGGCATGGAGGCGATCGCCGAAGGAGTCGAAACTCAGCAACAACTCACCCAACTCAAAGCCTTATCCTGTCAAAAAGCCCAAGGATACTTTTTCTCTCCCCCACTCAACACTAAATCCGCAGAAGCAATGTTAGTTGCAAATATACGCTGGTAAATTGGGGATTGGTCGGAATTGGGGGAATTGGGGGAATTGGGGGAAAGGGAGGTATTGGAGGTATTGGAGGTATTGGGGGAAAGGGAGGTATTGGAGGTATTGGAG
>JAWQFW010000279.1:0-6362 GCA_035968095.1 Oscillatoria sp. PMC 1068.18
AACTTGCAAATATAAAATACAAACTTGCTCCCCAAAAATCAAAAAATATTAGCAATCAAACCAACAGTTTCACATAACTTTTCACCTGCAAGTTCTTGCTCAATTATTTTCAGTAAAAAATCAAAATTTACAGGTTTCGTTAAGTAAGCACTAGCCCCAAGATGAAAAGCTCGGTTACGATGTTCCTCATTCCGATAAGAACTTAATAAAATAAACGGAGTTTTTGCCAAACTTAAATCCTGACGAACTTTCACTAAAAACTCATATCCATTGATGATTGGCATTTGTAAATCACTAATAATTAAATCAGGTTTAACTTTTTTTGCTTGCATAAAACCTAACCAACCATTGGCAGCACTAAAAATTTTCAAATCTTCCTCATAAAACAACTCTTTTAGCAAAAAAATAGCTTCAGGATCGTCATCTACCAAGAGAATTTTAGCATTCATGATTGACTCTTTACTTGCTCAGTGCTTTTCCGACTATAAATTAAAGATAAAAAACAATTGTGAGGATTTTGTGAATTTACCGAGGCTGAGGCTTCTCAGTCACCAGTGAAGAATAGAGCAAATTTGTTGAACTAAGCTAATTGCCTCAAAGGGTTTAGTGATAACTCCAGCGACACCAAGATCGAGTAGCTGTTTTTTTTCGCTAATTTTGGCTTTAGCAGTTAGTAAAATGACGGGAATGTGGAGCGTAGCTGAATTTGCTTGTAATTGTTTAAAAGTGGTAATCCCGTCGATATCGGGCATCATCACATCGAGTAAAATAGCATCAGGTTGTTTCGTTGCAGCGATCGCTAACCCTTCATTACCGGATGCAGCCGTCATTACTTCCCACCCGATGACTGCTTCGATCGTCATTTGGATAATTTCACGAACACCGTCTTCATCGTCAACAACTAAAATACTTTTATCCGTCATCATTAAGATTTTTTTGCTCTGGGTAAAGTAAAGTAAAAACTACTACCTTGATTAAGAACACTTTCCACCCAGATTTTACCTCCATGTTGTTCGACAATACTGCGACAAATCGCTAATCCTAATCCGGTACCGCCTTTTTGACGAGAATCAGAAGCATCTACCTGGTGAAAGCGCTCGAAGATAGTTTCTATTTTATCAGCCGGAATACCTCGACCGCGATCGCGGACTTGGAAACGAACCAGCGATCCTGTTTCATTTTCTCCCAAATCTACACTCAACCAAACTGTTTTCCCCGGATCGGAAAATTTAAGCGCATTACTAATCAAATTAGTAAGTACCTGAAGAACACGATCGGGATCGGCATTTAAGTTAATATCGGCAGGCAAAACTTCGAGTTCAATACCCGCCCGATCTGCCATGACTTGCATTTGTTCGCTTACTTGTAAAAACAAGTTTTCCACATTTACTTGCTGCTTTCTCAAGCTAATTTTTCCCGATTCTAAACGTTCTAACTCTAAAATATCGTTTACCAACCTAACTAACCTTTCCGCCGCTTCAGCCGCAATTTTGATAGCACGAGTAGCGCGATCGGAACTAAGCTCTAATAAACCACTAGACAATAAATTTAATGCCCCATGAATTGAGGTTAAAGGAGTGCGTAACTCATGACTAACGACAGAAATAAACTCATCTTTCATTCGTTCGATCGCAAATCTTTCGGTAATATCTTGACCAATACTAAGAGTCCCAATTATTTCTCCTTCCGCATTTCGTAACAAAGTATTATTCCAAGCAATTAATCTTTCTTCACCCGATTTAGTTAAGATTGAATTTTGGTAATAGAGATGAAAATTATTTTCGATTAGTTCACTGAAACCTTGAAAAGTTCTTGTTTGATGATGGTGAGGCAGAAAATTTTTAAACCAGTTTTTCGCTAAAACTTCTGCCTTTGTATATTTAGTTAATTCGAGAAAAAAAGGATTAACGTAATCTACATTACCTGCTTTATCTAAGCCTACGACAATTAGTCGCACATTTTCTAATAAACTACGCCAGCGTCTTTCTGCTTCCTTTAACGAAGCTTCTGTTTGTTTGAGAGGAGTAATATCTGTAGAAATCCCCCCAACAGCATAAACCAGATCATTCTCGTCAAAAAGAGGGAACTTTATGGTCACATAAGTATGAATTCCATCTGGATGTGGGGCAATTTCTTCGCTAGTTATGGGAACTTTAGTTTGGATAACTTGTTGATTATTGGCTTCAAATAACTCAGCAAATTTTCGCTCCCAAACCTGATAAATACTTTGCCCCTTAATCTTTTCTTGTTCGACATTAAATAATTTTTCATACTCACGATTAATCAACAGATATTTATGTTCTAAATCAGTTACATAAATCACTGCGGGAGCATTATACAAAATTGCTTGTAACTGTTGTTGACTATCTCGGAGTGCTGTTTCAATTTGTCGTCGATGTTGTAGCTCTTTTTGTAGTTGTCCGTTTGCTTGAATGAGTTCAAGAGTTCGTTTTTCAACACGCTTCTCTAGTTCTTCTTTGATTCGTTTTTGAGCAGTAATATCACGAGTAATAACTAATAGAGTTTCAATCCGACAATTAGCTTTTTTTTCAGGAATAATTGTTGATTGAAAAGTACGAATGCCATCATCTGTTGCAAAGTCGAATTCAATTTGCTGAAGTTTACCTATGAGAAAAGTTGTTTGTAAACTCTGGTTCCAAAGCTGACAAAGTTCGGAAGACATTCCTAACTCTTCGTTAGTTTTACCTAAATAATCCGCAAAAGAAATTCCGACAAAATTAGTAAGAGCCTTATTCACAAATAAATGGCGGAATTGGCGATCGAAACGGACAATAAAATCTGTAGCATTATCAGCGATCGCCTGAAGTTCAGCTTCAGCCACTTGGCGCTGGACAATCTGTTCGCGCAGAATTTCGTTACTTTTAGCTAAAGCGGCGGTACGTTCTTCCACGCGCTTATCTAGGGTATCGTGGGCGAAGCGTAAAGCTTGATTCAGGCGGTCATTTTGGTCTTTTTTATGTCCTTGAACAACTGCAACTAGCAAAACCGCGATCCCCCCCAAACTAACTGGTAAAACTCCTCCAGTCAAAGTAGGTGGACCAAAAGGAACCGAAGCCGCCCAAATCAAATAAAGAATCCAAACTATACTACTAACTAATCCGGGTTTCAGTCCCCCAAGACTACCACTGAGTACCACCGTGACGATAATTAGTAAATATGGAACCGGAACTCTAATTCCCGACTGACGCAGTAATTCAATGGTTAAAGTCACTCCTGTAGTCACAATTCCTGCTACCCAGGTAGGTAGTGAGTTGGGGAAAGTGAGATGAACTCCTAACTGCTGATAGGGAAGTTTGAAGTTTTTTTGCAAAAGTTTCGTTTGTTGTCGAGAGACTATTTGTCGGCTAATATTACGAGCAATGCCTTCAATAGCGATAATTTGTCCACGATCGCCTTCAATAAAAGTATTGTGTTGTTCGATCCAAATAATTTTGCCATCGCGGTGTAACCAACGCAGAATCAGTAAAGAAAAGCGAGGATCGTCGTTGCGGGTATTGTTGCTACCGTACCAATTCCCGCAACGTTCTAATTCCTTTTGCCAAATTTGGCGATCCTCGCGATGAATAATTTGCCAAAGTAAGTCAGGATTAGCGTAAAATTCTGCGGCAGTGTAACCTGTAACTGTGGCGATCGCTGGATTGATATATTCTACTTCTCGATTCGGGAACAAACGATAACGATAAATCACATCTTTGGCATTTTCGGCTAACCGTCGAAACCGAGACTCACTCGCTTCTAAAGCGGCGGTACGTTCGCTAACTCGTTTTTCTAAGTCTCGATGTGCTTGTTGTAAGGCAATTTTGGCTTGATGGCTGTCGGTAATTTCTGTCACTACCCAAACTACTGATTCGGCGGCTAAGGGCGAAATATTTGCCACAAACCACAATTCTCGCTGATTTTTTCGCAGTGAATATTCAAATTGGATAGTTTCTTGTGTCGTTAATGCTTCTCGAATCTGCTGCAAAAAAGTTGGCGATCGCTCTGGCTGATAAAATTGTTCAATGGTTAAATCGATTAATTCTATATTTGCTTCAGGATCAAGAACTGCCTGAGTCGGAATCACATTAATACTTTTTGCCTCAGCATCAAGAACTAATACCAAATTTGGCATCGCCGCTAAAAACTGACGCAATTCGGCTTCGTTGGTGCGTAGTTTTTCATTCAACAATCGATATTCGTCGTTTTCGGCTGAGTTCCAGGAATAGTTCGGAGACAGCATAAGATTACTCTTTTAACTTTGATTTTACTCTGGATCTTCTCCTCCCAATTAGTTTAACTACTTATAATTCTGGAAACGAGTAATTACTACGTGTAAATTTATGCAGAGTTTCTGTCTTTTTTAAGTGATTTAAGACTCGTGCCATCAATTCTGGCTCAATAATCGGTTTGGGAATGTAATCATCCCCACCAACGGCAAAGATTTTTTTGATCGTGACGGTATCGGGATCACCTAAAAGAAAAAGTAGCGGTAAATTTTGCCACTGAGGATCGTTACGAACTACTTGACATAAATCAATCCCGCTTAAATTGGGCATTTCTAAGTCGAGAATTACCAAATCTGGATTTATTTGTGGCAAGATCGACCAAAATTGACGAGGATCGTCAACTGATGTTACTTCAAAGCCCCAAGGTTCTAAAAACTGGCACAGTAAACTCAAGATTGCGCGATCGTCATCCACAATAATGATTTTCGCCGTTTGAAGGCTATCTTGCTGAAAATAGTTTTTAATATTTGCAATAATTTGAGTCGGAGTAATTGGTTGATGCAAGCAAATTTTTGCACCCAAACGAGCAACTTGTAAGCGAGTATTGAAACTATCTTCCGCAGTTAAAACTATTGTTGGAATTGGAGGTTGAGCCATTTCCAGTTCTGCTAAAAAATCTAATTGAGGAGCGCTTGAATCACTTAATTCTAAGTCAAGCAAAACTAAATCAGGTTGTTTTTGAGCAAGGAAGATTCGCGCTTGGGTAAGATTTTTAGTGGAATCTAGTCCGAGATTTAAACTTTTAGCTTCCTCCCTTAAACCATTATTCAAATTAGCATTTTTGGAAATGACCAGAATGCGGTGAGAATCGGAATTTTTCTTTCTTAGTTTAGGAAAAGTTAATAAGCTTGCTGAATGTAATTTTTCGGAAGCCAGAAAATCAACTTCTTCTAGATGTTGTTGTAAGGTGTTAATTAGTTCAGCTAACTGTTTAACTTGCTTGGCAGTAAGATTAGCTGAAAATTGAAAGCTTTTTTCAATTTTTTCGCACAAATTGGAAATTTCTTTTAAACCAAAACAACCAAGAGAACCTTTGAGAGTGTGGAGTTGGTGGAATGCTTCTTTACGGAGAGTCTCACTAAGATTATTTTCTTGCCATTTCTGGGCTGCTTTCACCACGATCGCCACGCGATCGCGATATTGATCTTGATTCCGTTCCCAAATCTTTTGTAGTCGGGATTTGTTCGTAGTTACCGATTCCTTAGCTTCTGGCTCGATTTGCTTGAGTTGTGGTGATTGAAGTTCCCCTTCTCTCAAGCGATATCCTAATCCATAGACAGTTTCGATTAAATCTTTTGCTGCACCAGCTTTTTTCAGTTTTTGCCGTAAACTTTTCACCTGCGTCCGGACAGCATTTTCTGAAGGGAAAGTCTCCCAATCCCAAACTCGATCTAATAGCGCACTTTGACTAAAAATTCGCTGGGGATTGCGTAAAAAAAGCTCTAAAAGGGCGTATTCTTTGGCAGTAAGATGTAAAGCTTCTGTATCGTAAGTGACAGTACAATTAGCAGGGTCGAGAGCTAAATTGCCCCATTTTAACACTGGTGGGAGTGAATCGTTACCTCGACGCAATAAGGCTCGAATCCTAGCCAATAATTCTTGAAAATCAAAGGGTTTGACCAAATAATCGTCAGCACCTGCATCTAATCCGGCAATTTTTCTAGTGCTGTTATCATAAGCAGTCATCAACAAAATCGGGGTGCGATCGCCATTTCGTCGTAATTCCTGACAAAAACTAATTCCATCTAGTTTCGGTAAAATTAGATCGAGTAAAATTAAATCATATTCATAAGATTTTGCTAATTCCCATCCTACTTGACCATCAACGGCTTCATCAAGCAAATAATGTTGCTCGATTAAAGTTTCTTTAATTACTTCGGCTAAAGTATTATCGTCTTCAACAAGCAAAATTTTCACAGTAAACTAGGTAAACAAAGTGAGTTTTAGACAAAATTTATTAAAGGTTATCCTACCACTTTAAGACTAAAAGTAGCTTATTAATTTTTGGGAGTCAAACTCGATTCTGCATGATTTTCCGATCAGCCTCTCCTCTTGTATGATTAATATGATTAACTG
>JAWQFW010000280.1:0-6358 GCA_035968095.1 Oscillatoria sp. PMC 1068.18
ATTCCCCCAACACCTCCAATTCCCCCAACACCTCCAATTCCCCCAACACCTCCAACACCTCCAATTCCTCCAATTCCTCCAACACCTCCAATTCCTCCAATTCCTCCAACACCTCCAATTCCCCCAATCCCCAATCCCCAATCCCCAATAACTAAGAAATTTAGCGATCGCCAGCATTCCCGGAACTGCTTGAGGCATAATAGTCATAGAAGAGGAGCTTGCTAGAGCCAAAAAACTATGCTTCAGGAGAGCTAAGTAAAATAAAGATCCATCTAGCCTCCCAGAGAAAATCTTTCCCTAGAGCTTACTTATATGGTTAAATCTCAATCGCCAAATTATCCCATAATTAATCACCATCACCCAAAAGTCAACTCGATTTCCTCGCACACCTTCAACTGCGAAGCAAGTAATGTCGTCCCGATGGTTGTCGAACAATCGGGTATGGGCGAGAGAGCATTTGACATTTACTCTCGACTACTACGCGAACGCATCGTCTTTTTAGGATCGGCGATCGACGACACGGTAGCTAATTCAGTATCGGCTCAACTTTTATTTCTCGATGCTGAAGACCCCGAAAAAGATATCCAATTATACATCAACTCTCCCGGTGGTAGCGTCTACGCTGGAATGGCAATTTTTGACACCATGCAGCAAATTCGCCCAGATGTTGTTACTATATGCTATGGACTCGCAGCCAGTATGGGCGCATTTCTGCTTTCGAGCGGAACCCAAGGCAAACGCATGGCTCTGCCTTCTTCGCGGATCATGATTCATCAACCCCTTGGTGGCGCTCGCGGTCAAGCAGTGGACATCGAAATTCAAGCAAAAGAAATCCTTTATATCAAACAGCAACTTAATGAAATATTGGCTAGTCATACTGGTCAACCAATAGAAAAAATTGCTGCGGATACAGAACGCGACTTTTTCATGTCCTCCCAAGAGGCAAAAGAATACGGTTTAATCGACCAAGTAATCTCTCGGCAAGAAATGTCCGAGCCAAAAGTTGCTCTCACTTCGATTAAATAAGAGGCAGATATGGCAAAATATGACTCCCATCTAAAATGTTCGTTCTGCGGCAAATCCCAAGAGCAGGTTCGCAAGTTGATTGCGGGTCCGGGAGTCTACATCTGCGACGAATGTGTCGAACTGTGTAACGAAATTTTAGACGAGGAGCTACTCGATTCTGCCTCCTCAGCTACTCAACCAGTCTCTCGCTCAGAAGAACCCGCACCCAAACGTCGCTCTAGTGCAGAACGCCTTTCTTTAAATCAAATTCCCAAGCCACGAGAAATTAAAAAGTATCTCGACGAACACGTTATCGGTCAGGATGAGGCGAAAAAAGTTCTCTCGGTAGCAGTCTACAATCATTACAAGCGTCTGAGTTTTGCGGCAGCAAAAAGTAGTGGTAAGGCAAATCCAGATGACCCAGTAGAACTGCAAAAATCGAATATCCTCTTGATCGGACCGACGGGTTGCGGGAAAACTCTCTTAGCCCAAACCCTGGCGAAAATCCTTGATGTACCGTTTGCGGTAGCAGATGCGACGACGCTCACTGAAGCAGGTTATGTGGGGGAAGATGTGGAAAACATCTTGCTGCGACTGCTTCAGGTGGCAGAGTTGGATGTTGAGGAGGCGCAACGAGGAATTATCTATATTGACGAAATCGATAAAATTGCTCGTAAAAGCGAAAATACTTCGATCACCAGGGATGTTTCTGGGGAAGGTGTGCAGCAAGCGTTGCTGAAAATGCTGGAAGGAACGATCGCCAATGTTCCTCCTCAAGGTGGAAGGAAACACCCTTATCAAGATTGCATCCAAATCGATACCAGCAATATCCTCTTTATCTGTGGTGGTGCTTTTGTCGGTTTGGATAAGGTGGTTGAACAGCGTGTGGGCAAAAAGTCGATGGGCTTTGTTCGTCCCGGAGATACGCAGTCGAAGGAAAAACGCGCCGCCGATGTGGTTCGACACCTCCAACCAGACGATCTGGTTAAGTTTGGGATGATTCCGGAATTTGTCGGTCGGATTCCGGTGGTGGCGGTAGTCGATCCTCTGGATGAAGAAGCACTCATGGAAATTTTAACCGAGCCTCGTAATGCTTTGGTGAAGCAGTATCAAAAACTGCTGAAGATGGACAATGTGCAGCTAGAATTTAATCCAGAGTCGGTACGCGCGATCGCCCAAGAAGCTTATCGCCGCAAAACTGGGGCGCGGGCTTTACGCAGTATTGTGGAAGAATTAATGTTGGAGGTGATGTACGAGTTACCTTCTCGCAAAGATGTCCGTCGCTGTACAGTGACTCAAGAAATGGTTGAGAAGCGATCGACAGCCGAGTTGCTAGTACATCCCTCTTCTTTACCAAAACCAGAATCAGCTTAGTAGTTTAGTAAATAAGGAGTGGTTATTTGCTTGACAAATAGCCACTTTTGTTGTATATGCAGAAAATTAAAATTCGGGGCATTGAGCATTACTACGAATGGGTACGTCAGTCAGATAGTCCCAAACCCAAGCCTGTAATGGTATTTGTTCACGGTTGGGGCGGTTCCGCCAGATATTGGGAAAGTACCGCCACCGCTTTAGCAGAAGATTTTGACTGCTTATTGTACGATTTACGCGGGTTTGGAAGGAGTTTAATTTCTAACCCTGTTGAGGGCGAAATTAGCTACGAATTAGAAGAATATGCTGATGATTTAGCGCTTCTTTTAGATGAATTAGAGTTAGAAAAAGTTTATCTCAACGGTCACTCAATGGGGGCATCGGTAGCCACCTTTTTTATTAATCGGTATCCCGAACGAATCACAAAAGCGATTCTCACTTGTAGCGGTATTTTTGAATACGACGAGAAAGCTTTTGCTGCTTTTTACAAGTTTGGTGGTTATGTAGTTAAGTTTCGCTATAACTGGTTTTTAAAGGTTCCTTTTGCTGACAAAATGTTTATGGCGAGATTTTTACGGAGATCGTTGCCAACCCAGATTAGTAAAGCTTTTTTAGAAGATTTTTTATTAGCAGATTATGAGGCAGCTTTAGGAACAATTTTTACTTCTGTGAGTAAAAAAGCTGTGGAAGTAATGCCGCAAGAATTTGCGAAAATCACTGTCCCAACATTGTTAGTTGCTGGAGAATATGACCAAATCATTCCCGCAGCAATGGGTAGAGAAGCAGCGAGTTTGAGCGATAATGTCGAATATTTTGAAATGGCAGAAACGGCTCATTTCCCGATGTTGGAAGATGCCCCAACTTATTTACAGAAAGTTAGAGATTTTGTGGGGGTTAATTAACAAAAAAATTAACTATTTTTTTCTTGCGGGTATTTTACCCGCGCCTCAAAGATCATTAAAGTAGCTACTAATAGTCAGAAATAAACGGGAGCAAATAATCTGGCAAAAGGTCAATTATTTTCGGGAAATAATTTCCAGAAAAAATTCAACTATTTTTTTATTGTTGGGATCTTACTAGGAATTCAAAGATCATTAAAGTAGCTATCAATAGTAATAAAAAAAGTGTAGCGTATAATAATTATCAAGAAAGAAAGTAGCGACCATCTCGATCGGACAACAAAAAGCTGAATTTGCATTTTAGGAAAAAATTACCAGCAGTAAGATATCCTGAGTCGTAATGATCGGTTAAGATTGCTTTTAGGGGCGTAAAAGGTAGATAAGCGCGAATGCAGAGTTTAAATTGTCAGAGTTCAGCCGAACAAACAGCGAAGTTTCGGGATTTACAAAATAGGTTACGCGATCGCTGGCACAGTGTCGATCTTTTCGACCAAGATGATTATGATATTGTCGTCATACCTTCGTTTAGTTTAGACCAGCGCGAACTAGGAAAAATTGAAGGTTTTCTTCACTACGAAGAACGATTGTTATTTTCCTTAATTCGCTTGCGAAATCCCCACACGCGCCTAATTTATGTTACCAGCATTCCTCTCTCCCCAGTAATTATCGATTACTATTTGCAGCTTTTACCAGGAATACCATTTTCTCATGCACGCGATCGCCTCTTACTTCTCTCCACCTACGACGCTTCCCTGAAACCTCTCTCACAAAAAATTCTCGAACGTCCTCGTCTGGTTCAACGCATTCGTAAAGCCATCCGACCGAGCAAATCCTACATGGTTTGTTTCAATTCTACCTGGTTCGAGCAAGAATTATCCTTAAAATTAGAAATTCCCCTACTAGCATCTTCTCCAGACATTAAATATTGGGGTTCTAAATGTGGGAGTAGAGAAATCTTTGCTGGTTGCAATATTCCTCATCCTGATGGGAGTTTAAACTTAGAAAATCAAGACCAATTACTAACAGCAATCACTGATTTGTGGTCGCGTCAACCACATTTAAAAAGGATAGTTGTGAAGCTGAACGAAGGCTTTTCCGGAGAAGGAAATGCAATTTTAGATTTACGTCCAATTCAAAAATATGCACCTAATTTAGTCGATCGCGAAGCCACAATTTCCGCCATTGAATCGCGTCTTGAACATCTCAGTTTCCAAGCAGAAGAAGAAACTTGGGCAAACTTTTCCGCAAGAATCCCCGAATTAGGGGCAATTGTCGAAGCATTTATCGAAGGAGAAGAAAAGCTATCGCCAAGCGTTCAAGGCTATATTAGTCCTGGAGGAGAAGTGGAAATTCTCTCTACCCACGACCAAATTCTCGGTGGACCCGACGGACAAATTTATCTTGGTTGTCGTTTTCCTGCTAATAGTGACTATCGCCTAAAATTGCAAGAATTAGGGATTCAAGTTGGTCAAGCTTTAGCTAGTAAAGGCGCAATGGAACGTTATAGCGTTGATTTTCTCGCTGTTCGTCAACCAGATAGTCAAAAATGGGATATTCAAGCAATTGAAATTAACTTGCGGAAAGGAGGAACAACTCATCCGTTTATGACCTTGAAATTTTTAACAAATGGTGAATATAAATTAGAAGCAGGCTCATTTTATAGTCAACACGGACAAGAAAAATATTATATTGCTACAGATAATTTACAAAAAGAACAATATCGCGGTTTACTACCGACAGATTTAATGGATTTAATTGCCGATCATCGCTTACATTTTGATAGTAGTAGCAAAACTGGGACAGTTTTTCATTTGATGGGGGCGCTGTCAGAATTTGGTAAATTAGGATTAACTAGCATTGGTAACTCATTCGCAGAAGCAGATGCAATTTATCAGCGAGTTAAAAAAGTTTTGGATCGTGAAACGGAAAAGGACGATCGACCTAATTGTTTGACAGTTTCTCCAAGTTTACCGATTACTTGGAGTGTTGAAGAGTGAGTTAATTAATTAGTAGTTATTAGTTATCAACCCCTAATCCCCAGTCACCAATCCCTAATCCCTAGTCACCAATAGTTGTGTCACTACCTCTTCCCGCGTCTATTCACTGTATTAATCCGAACTGTCCCCGTCCCTATCCTCAGTCGGGGAATAACAAATTTTGCGATCGCTGCGGGACTCCTTTACATTTACGATCTCGCTACCTTCCTCTCAAATCTCTAGGATCGGGTGGTTTCGCCAAAATTTTTACCGTTTGGGACATACAAACCGAAACTGAACTTGTCTTAAAAGTTCTGACCACAAATTCCGAAAAAGCAATTAAACTTTTCGCCCAAGAAGCAACAGTTTTAGCTAGCTTACATCATCCAGGAGTCCCCAAAGTTCACCCTAAAGGTTATTTTCAAATCCAAACTCCTGAAGGTCAACTTTACTGTTTAGTAATGGAGAAAATTACCGGACAAACTCTCGAAGATATCCTCGAAAAATATCCTCAAGGATGTCCTGAAGCTTGGGTACAAAATTGGTTTAGCCAAGCAGTAACAATTTTACATCAATTACATCGCCGGAAAATCATTCATCGAGACATTAAACCATCTAATTTAATGCTGCGTAATCCAGCTAGTATTTCCTCAATAACCAATCAAACTAAATTAGTTTTAATTGACTTTGGTGGTGCAAAACAAATCGGTAGACGCAAGCGAAAAGATACTTCAACGCGACTGTTTTCCACAGGTTATAGTCCTCCCGAACAAATTGCAGGTGGTCAAGTTACTCCCGCAACCGATTTTTATGCTTTAGGACAAACAGCAATTGAACTACTAACTGGAAAACATCCCTCAGAATTAGAAGATCCTCTCACAGGTGACTTAAAATGGCGACATCTCGTCAAAGTTAACCCCAACTTCGCTAATTTACTTGACGATCTCATTCAATTAGATATCCAAAAAAGACCAGCTACAGCCCGTGAAATTCAGCAGCGTTTCGCGAAAATCAAGCCTCGAAAACGCCAAAATAAAAAAGTTACTTGGACGGAAATCAAACAAAATCTTGCTCCTAAATTAACTCGCTATAAATACAAATTATTAC
>JAWQFW010000281.1:0-6350 GCA_035968095.1 Oscillatoria sp. PMC 1068.18
TTGGAGGAATTGGAGGAATTGGAGGAATTGGAGGAATTGGAGGAATTGGAGGAAATGAGAGACGGGGAAGGGCAACCACGGGGGGTTTGCCCCTACGAAATATCGGATTTTTGTTCATTTTTTTGTTTAAGATTTTGGTTAGAAAAAGAAAATGAGTCAATCAATTACACCAGAAAAATTCAACCTTAATTTATCGCCAAATGGTGAATCAATTGCTGAAGTTCAACCTGGTAATCCAGTTAGCGAATTTAGCCAAGAAACTTTGGCTTTGACGAAGCGTTTGTTTATCCAATTACAACGCCGTCCTTCGACATTAATGGCGGGGATAGTTCAGCCTTTAATGTGGTTAATTCTCTTTGGGGCATTATTCTTAAATGCACCCCAAGGATTGTTTGGTACGGAAATAAGTTATGGTAAATTTTTAGCGCCGGGAGTGATTGTTTTTACGGCTTTTTCTGGGGCTTTAAATGCAGGTTTACCTGTAATGTTTGACCGCGAATTTGGGTTTCTAAATCGCTTGTTAGTAGCGCCTTTAGCGTCGCGTTTTTCGATTGTTGCGGCTTCGACAATTTACATTATTACTTTGGCGTTTATTCAAACAGCCGTGATTGTGGCTGCGAGTGCTTTTTTAGGTGCAGGTTTACCTGGTTTAGCTGGGTTAAGCGCGATCGCCTTAATCGTCTTTCTGATCGTCTTGGGTGTAACTGCACTCAGTCTGGGTTTGGCTTTCGCTTTACCAGGACATATTGAATTAATTGCTGTAATCTTTGTTACCAATTTACCATTACTTTTCGCGAGTACCGCGTTAGCCCCGATGGATTTTATGGCAACTTGGTTACAGTATCTTGCGAGTTTGAATCCGCTTACTTACGCGATCGAGCCAATTCGCTATATTTATCTTAACGGCGATTGGGGGTTGAGTAGTACGGTGATGCAAACTCCTTGGGGTGGAATTAGCTTTTTCGGAGTAATTTTGGTGTTGCTGGGGTTTGACGCGATCGTTTTATTAGCAATTCAACCTTTGCTACGAAGAAGATTTGCTTAAAGCTTGATTCTGAATTAATTTTACTCAAAGTTACGGAAGTCTTTAGGGCTTTCGTAATTTTTTTTTCTGAAATAAAAGCAACTAAGTATTATAGTAATGGCAAGTAAGAAATTTGATCGCTATATTCATCAGTTGCAGCCAGTAAAGCAACTAAAATTAACTCTTCAATCGTCTCACCAATACTCATTTTATCACTTAAAATAAAAATTCCTGGTACATGACGACCTGTAGCAAGATGGTCAGCTAAATGCACTGGCATAGATTTACGATTATTAGTTAAAAGAATGAAATTATTATCTTCACACCAACATAAAATTTCTGGATCTAATGTTTCTATTGGTGGAGCGCCAGGATTACCTACTCTCCAAACAACTATATTTAGATCTTGTCGCTGTAGTTGAATTTGGTAGAGAGAATTAACATTTTCATCCAAGAGATAGTTGAGGGTCATTTGTTTTTTTCATTGCTTCTTGTTGAGATTTCAGTTTTTTAAGTTTAGCCGTAAATGAGGGAGGATTCTTTTTTTGTTCTTCTCGAACTTGATGACACCAATTGAGCCAATCATCGAGATAAGCATCAATTTTTTTCTGATTATGTAAGTAATAAAGAATAGTAGCATAAACTTGTTCCAACGTGAGAGTTGGATAAGTGTTAATAATTGATTCTGGAGTCTGCTGCTGATGAATAAAAGCATAAAGAATGGTTTCAATACCAATTCTTGTACCCTTGAGACGAATATCATCAGAGCGAAGAAAGTTAAAGTAGTCTTCTAACAGCAAAAGTTTAATTCTCCTAAGAATTTGAACTAATTACTCTCATTTCGAGTGCTAACTAATTGTAGCAAAGTAAAAATTTTGTTGAGGAGGATGCTGAAATTGCTAAAATTCAATTTATTCCGATCGGAAAACTGTTTGAGAAGAGTAGCGACCAAGTTAGCAATATCTTCATCAGTGTAAAGTGACGCAAAGATTTTCATTCGGCTTCTAAGACTTTGCGAACTGCGGGATGTATGAGGTTATCTGGAATGTGGTTTTGTTCGATATAAGAGTTGATTTCAGCTTGGTTATCTAAATAAAAACTCAGCGCATCAAAAACTTGAGCAAGGGTAAGCTGAGGATACTGAAGCGGAATTTCTTCAGGAGGAGTTCCATTACGCCATAATCCTACAATAGCTCGTACTGAAGTGCGAGTTCCAATGATAATGGGTTCGCTGTTTAAAATCTTTGGGTTGCGAGTAATGTATCTGGAAACAGCTTTCGTCGTCATCAATAAAAACCTATTTGGAATAGTTAGTTTTCATTGTAGTACAGTAGACCGATTCTGTTTTTGAGGCGTTTCCATCCCCTTGCGGGGAAGAGGTTAGGGAAAGGAAGTGTATTCCCGGGGAAGATTGCAGTTGCACAGGAGGCTGTGTTTCCATCCCCTTGCGGGGAAGAGGTTAGGGAAAGACATGAGAAAAAAGTGGTTCCAATGCAGTACCTGCGACGTTTCCATCCCCTTGCGGGGAAGAGGTTAGGGAAAGTTCCGATCTTATGGAGGCTGGCAGTCTCCAAGAAGTTTCCATCCCCTTGCGGGGAAGAGGTTAGGGAAAGCAGGTGCGGAACACATATTTGTCTTCTACATCGGTAGAAGAGTTTCCATCCCCTTGCGGGGAAGAGGTTAGGGAAAGTTCCCCCAACAGCCCTCGCCAACAGTTCCGGAGAAGTTTCCATCCCCTTGCGGGGAAGAGGTTAGGGAAAGTCGCACGCTCATAAGTGTTAGTGCTGGAGGCTGTGCTGTTTCCATCCCCTTGCGGGGAAGAGGTTAGGGAAAGAGAAGCTGAAAAAAAAGCTGCAATTCTGCAGCTAAAGGCTGTTTCCATCCCCTTGCGGGGAAGAGGTTAGGGAAAGCCACGTCCAGCCCATGCCGCAGCAGCCCTACTACGGTTTCCATCCCCTTGCGGGGAAGAGGTTAGGGAAAGCCGGCCGATCCTGCGCCGTGTACACTTTCTTGAGGGTTTCCATCCCCTTGCGGGGAAGAGGTTAGGGAAAGAGTTCGCTGTAGAACCCTTACCAGGAGCGGGTTTCAGGAGGCAAATCGACGCACCCCTAAATTTTGCTGCTCACACTACCAAGATTAGGAAACTTTTGTGCCTTGAAACCCTTACTGGGTAAGGCATCGACGCAGGTCAACGAAGTTATGCGGTTTTCGAGGTTCTGGTGAGGTGCGTCGATTTGAAATTGACGCTAGATAAACCGAATATATACATAAAGCAAGTCTGTTGTCAAGAATTAGTAACGAAACTTAAATTTGAGTTTGGTGCGATCGCCTAATCTCGATTCAACTTTTGCTTCTGGAGTGGAAAAGTGTTGAAGGCTAAAATTGCTAAAATTCAACTTATACTAAGAAGCAAAATCTGCCATTAACTGCGATGAATAACAACAACGAATTTTCTTTATTAACCAGCCGACAAGTAGCGAAAATCACCCTCAGCTTCGGTATTGCGGGGATTATCTCTTGCTTGGGACAAAGTGCAACTTTAGCTCAAAATGTAGATCCCCAGGAAGGAGATGTGTATCAATCGAATGAAAGAGATACCTTTTCTGGTAGTTTAGGAGATGGTTCGTTTAATCCTTTTAATTTGATTCACAGAGCAAATTTAACAGGCGATCGCTCTTTGGATGAGTTTCGTCAAGAATCAACGGAAAATCTCAACAATGCGGCTGATGATTTTCGGCGCTTACAATTGGAAAGAATGCGCTCTCGACAACAAAATACGACGGAAAACGAAACAAATCAAGAGTGAACTAATTTAGGGTGGAGAAAATCCACCCTGAGTTATCAAACTATTAACTCATTGTCGCGAGGATATCCTGAGCATGAGTGCTAGTATTTACTTTCTCGTCTGCATGGATAATCGTTCCTGCGCCGTCGATAATGTAGGTGACGCGCTTAGAATAGCCACCTCCTGAGACATCGTAAGCTTTGGTAATTGTTCCGTCGCTATCGACGAGTAACTGGAAAGGTAAGCCATACTTTTCTTTAAATGCTTTGTGAGAAGCTTCGTCATCCATGCTGACACCCAAGACGACAATTTCTTTACCTTGATAATCGCTGTAATTGTCGCGGAAACTTTGAGCTTCTTTGGTGCAACCAGGAGTATCGTCTTTGGGGTAGAAATACATCACGACTTTTTTTCCAGCGAAGTCAGAGAGAGAGACAGTTTTGCCTTCGTCGTCAGTGGTTGTGAAAGAAGGTGCTTTAGTCCCAACAGATAAAACCATAACTTTTTTTGTTTTGAAAGTAAGTAAATTTGCTGTGTAAATTTTACAATAATTAACAGAACTACTCAGAGAAACTGCCCCTAGGATGACTTATAGCCCCAGTAAAACCGTCGAATCGATGCAATATAGCGATCGCGCGATCGTCCGAGGAGAAAGAGCTTTGTCTTGTTCTCCGTTTAAATTGTCTTTGTTCGAGACGATGGGTAGGGAAAGCATCCCTTTGTTACAAATCATTGGTGACAATGGTTATCAGCAAGGTTACACAAAGCGATCGCTCTCAGAATTAGCCACAGAAAATAATCTACTCTGGTTAATTAACGTCGGTTTGTTGCGCCGAGAAGTAGACGGACAAGGAATTACCGATAGTTTTCGCTTAACTCCCTTGGGGCGTAAATTAGTCAATAAATGGCAAAATCAAGGCGGAGCTTTTCCCCAACCTTCTTGGCTAGATCGCCTCTACAATTGGTTAAATCGGCGACTGAGGTTGCCAATTTAGAGCCGAGTAGACTATTTGTGGATTATTAAATCTCTAGCTCCCACACAGCTACTCTCGATTATGAAAGCAATTATGGTCGTGGGAACAACCTCCCACGCAGGAAAATCTCTACTGACAACCGCTCTTTGTCGTATTCTCTGGCGACAAGGATGGCGAGTTACACCCTTCAAAGGGCAAAATATGGCATTGAACGCTTATGTTACCGCGACAGGAGGAGAAATCGGCTATGCTCAAGCGGTACAAGCTTGGGCTGCGGGAATTTCTCCTTGGGTAGAAATGAATCCAATTTTGCTCAAACCCCAAGGTGATATGACTTCCCAGGTAATTATTCAAGGTAATGTTGTCGGGAAAACCAGAGCTTCGCAATATTACAAAGAGTATTTCGATCGCGGTTGGGAAGCAATTGTTGAATCTCTGCAAAAATTGGCTGGTGAGTTCGATTTAGTGGTTTGTGAAGGGGCGGGAAGTCCGGCAGAAATTAACCTGAAACACCGCGATTTAACGAATATGCGGGTGGCTTTGCACTTAAATGCGCCAACTTTGTTAATTGTGGATATCGATCGCGGTGGAGCCTTTGCTCATGTAGTTGGTACATTGGAATTATTAGAGCCAAAAGAGCGATCGCTGATTAAAGGTGTCGTCATTAATAAGTTTCGCGGACAGCGTAGTTTGCTCGAACCTGGGATCAAATGGTTAGAAGAACGTACCCAGATCCCAGTTATCGGAGTGCTTCCTTGGATTGACCAAATTTTTCCCGCAGAAGATTCTCTCGATTTGCTCGAAAGACGTTCTCCCAAAAGCGAAGGAGAAGTGAATATTGGGGTGATTCGTTTACCGAGAATTTCCAATTTCACTGACTTCGATCCCCTGGAAGCGGAACCGAGTGTCATGGTGAAATATATTAGCTTAGGGCAATCTTTAGGACATCCAGATGCAGTAATTATCCCCGGAACCAAAACCACAGTCTCGGACGCGATCGCGCTACATGAAAGTGGAATGGCAACTCAACTGCAACAATACGCGGCTGCGGGCGGTACAATTATGGGGATTTGTGGCGGGTTTCAAATCTTAGGTGAAATTATCGCCGATCCTCAAGGAATTGAAGGCGAATCTGACCGCTATCAAGGATTAGGTTTATTAAAGGTAAAAACCACAATCACTCCCCAAAAAATTGCTCGTCAGCGCAGCGCAATTTCTAACTATCCTCAACCAGGTTTACCTGTCACTGGCTACGAAATCCATAACGGTCGTACTTTACCACTTTCCACAAAATACCGCCAGGAAGCGCCCGATTTTGACTACCTTTTCGACGATCGAGGTTTGGGAGTTGTTAACCACGCTCAATCGATTTGGGGTTGCTATCTACATGGTATTTTTGATAACGGACCTTGGCGACGTTCTTGGTTGAATGTTCTCCGACATCAACGAGGTTTAACTGCTCTCCCTACTGGCGTTGCTAACTATCGCGAACAACGAGAAGCTACAATTAATACTCTCGCGGATTTTGTTGCTGCTAATTTGGATTTATCCTCGGTTTTATCGATTT
>JAWQFW010000282.1:0-6344 GCA_035968095.1 Oscillatoria sp. PMC 1068.18
CCCCAATCCCCAATCCCCCCGATCGCTTAAAATAACTGATGGCAGATACAAAAATAGAGAATCAGGTGCAACCAAAACTAATTATTCACGGTGGTGCAGGTAGTTCCCTCAAAGGTAAAGGGGGACTAATCGAAGTACGTCAATCACTTCATGGGATTGTCGCAGAAACTTATGCTTTACTCCTCGACAACGCTAGCGCAACTGAAGCGGTAGTCAAAGGGTGTCAGCTTTTAGAGGATGAACCTCGCTTTAATGCTGGAACGGGTTCAGTGTTGCAATCAGATGGTCAAATTCGCATGAGTGCGAGTTTGATGGATGGTACTTCCCAAAGTTTTAGCGGTACAATCAATGTCTCGCGGATCAAAAATCCGATCGCCTTGGCGAAGTTTCTCCAATCTCAAAGCGATCGCGTTCTTTCTGATTATGGCGCTGTGGAGTTAACACGAGAGTTACAAATTCCTTACCACAATCCCTTGACAGATTTACGTTTGAATGAATGGCTCGCTGAAAGAGAAGATAATTTCAGCAAAAGCATGGCGGGAGTAATCGCTGAAAGTGAAGCTGGACGCGGTACAATTGGGGTTGTCGCGTTAGATCGTCAAGGCAATCTCGCCGCAGGTACTTCTACTGGTGGGAAAGGTTTTGAAAGGATTGGGCGCGTTAGCGATTCGGCAATGCCCGCAGGTAATTATGCAACCAAACAAGCGGCAATTAGCTGTACGGGGATCGGAGAGGATATTATCGATGAGTGTCTCGCCGCAAAAATTGTCGTGCGCGTTACGGATGGTTTGTCTTTAAAAGCTGCTATGGAGCGATCGTTTCAAGAAGCGAAAGCTAATCAACGGGATTTTGGCGCGATCGGAATTTCAGCTACCGGGGATCTCGCTTGGGGCAAAACTTGCGAAATTATCCTCGCTGCTTATCATGACGGCAACCAGATTGGCGATACTCTTGAATGGACTGACGAGAATTTAATTGGATATTCATGAATCTCAATGTCGAAATTCGCGGCGAAGGTTTTCCGATTCTCTGTTTACATGGGCATCCTGGTAGCGCTCAGTGTATGTCCGTTTTTACCGAACATTTATCTGAACATTGGCAAACTATTGCTCCAGATCTCCGTGGTTATGGCAAAAGTCGCCCTCTTGGTAACTTTTCCATGAATGACCATTTAGATGATTTGGAAAATTTGCTTGACAATTTGCAAATAAGGTGCTGTCTAGTTTTAGGCTGGTCTTTAGGAGGAATTTTAGCTTTAGAGTTAGCCTTGAGAAACCCCAAGCGCTATAGCGGTTTAATTTTAATCGCGACTGCGGCACGTCCCCGCAGCAGCCATCCCCGTGTGGGTTGGCAATGTCTGTTGAATACTGGTGTAGCGGGAGTTATTAACTCAATTTCTCCAGGTTGGCAGTGGAATATCGATGTTTTTGGCAAAAATTCGCTTTTTGGTTACTTAATTCAACAACATACGCCCGAAGCTTATCGTTATCTTGCCCGTGAAGGAAATTCTGCCTATTTGCAAACTTCACTCCAAGCTCATCGGGCGCTGAATACTGCTTTGAGAAAAGGTTATAATCGTTTGGCAGATTTAGAAGTAATTGAAGCACCTTGCTTAGTTTTAGCGGGGGAGCAAGATCGTCATATTACGGCTGAGTCGAGTCGAGAAACTGCCCAACACCTGAAAAATTCTCAGTGGCATTGCTACGCGAATACAGCCCATTTGTTTCCTTGGGAAATTCCTAGGAAAATGCTTGCGGATCTCGATCGCTGGTTAGCAACAAATCCGCAAGCGCGATCGCCCAATTAGTCAGTGAACTTTACTAAATTTCGAGTGGATCTTCTGAGCAAAAAAACAAAAAAGTTGCTTGTCGGTGAAGTTTTAACGAGTGAATCTTAAAACTCCGATTATAATCTTTTGCTATTAACTGAACTTCAACTAAAGCAACTTGTCCGCTTCAGATTTTGCTTAAGAAGGTTGTCCACTTAAAGTCGGAATTCTTTCAAATTCCCTTGGTTCAGCAAATTCATCAAAAACCGTCAAGTTCTTTGGCTTACAGCGTTTGATACTGACGGCAATTCCTTGGGCATTCTCGTTTTTCAAGTCTTCAACATAACCGCCCGTCGCTTCTTCAGCCTCAGCTTTAGTCATAAACGGACCGAAGTAATAAGTACAACGAGGATTGTCGGTGACAATTTCTATCCAGCAAGCCAAGCCGAAAAATTCGAGAATTTTCATCAACATTTCTTTCATGTTTTTTCCTCTATTTGGCAGTATGTCAACAAATTTGATTGTTTACTGTCCTTTACATTTATTTATACTCTGTTACATTTCTTTTTGCCAGTTTTCTTGAGGTGGAGATTCCAAGTAGAGACGGTCTGAACCCCTTTGGCGATAAACTTCATATAATGCCATACCTGCGGCTACAGAGGCATTAAGGCTTGGCGTTTTTCCTCGTAGCGGAATTGAAACCAAAACATCGCAACAACGTTGGGTTAGTAAATTCAAACCTTCGCCTTCTGAACCTACAACTAATCCTACCGCACCAGAAAATTCCACTGCGTATAATGGTTTACCGATTTCGGCAACAGTACCATAAATCCAAAAACCCGCTTCTTTGAGTTCTTCTAAAGCACGGGAAAGATTAACAACCCTAGCCACGGGCAAAGTTTCTAAAGCTCCGGCGGCTACTTTCATGACGGTAGAAGTGATCCCGGTAGCCCGACGTTGAGGAATGACAATTCCTTGCGCTCCGATCGCTTCAGTGCTACGAATAATTGCACCGAGGTTGTGGGGATCGGTAATTCCTTCAGCAATGACAATCACTGGATCTCTTGTCGCAGCTTTAGCTTGGGCGATCAGTTCGCTTAATTCTAAATAAGAATAGGGAGCAACTTGAGCAATAATGCCTTGATGAGTTGCACCTTTACTAAGCTGACTCAAGCGCCGGGGTTCCACTTCATCCACCAAGGTTCCGTTGGATTTAGCTTGTTGGAGTAGGGAATGAAAGCGAGAATCATAGCGGAGTTTACTTGTGACCCAAATTCGGTTAATTTGGCGATCGCTCTCTAAAACTGCTAACACCGAATGACGACCATAAACAAAGTCGTTATCTTCGGAATCGGGCGAGTCAATTCTTAGTTGATCTTCTCGGCTTCTGGAGGTAAATTGCTTTCTTTCCGGTCTTTTTCGCTGCGCCCGGTCAACAAGCTTTGGTTTTTGGTGTCCCTGGCTCATATTCTTCTCAAATTCTAACTTTTACTAATCAAACTTCTGATTCTAAATCCAACTTTGCCAACAATTCACTCAAACGTTGGGGATCTTTAAGATAAAGATAACCAACCAAAGTTTCCAGACTTGTAGCTCGTTGGTAAATTTCTCCCGATAACCGCTTCGGACGACCTGTCGCCGCATTGCGTCCCCGACGTAAAATTTCTCGTTCTAAGTCAGTTAAATATGGTTCCAAAAAACTCAGTTGAGCCGCTTGTGTTTCGGCTCGCACTTGCGCTACTACTTGGCGATGATAGCTAGAAATCCTTTTCGGTGGCAAAATGTAGCGAGTGCGAATATAAATTTCGTAAACTGCATCTCCCAAATAAGCCAAAGAGCCTGGAGCTAGCTGTTCTGGTGGAAAAGGAAAACTAGCTTCACCGAAAATTCCTTTTCTGAGAGTTTCGGTTCCACTCAGAGCCGAGTAGGTTGACTGTGCATTTGCCCGATCTGGCTTTGGGGATCTCACTATCTCTGGTTTGCCCGAATGCTTGGTTTACATTTTAGCTAATCTGACGACTTAGCTGAGGTCTTGGGACTAAATCAAATAACTATCTGGCAACTCTGACCAGATAGTTAGGAGTTTTTAGCGACTTACTCTCAAGGATTCAGCTACTTTTTACTTTTATTTACTTTTTCTAGCGCTGCCTCTACTGAAGGCTGAAGAGAAAGAAACTTTTCTAAACGAACCAGCTTGACTGTTTGGGTCACGCGGGCATTAGTAACTATTTGCAGTGTTCCAGAAGCAGTTTGGGCTTTTTTGACTAACTGTACTAAAGCACCTAATCCAGAACTATCGACAAAATCAATTTGGGACAGATCCAAAATAATATTATTTGGACCTTCATCAATGTAGTTCCCTAGGACTCTCCGAAATGTCGGTTCGGAGAAAGCATCTAACAATCCTGTCAGACGGAAGATTTGGTGTTTTTCCCCGACATCGCGCGTGCCTCTTAAGCTTACTGTCAGGTTTAGTGGCTCAGGAATAATCTCCTCCTCGAACTGTAGCGTAATTCAGTCAATTTGATATTATATCGATAAATTGCTCTTTTAGAACAGGTTGAGCGCTTTTTTTCGGAAATTCTTTTTCTAATACAGGATTTTTTTTCGAGAGAGACGTTCTCCAGAACGTCTCGTTCTTGTTCGCGGACTTAGTTGGAATGATGTTCTCGCATTAACTGGACAAAGCGCTCGAACAAATAGTCGGCATCGTGAGGACCGGGGCTAGCTTCTGGGTGATATTGCACGGAGAAGAAAGGTAAATTTTTATGACGTAAGCCAGCGACAGTGCGATCGTTGAGGTTGAGATGAGTAATTTCTACATCGGGACTTAAGGAATCAAAGTCCACAGCAAAGCCGTGATTTTGACTGGTAATTTCTACTTGCTGTTTTAATCCGGCGGGTTGATTTAAACCGCGATGTCCGAATTTAAGTTTGAAAGTGGATGCACCAAGAGACAAGCCGAGAATTTGATGTCCCATGCAAATCCCAAATGTCGGTTTGCCTTGTTCGAGTAAAGCTTTTGTAGTGGCGATTCCTTCGCTAACCGCAGCAGGATCTCCAGGTCCGTTGGAGAGGAAAATACCGTCGGGGTTGTGTTTGAGAATCTCTTCTGGAGATGAATTAGCCGGAACGACGATAACGCGACAACCGTAACTGGCTAAACGTCGCAGAATGTTGCGTTTGATCCCAAAATCAATAGCGACGACAGTTAAAAGTTCGCCGTTGGTCGCATCTTCTCCGGGACGAAATTCCCAATTAGGATCGGTGGGATTAGACCATTCGTAAACATCTTTGGTGGTTACTTCCCGAACTAAATTTAATCCTGCCATTGGTGGGGCGGCTTGGACTTTGCGGAGTAATTCTTCGGGATCGAGGATTTCTGTGGAAATACCGCCATTCATTGCTCCTGATGAGCGAATTTTCCGAGTTAGGGCGCGAGTATCGATGCCATAGATGGCAGGGATTTGATGTTCTTGGAGATAGTCGGGTAAAGATTGGGTGGCGCGCCAATTACTGGGGCGATCGCAAATATTCCGTGCGACAATACCTTTAACATGGGGTTGATTCGATTCTTCGTCGTCTGGGTTCACGCCCGTATTGCCTAGTTCGGGATAGGTGAAGATGACAATTTGACCGCAGTAGCTGGGATCGGTCATTACTTCTTGATATCCGGTCATTCCGGTATTAAAAACTACTTCACCGATCGCTGTTCCGGAACTTCCTCCTGCATAACCTTTATATGTGGTTCCATCTGCTAAAACGAGTAGGGCTGGTTTCGCCTCTGTAATTCGCATATTTGTTTCTAGTTGTTAGGGGCAAATTTAACTCAAGGTTTACTCTAGCAGCGATCGCCTTATTCCTGGCACTGGTTTGGTTTTTTCTCGTCAAGCTTTGCTGACACTAGGTTGCTTTTTACTCAATTTTGGCTGTGGATGTCACACTAGAAACAGAGAGATTGTTTGTTGATGATGTTTTTTGCTTTTTACCGCCAAGCTAAGTTATTGGTTTGTCTGACTCTGGTTTTGGCGATCGCTGGCTGTAGTGAGTTTAACTCTTTTTGGGATTCCTGGCGATCGCATTGGTCTTTTTCTTCTCCTAATGTTTCTACCCCAACTCCGACTCCAACTCCCGAAGTCGTCCCAACTCCTGAAACTGAAGCTGACAAAGAAATTGCGGCAGTTTACGAACGCGCCCAAGGTGCGGCTTATGTCGCTGCTTTCAGTGCTGAATCTGCCGAAACACCGCAAGAGTGGCAGTTTATCAGTGAAATTTGGCAAGAGGCGATCGCTACTTTACAAACGATTCCTCCAGATAGCTCTTATTACGACGCTGCTCAAGAACAAATTCTTCAATACCAAGTTAACTTAAAATCTGCTCAAGAAAAAGCTAATCTCAGCGATCGCCAGCTTCCGATCCCCGATCCTAGTTCTGATAATACTACCTTTACACCCCTACCTGATTTCAACGAAACTGAAGGGGATGAGGGAGTGGGGACTGGGAAGGAGGAATTGGAGGAATTGAGGGAGTAGATGTTGCTCAAATGTACCACTCTTGTCGGCGTAGCCATCGCTAA
>JAWQFW010000283.1:0-6339 GCA_035968095.1 Oscillatoria sp. PMC 1068.18
GTTAAAGTTTATTGTTTTCTTGTTTGAGCCAAAAAATAAGTTGTGATGTGCTTATATTCAAGGAAATAAAAGTTACTTTGGTTGGTGATTAGTTAATTAACAAAAGGAGATTAAGCCATGTCTGAAAAAAAAGATCCTAGCAAAATGTTATTCTCTGTTTTTCTCGGTATTACTCTGTTATTTGTTTGTTATGGTGTGGGTGGTTTATTGGTTGAAGCGCGTCGAGATTTTCAACAAGAACCAAAAGCTAATCGTTTGGATTTGCCGGATCAATCTAAACTTGATTTTCAATCAGACGAGGATTTTTTCCAGTGGGACGAATTTTGACGAAAAATCAATTCTGGTAATTTGCTGAGAAAAAGTAAGTTAAGAAATATTACAAAAATTCGGCTGAGTCAAACGGTCGGGAACGCGATTTAAAAGAGTAAAAGTAGTAAAATTGGCAAGAGTATTTTTACTCAAAAAAATTGTCGAAAAAACCAGGAGTGGCGATCGCACTAGCGAAGTAGCTCACAGACAAGGGATAATGCCGAAAAGAACAGTTGCATGACGATAGCTAAGAGTGAAATACTTTTTCTTATCAGACGGATGGATAGTGGGCAGAGTGTGGGAATTCGGAGGTCTGTGGAACGAGAACGTCTGGCGACGCAAACCACATATAGAGCGACTCAACCTTGGTATTGTAGAACAGGGAGAAAAATTGTGGCTATATCGGGTAGAGGAAGCAGTTTTAATGGTAGAAGTAATACCAGGTAAAACTGCCGAATCAACAGCAGCGATCGGTCAAGTGGTACTCAAACGCTTGATTGATGCAGATCGAGCGCTAGAACGCTTAACAACAGCCGAAATTGTTGGAGATGGCGATCGCTGAGTCAGCAACGAATCACAGAGAACTAGCAAATCTCCAAGAGAGTCAAAAACTCAATCGTGAAGCTGACAAACTGTTGAGCAGTCTTGCAATCCGTTCTCACAATAGTTACAATTCTTTAAATAAACTTTGAAAAAGGGTAACAATTCCCCATTATCAGTTTCAAGAAGCACTCTTATTCTTCCCTCCTACCCAAATTCGTCAGTTAAATCACTGACAACAGAGACGAAGATTAAAAGTGAAAGCTAAAAAAGTCTTGTAAACATCAAATTTCACAAGGAGGAGCGTAGTCGATGGGACTACCTTGGTATCGAGTACACACAGTCGTCCTGAATGATCCAGGTCGTCTG
Organism: Oscillatoria sp. PMC 1068.18; assembly: GCA_035968095.1. Lineage (GTDB taxonomy): Bacteria > Cyanobacteriota > Cyanobacteriia > Cyanobacteriales > SIO1D9 > IIICB1. The sequence continues at coordinate 1,219 of JAWQFW010000283.1, forward strand.
ATCGCAGTACACCTGATGCACACTGCCTTAGTTGCAGGGTGGGCAGGGTCAATGGCTTTGTACGAATTAGCAGTTTTTGACCCCAGCGATCCAGTTTTAAACCCCATGTGGCGACAAGGTATGTTCGTCATGCCATTTATGGCACGCTTGGGAGTTACCGAGTCTTGGGGTGGCTGGAGTATTACGGGCGAAACCGTAAGCAATGTTGGCTTTTGGTCATTTGAAGGTGTAGCTGCGGCTCACATCGTTCTTTCTGGTTTGCTATTCCTCGCAGCTTGCTGGCACTGGGTGTACTGGGATTTAGAACTATTTTTCGATTCCCGTACAGGCGAACCAGCCTTAGACTTGCCAAAAATGTTTGGCATTCACTTATTCTTGTCAGGTCTTCTTTGCTTCAGTTTTGGAGCTTTCCACCTCACGGGTCTTTTTGGTCCGGGAATGTGGGTATCCGATGCCTATGGTTTGACGGGTCACGTGCAACCAGTAGCGCCAGAATGGGGTCCGGCAGGCTTCAACCCGTTTAATCCAGGGGGAGTAGTCGCTCACCATATCGCGGCAGGTATCGTCGGGATTATTGCTGGTCTTTTCCATCTCAGTGTTCGTCCTCCAGAGCGTTTATATAAAGCTCTGCGGATGGGTAACATCGAAACTGTACTTTCGAGCAGTATTGCGGCAGTCTTTTTTGCCGCCTTTGTTGTCGCTGGGACGATGTGGTACGGTAATGCGACCACGCCGATCGAACTATTTGGTCCAACCCGTTATCAGTGGGATCAAAATTACTTCAAGCAAGAAATCGATCGCCGCGTCCAAACTAATCTGGCTGCGGGCAACACTTTAGAGCAAGCTTGGTCAAAAGTTCCCGAAAAACTAGCTTTCTACGATTACGTTGGTAACAACCCCGCAAAAGGTGGTTTATTCCGTACCGGACCGATGGATCAAGGCGACGGGATTGCACTCGCTTGGTTAGGACATCCAGTATTCAAAGATGCTCAAGGTCGCGAATTGTTCGTGCGTCGGATTCCGAACTTCTTTGAAAACTTCCCTGTAGTTTTGAGTGATGCAGATGGCGTAGTCCGGGCGGACATTCCTTTCCGTCGGGCAGAATCACAATTCAGTATTGAGCAAACCGGAGTCACTGTTAGTTTATATGGCGGTGAATTAAGCGGTAAAACCTTTACTGATGCGCCGTCAGTAAAACAGTTGGCTCGTCAATCTCAATTTGGCGAACCCTTCGCCTTCGATCGCGAAACTTTAGACTCTGATGGTGTGTTCCGAACCAGTCCTCGCGGTTGGTTTACCTTTGGACACGCCGTTTTTGCGCTGTTATTCTTCTTTGGTCACATTTGGCATGGATCTCGGACACTTTTCCGCGATGTCTTTGCTGGTGTGGAAATCGAAGAAGAGCAAGTCGAATGGGGTGTCTTCCAGAAAGTGGGAGACTTAAGCACAAGATCCAAAGAAACTGCTTAATTTCAGCGTCTAAGCAAGCAAGTTTCTTGCTAATTAGAGCAATAATGGGAGTAGTGGAGTGGAAATTTCCCTCTTCTCTCCCCTTTGTCAGCTTTTGTTGATAAAATGCTATAGGAGCCATCAGGAATACTTAACATGGAAAGCGTAGCTTACATTTTGATTTTGACATTGGCGATCGGCACACTCTTCTTTGCGATCGCCTTTCGCGAACCACCTCGCATTGGTAAATAGTTTTTTGGCAATTATTCAGAAAAAGTTTGGTGGGAAAAGAAAAAAAGCCAGCGCGGCGATTCAGCCCAGTTAGCCAAAATCTTGACTACCACCAAAATTTACCGAAAATTTGACAAAAAAGTTGCTTAATTTCTCGGTCTGAGCCAGTTTCTTTTTGTCTGCTTCTGCGAAAACTAGAGCAGGCAAAACCTACGGCTCAGATTTTGTCATATAAATATAAATAACGATTGGCGATCGCCCCCGATCGTTAGGGTAGAAATTTTTTAACTTGAGAGGATTTCGCTCGTGCAGTGTCCCTATTGTCAGCATACCGAAAGCCGCGTTCTTGAATCTCGTTCTACTGAAGCAGGACAAAGCGTCAGACGGCGGCGAGAATGTCTATACTGTAAACATCGTTTCACCACTTATGAAAGAATCGAATTTGTCCCCATAACTGTCATTAAACAAGATCAAAGGCGAGAATCTTTTGATCGCTCGAAATTACTCCGGGGAATTGTTCGAGCAATGGAAAAAACAGGTATCGCTCATCAGAGGATCGAAGAAATAGTTGACGAAATCGAAGCACAACTACAACAGCGATCGGGACGAGAAGTAACCTCTAGCGAAATTGGGGACTTAGTTCTTACTTATCTACGTGAAGAAAGTGAAGTTGCTTACGTTCGCTTTGCTTCAGTTTATCGTAAATTTCAAGGCATTAAAGACTTTATTGAAATTTTAAAACATCTTCAAAACGATAATCAGCAAATTTCTAGCTCAAGTGAATGCCATTCTTCGACAGTAAATCTTCTCCATCGAGATCATCCTACCTCAATAATAACTTCATCCTAATCACCTACAGCTTGATCAAACTTAAACTGATTTAATCCTGATTTTAAGCTCCAAAATTTTCTGGTTAATGAGTTATAATAAAAAGTCTGTCAAGATCACCTACCTATTGTCCTCAAAGTTATCTGAACCCTGAGTTCGCTAACAGCAAAAGCTTTTCCACTGAATCTCGATTGAGATCAAACAATTAATCGGATCATCAGTGAGAGGTTTCGGGATAATAAGAAGTGTTAAACTCGAAGCAGTGGGAGCAAAATCCTTAGTCTCAAGGCTCATTTGAGCTAGTCACAAAGCACTACCAAAACTTAGGTAAGCAAAGTGATATCGAGCAAGGTTAACCAAAAAACTCGGTTGCTGCGATGGTAGTTCCACCAAGGAAAAGCCGCAGAGAAAACAGAGTAAGAAAAACAATATACTAGACTGCACACTAACAAGTGAGTAGCTCGAAGCCTCGAAAAACTACTGTGGAAATTTTGACAGTAACACCAGAGGTTAGGGATTTGTTCCTCATACGCACTTCGGTTGTTGTAGTTCAGTCAGTAAGCATAAAAACTTACAAAACAAAGTAGCTGACTTAAATTGGTCAGCTTCTTCGTGAACTAGACATCAGCAGGAGGCAAAGTAAATACGGAGATAACAAGGAAACACAACATCTATGATCAGTCAGAAAACAACCGCTATCAAAGATATAGGCTTTACTCACGAAGATTTCGCAGCCCTTCTTGATAAATACGATTATCACTTTAGTCCTGGTGACATTGTTGCTGGAACAGTTTTTAGTATGGAACCACGGGGGGCGCTGATTGACATTGGGGCAAAAACAGCCGCTTATATTCCGATACAAGAAATGTCAATCAACCGGGTTGACGATCCGGGCGAGGTTTTACAGCAAAATGAAACGCGGGAGTTTTTCATTCTGACTGATGAGAATGAAGATGGACAGCTAACTCTCTCAATTCGCCGGATCGAGTATATGCGAGCTTGGGAGCGCGTACGCCAGTTACAAGCAGAAGATGCGACAGTACGTTCTTCAGTTTTTGCGACTAACCGAGGCGGAGCTTTGGTAAGAATTGAAGGTTTGCGTGGCTTTATTCCTGGTTCTCACATCAGCGCTCGTCAACCAAAAGAAGATTTGGTCGGTCAAGATTTGCCTCTGAAATTCTTGGAGGTAGATGAAGATCGCAATCGTCTGGTTCTCTCTCATCGTCGTGCTTTGGTTGAGCGCAAGATGAATGGTTTAGAGGTAGGCGAAGTTGTGGTTGGTTCTGTGCGCGGGATCAAGCCTTATGGGGCATTCATTGACATTGGTGGTGTGAGTGGACTGTTACACATCTCGGAGATTTCTCACGATCACATTGATACGCCTCACAGCGTCTTTAATGTTAATGATGAGTTGAAAGTGATGATTATCGATTTGGATGCAGAAAGGGGACGGATTTCTCTTTCTACTAAGCAACTTGAACCAGAGCCAGGTGATATGCTCAAAAATCGCGATCTGGTTTTTGATAAGGCTGAAGAAATGGCTGAGAAATATCGCGAGAAAATGAAACAACAAGCTCAAGCAGAATCAGGAGCAAGTGATTCGGATTACGATGCTTCAGAAGAGGAATCAGTTAGTGCTACTGAAGACTAAGCATTATTGGTTGCTAGTTTAGTTAGTTAAGGACGATAAAATAAGCTATAAGTAAGCTAGAAGTATCTTCAAATGAGGGAGTTTCCCTCTTTTTTTGTGTTTGTTAGTTGGAAAAAGGAGGAGGATTTGGTCACAATTTGCTGCGGAAAAGTGAAATTCACTGATTTGGTTGCGGTTATCTTTGATAAAGATGGTACTTTAGAAGATTCCCAAAGTTTTCTGAGAGAATTAGCTCAAAAAAGAGCGCGATTGATTGATGCTCAAATTCCGGGTATTGGTGAACCGTTGTTGATGGCTTTTGGGGTTCAAGATGCTACTCTCGATCCGACGGGGTTAATGGCAGTTGGGAGTTGTCGAGAAAATGAAATTGCGGCTGCGGCTTATATTGCGGAGACGGGTAGAGGTTGGTTGGAGTCGTTGGCGATCGCTGGTTCGGCTTTTGCTGATGCCGATCGCTATTTAACTCCAGGGGCGGAAACTTCGCCTTTATTTGCTGGGAGTTTGGAAGTGTTGAAGTTTCTCTCAGAAGCGGGTTTAAAGTTAGGGATACTTTCGGCAGATTCTACGCCCGGTGTCGAAGCTTTTATTAAACGCCATCAGTTGTCTGATTATCTTCAGTTAGGTATGGGGGTTGATGATTCACGATTAACTAAACCCGATCCCCAATTGTTTCTCCAAGCTTGTCAAGCTTTGGGGGTTGAACCTGGAAAAACTTTGATGATTGGAGATTCGGCTGGGGATATCCAAATGGCGACGGAAGCAGGTGCGGCGGGAACCGTGGGTATTTGTTGGGGAACCCCCCCAGCGGCTCCTTTTGGCAAAGCACATGTGGTGGTCGTCTCTTTTGCTGTATTTAAAATTTATTTCCCCCAGCGCTCCCTTTTTTTCCCACAAAACTATGACTTTTTCTGCAAAAAACTAATGAAAATTTTTTAAAATACCGATCCCTGTGCAAATGTCAA
>JAWQFW010000284.1:0-6263 GCA_035968095.1 Oscillatoria sp. PMC 1068.18
TTCCGAAACGGACGGTACAAATGCCAGTTACTTATCGCTTGGCGAAGGATTTTAATGTGGCTGCGAATATTATTCGCGCTCAAGTTGCGCCGAATCAAGTGGGAACTTTGGTGGTGGAACTTTCGGGCGATATTGATGAGTTGAAAGCGGCGATTGAGTGGATGAAATCTCAGGAGATCGAGGTTTCTCTGGCTAGTCGGGAAATTTTAATTGATGAAGATAGCTGTGTGGATTGCGGTTTGTGTACTGGTGTTTGTCCGACGCAGGCGCTGACTTTAGATCCGGAAACATTTAAACTTAATTTTAGGCGATCGCGCCCAGTGCCAATTTTAGCTATTCGCCCACCACTTCAGTGCTTGTAAGCTGCACCTTTCCAAAAGCTTTTACGGGATAAAATTTGACTATCAGTATTAAGATTAGATTATCTGGACGAAACTCGAAAAATCCCTGAAGACTCAAATGAGTTTTTCCCTCAGATGATGGTTTATTAACAAGCTGACAATGATAAATCTTATTGCATAACTAAACAGATAATTATGGAATTAGGAGACTGACTTTTGAATAGGCTAAAAAGATTAACCCTCAATGGATTTAAGTCTATTAAGACAATGGATATTGAGCTACATTCCTTAAATATCTTGATTGGAGCAAATGGGGCAGGTAAAAGCAATTTGATCTCTTTCTTTAAGATGCTTAACGAGATAATGGCTGGGCGCTTACAACTTTACATTGGGAAATCGGGGGGTAGTAATTCCCTGTTACACTTCGGACTAAAGACAACGAAAAAGACAGAAGCCGAGCTAGAATTTGAAGTTGAAAATGGAGTAGATATCTATTGTCTGCGGCTGTCTTATGCGCCTGTCGATACACTAATCTTTGATGAAGAAAAATTGAGCTTTCTGCAAACTGGTTGGGAATCTCCAAGAATCGATCCATTGGGTGCAGGACATCAGGAAACTAAAATAGGTAAAGCAGCAGATGAAGGCATACAAACAGCTAAGACGCTGAGATACTTACTCAATCACTGCCGCGTTTATCACTTTCACGACACATCAGCTACGGCAGATGTGCGTCAATCTTGTTATGTTGGTGATAACCGATGGTTAATGCCCGATGCTGGTAATTTAGCTGCATTACTTCTGAGGTTTCGTGAAGAAAGTGGAGGTGCTGCTTATCAGCGTATTATCGGCACAATTCGGATTATTGCCCCTTTTTTCGATGATTTTGTTCTTGAGCCAAATGAATCTAATCGTGTTATTCTCAACTGGCTAGAAAAGGATTCAGATCATGTATTTGGACCACATCAATTTTCAGATGGGACTTTGCGTGCTATCTGTCTTACCACGCTGCTCTTACAGCCAAAAGATGAACTTCCAGAACTTATTGTTGTTGATGAGCCGGAACTGGGACTTCATCCCTATGCCCTAAATATCGTGGCTGATTTGTTTAGTAAGGCGGCACTCCATACCCAAATTCTCATTAGCACCCAATCTAGTTCTTTCTTAGATAATTTTGATCCTGAAGATGTAATCGTGGTAGACCGAAACGGTAAAGAGTCTCAATTTAAGAGATTAAATCCAACAGAATTAGATGCTTGGCTTGAAGAGTATAGTTTGGGAGAAGTTTGGGAGAAAAATATTATCGGGGGAGGCCCACATTAATGGCACGCCTGTACCTATTTGCCGAAGGACAAACCGAGCAGACATTTGCTGACAATTTGATCAAAAAGGAATTAGCTCGACATCAAGTTTATCTGCACAATCCGGTACTCATTGCTCATGCAAAAAAGAAAGGTCGGACACATCGAGGTGGTGGTCGTAACTATGAGCCAATGAAGAACGACATCATACGTTTTCTTAAGCAAGAGAAAGCTAGGGATGTTTTCTTCACAACTATGATTGATTTATATGCTATTCATTCCGGTTTTCCGGGATTAGTTGAGTCTGAGAATATGCGCCAAAATCCGCTACAGCGAGTTGAATTTTTAGAACAACGCTTCGCAGAGGATATTAGCGATTCTCGATTCATTCCTTACATTCAGTTACATGAATATGAAGCATACCTTTTTTCTGATCCAACGTGCTTTGAGTATCTTGATAGTGGAAGGACAAAAGAGATTAAAATTCTCCAGAATATTGCTAGTCAATATCAAACACCTGAGTTAATTAATGATGGGCAGGAAACAGCACCTAGCAAACGGATCATAGAGCAGTTTCCTGATTATGAAAAAGCAAAATCTACTTTTGGTCCGCAGTTAGCTGAAAAAATTGGCTTAGAAGTGATTCGGAGCAAATGCGTTCATTTCAACAAATGGCTGTTACGACTTGAGTCTTTAAATGAGGAGTGCATGAATAGTTGATTGCTTAACAAACCCTATGCAGTGGAGTAATTGGTGATATCAAATCCGTTTAATCGACCACAGTATAGGGGCGATCGCTTGGCCACCAATGATACTGAGTATAGCCCCGTACCCATTCGGGTCTTTTTAAGAGTACCTGGCATCGCTGGCAAACCACTTCTTCGAGTTCGTCAAGGTTCTCAAAAGCCCGGTTCGCTATTGGTTCATCCGTAAGAGGCCATAATCGTTCTGCAGGTTGTAATTCTGGGGATTTAGGTGGCATCCACAGTAAATGAATGCCGTCGGGGACTTCGACTTTCTCACTGGTATGGAATCGAGCCTGGTCTAAGACCAGGACAACCCGACGCTTCTTTCCCAGTCCAAAGTGTTGAGCAAAATCCTTCAACACTTGGGTAAAGATTTCGTGGTTTAACTTGGGAACTGTCCACCAGTATGTATTTCCACTGTTGGGATGAACAAACCCCACTAACCAGAGCCATTTGTATTTCCAGTTCACTGATGCTACTGGGTTCTCGCCTTTTTGCACCCAGATGATCCGATTTACTGGATTTAAACCGATACGGTGTTCGTCTTCTGCCCAGACTTCTAGATTGGCTTTGGGATAGTTTCGTTGGATATCGGCCACTGTCTGCGCCATTTTTTTTTCCACTGTTGTTGTTCTTCGGGGTCGCTTTCGGTGTGAGCGGGGCGAGGTCTTCGGCGCACGTAGTCGAGACTGCGTAGATATTCCCATCCTCTCTGTGGTGCTACAGGTCTATCCAGTAGTTCACTCATCCAGCGAGCGACTTTTGCCCCGCTCCACAGTCCTCCATCCGGTGGCGGGTCTTGTAGGGCTTCCCAGAGCCAGGCTTGTTGCTCATCATTGAGTAGAGGAGTTCTACCACGATTCTCTTGACGTTTGTCTCCTAAACTCTCTGGCCCGATGCGATTGTATCCTCGTACTAATTCATAAATCCACTGGATGCTGTATCCAGTGGTGGCTGCGACTTCCTGGGTTTTTTTGCCTGTGGAAAGAAGCCAGATGATCTGATAGTGGCTTTTTTGGGTAGGTTCGTGAGCATGACGATAGCGATAATAGAGTTCTTCTGTGCTTAAATGAGGAACAAGTTTCAGTTGTCTGGGCATGGTCAGGTGATGGCGATCGCTGTTTTCATTCTATGGCCAATTAACCGGATTTGATATGACTTCTTGGCTGGTTTCAGTTTTGTTTCATAGCCGTTAAATTTTAGACGGCGATCTTAAACCTCAATCGTAACTACGAACAAAGAAGAAGATGAAAAAACGAGTAACTTTAATGTTTCCGAAACGGACGGTACAAATGCCAGTTACTTATCGCTTGGCGAAGGATTTTAACGTGGCTGCAAATATTATTCGCGCTCAAGTTGCGCCGAATCAAGTAGGAACTTTGGTAGTTGAACTTTCGGGCGATATTGATGAGTTGGAAGCGGCGATTGAGTGGATGAAATCTCAGGAAATCGATGTTTCTCTGGCGAGTCGGGAAATTTTAATTGATGAAGATAGCTGTGTGGATTGCGGTTTGTGTACGGGTGTTTGTCCGACGAAAGCGCTGACATTAGATCCGGAAACATTTAAACTCAATTTTAGGCGATCGCGTTGTGTGGTTTGCGAACAATGTATTCCTACTTGTCCGGTGGAAGCAATTTCGATTAATCTTTAGTTCCACGTAACGAAAGAATTGCTTGTAATAAACCTCTAGCTTTATTTAGCGTTTCCTCGTATTCTTTTTCTGGGTCAGAATCAGCGACTAAACCTGCGCCAGCTTGGACAAAAACTTGATGTTGATTGTTACTTTGGGGACGAACAACCATTGTGCGAATGGCGATCGCACTATTTAATTGACCTTCAAAGTCATAATATCCGTAAACCCCAGAATAAACACCGCGACGTTCTGGTTCCAATTCGTGAATAATCTCCATAGCCCGAATTTTCGGCGCACCACTAACTGTACCCGCCGGAAAACAAGCTTTCAATAAATCCCAAGCACTACATTCTGGTGACAATTCTCCGACCACATTACTGACAATGTGCATCACGTGAGAATAACGTTCGATGACCATTAACTCATCAACAACCACACTACCTTTTGCACAAACTCTACCAAGATCGTTGCGTCCCAAGTCTACTAACATAATATGTTCCGCAACTTCTTTCGGGTCAGCAAGCAACTCTTGCGCCAAAGCTTCGTCTTCACTGTGAGTTTTGCCTCGTCTGCGCGTTCCAGCGATCGGGCGTAAAGTCGCCTGCAAACTTTCTTCCGGACTCCGTTCCGCTTTCACCATCACTTCTGGAGACGAACCAATAATTTGCCAATCGCCAAAATTGTAATAAGCCATATAAGGCGAAGGATTAATTAAACGTAGCGATCGATAAAGTGAAAAAGGATGACCTTCGTAAGAAGCTGATAAACGCTGAGAAAGCACTACCTGAAAAATATCACCAGCGCGAATATAATCCTTAGCTTTCTCAACATTTTCACAAAACTTAGCTTTTGGGGTATTACTTTGGAAACTGAGTTCGTGCCTTTTGTCAAGAGCTATTGGAGAGATTAACTCCAAAGATTGAGCTTCAGCCGGGAGAGATAACTTGAGCTTACTAATCAAACGAGACGCGATCGCACAAGCTTGAGCGTAAGCTGCTTCAAGATCCGTATTTTCATCTCGTAAATCCGCGTAGGCGATCGCCCAAATTTTCCGCTTCACCTGATCGAAAACAATCAGGTTATCCATCTGCATCCACACCCCATCCGGTAAATCCCCTTCAGTCGCCGGATAAATCGGCACTCGCGGCTCAATCCACCGAATCAATTCATAACCCCAAAAACCAAATAAACCGCCTATTCCTGGCGGTAACTGAGGTAATTGTACCGGACGATAAGGTGACAAGCACTCAGACAGTACCTCAAAAGGATTACCCGAAAATACCTCCACCCTACCATCCCGGTGTGTTTGCCTCGTCTCATTTCCCTTTGCCGCCAAAACCCAAAGAGGATCGCAACCGAGGAAACTATAACGTCCCAGATTTTCCCCATCTTCCACTGACTCTAACAAGAAACTATAAGGCTGACCTGCACAAACTTTGTACCAGGCAGAAACAGGCGTTTCTAAATCCGCCACCCACTCCTGATACACCGGGACAAAGTTACCCTGTTGCGCCAGTTGGCAAAATTGGGAAAAATCTGGAAAGATCATCGTTTTGTCGTTTTTTTTTGGTTATTTGTGATTAGTAGGCAGTGAAGGTAGAGAATGTCAATCAAACATCTCTACCAACTTTCAACAAGGAAAAATCAACTACCAACTACCAACACCTGATTACCAACTATCTAAACTTCGTATGGTTTTTTGCCAGAGAATTTCAGCGTCGCAGGTTCAGGGTTGCTGCCAATGTTTCTGTCTTTTTTGCCATTGTAAGAACGACCTTCGTTGACATTTTCAGGGAAGACACCATCAGCAGGGTGAAGATATTGAGTTTCACCGTTGGGGAAAACTCGGTAAATCTTGTAGTCGGTAATTTTCGGTTTGAACTTAGTCCGTAACTGCGCTCCCATAGCGATACAGTGTTCTTTGCGAGCGAGATAAAGCAGGTTTTCGCCTTCGCGCATAATCGCTGCACCGCCTGTGGGCATTTCAAAGACTTGTTCTTTGGAACTTGTCCAAGTAATCGCGTATTTTTCTTCTACTAAGGCTTTGGTAAGCAAACCGCCTGTGCTGCCACCAAAGATCGGAGTTTGTCCAGAAAGTCCTTCTGCCATAATTCCTTCTTTAAACAGTGTTTAGGGAATGCTATCACCGAGACAACGCTGATTTTGCAATCTGTCAATAAATGTTACAGTTTTTGGTGATTGGGGATTGGTGATTGGGAGGAATTAGGAGACAAGGGAGACAAG
>JAWQFW010000285.1:0-6245 GCA_035968095.1 Oscillatoria sp. PMC 1068.18
CCTCCAATTCCTCCAATTCCTCCAATTCCTCCAATTCCTCCAATTCCTCCAATTCTTCCTTGTCCCCAGTCCCCAGTCCCCAGTCCCCACTAATTGATCAACTCTTCAGCGCAAGATAAACCAATTTCCGTAACAGATTCCGGAATTGTCCCACCACGCGCTTGCTGCATGATTTCACCAAACTGTTCGAGGGTATAGCGGTTTTGGAACTCTCTTAAGGTACAATTACACAAAATTTGCGCTTGTTGTTGAGTTAAGCCAGAATCAACAGAACTGGCTAAACAAGTTTTTGTGTAATTATTAACTAATTCTTGGGGATAACGGTTGCGAGGGTTTTGCTGTGGTGTTTGTGCATTCGCTACGGGTAAACTCGCAGCCGAGAAGATCAGCAAACCAGTGGCGATCGCGGGTAACTTAAAAGTTGTAGTCTTCATGGGTGGTATCCTTTGGGAGTATGAGTGTGAATTTTAACGACGAACAGAATTTGCTTTTAGCCCTAGATGCGATTTTAGTTCCTCAAGGAGCAGAATGGCAGGCTGTCAGTCGCGGATTAAGCCAAATTAACTCTAGCAAACCTGTGGTGTTATCGATTCCAATTGGTTTTGCGGCTGTGAGTGAGAAGTTACGAAAATGCCAGCAACCACCGCAGAAAGTCTTACTGATGGGTTTGTGTGGAAGTTTGTCACCTAATTATCGAGTTGGTGATGTTGTGGTGTACGAAAAGTGTCTTCAAGCAAGTAACGGTGAAGAAATTGCGTGCGATCGCGTCCTCACTAACCAAGTTTACCGCTCTCTGGGATCTCGCGCTGCTTTAGTCACGGGTTTGAGTAGCAAAATTCCAATTTGTACTGCTAGCGAAAAACTACGTCTGGGAAACCTTCATCAAGCTGATGTTGTTGATATGGAAGGATTTGCAGTTTTATCCGCTTGGAAAACTCAACAAGTAGCAATGATTCGAGTAGTTAGCGATGACACGCTTCACGATTTACCAGATTTAACTTCAGCGATTTCTCAATCGGGTAAATTACGCGCTTTTCCTTTAATAACAAGCTTTCTTCAACAACCTTTAGCCGCAGCCCGTTTGATTCGCGGTTCCCTGAGAGGTTTAAAAATTTTACAGCAAATAACAGTTAATTGTTGTGCTAATTAGTGAAACTTTCTCTCTCCTTAGCTACGGCTAACTTTAATTCTTTTTAGTTGACAAAAATCTAATTAGTTAATTGTTCATTAGGAGATTCTTCATCAATTGACATTAATTCTACGACACATGACGACGTAACTTCTTGGAATACTTCAGGAATTGTACCAGCATGAGTTTGCTGCGTTAAGTTGATAAATTCTTCCAGAGTATAACGATTTTGAAACTCTTCGATGCTACAACCACAGATAAATTCTGCTGGTTCTGCTGTCAATCCTGAATCAACTGCGCTAGAAACACAACTTTCAGTAAAAACTTCGACAAGTTCTTCGGGATAAGTGTTAGTAGTATTTGGTTGTGATGTTTGTGCATTCGCTACAGGTAAACCTGTACCCGACAACATCAGTAAACAAGTAACAATTGCCGATAATTCAAATGTTGAGGTCTTCATGAGTGGTATGCTTTAAGGATATAGGCTTGATTCAAATATAATTAGTTTAAGCAATTTTTAGCGCAACCGACAATTATGCCATTAAATTCAACCCAAAATTTGTACCAGACTGGGAAACTGAGCGTCAAGCAGTGGATGTATTTCAGGATTAGTTTAATTTTGGCGATCGCTACTTTCGTTCTCGCCCAACCTAGTCTAGCTTATGCTACATCGGCAACAGATTTATTTCGCGCTGCCTACGAAAATCGTTACACTTGGGATAAAAATTTTCCTGGTTTTTCTGCTGATGTATCTATTAATCATCAAGGCATTCTAGCTCAAGGAATCGTTCGCGTCTCGCCAGATTTAGAAGTAGAAGTAATTAATATTAACAGCAAATATTTGCGCGAATTAATTGCTAATCAATTTCGGATGGAAATAATTCATCGTCAATCTCTTCCTTTTGCGGAAGCCCACAAAAATGCTACTTTCCAACTAGCAAAAACCGAACTATCTTCAGCAGCAACTACAATTGTTGAAATCGGGGACGAAATGAATTCTTATTATCAAGTGAAAGACAAAGTTATTACCCAGGTTAATCGTAAATTTGGCGACATTGCTGTTACTGTCGATACCCTTGGAATAACCGAAAACCCTGAAGGTTATTTAGTGACTCATTTTCAAACAATTTTCCGTGATGCTAATACCGGAGAAATTTTAGAGAGAGAAGATGTGCGCGATTTTCACGAGAAGATTGGTCAATATTATCTATTAACTAATCGGACAATTCGTTACGCCGAAAAAGAGAATCCGGAAGCAAAATTAACACCCGATACTTCGATGAGAATTGAGAATATTCAGCCGTTAAGTTAGTTTGGAGTGGGGACTAAAGTTCCCCATTTTTTTCTTAGAAAATAGTGTTTACTAAAAAATCACGCTAAGTTGTATTTTTAGGAGGAAAAATTATTTTAATTAATCGCAAATTGTTAAGAACATATTTAGGAAGTTTCGTTAGGAGAAATGTTGTTTATAATATTTATAAATCATCTTTTTTTTAGAAAAGTTGAAGATTAGATTATCTGGGAATAAGTGCTAAAAACTAACAATATTTATTCTCGAAAATATTTTTTTGTTAAATATTTAGCTAAAAATTTTCTTGGTTATTATCCCAATTTTTCCAACGTAATAAAAAGGGAAGTTGCGCCAAATCTAGACAGTAATTGCCAATCCAAACCACAATATTTACAAATAACAAATAACGTATCCAAATCAATTCATTTTCTGGAGGCAAAATAGTCAAACCTTCATACAGTTGCCAAACGCGATAAGGAACATATAAATAAGGAACCATTACCCAAACAACTGAGTGAAACTGTCTCAGAGAAATAATTTCCGAAAGAATTTGTAAGAGCAGCATGACTAAATAGGGAATTAACACAGTGAAGGTGCTAGAATATCCCCACCAGAAACCCCAGAAAATTAATGCTACTATCGGAAGCACTCCTCCGAGGATTTGCACTGTCCCAAACCAAATTTTAAACCAACTGGGGAGTGTTTCGGGGAGACTGTAAGGTTCGCTATTACGCCACATCCAGCCTGTTATAGTCAAAAAAGAGGTGGCGATGAGGAAAAAAATCGCGTTTTCGATGAGCAGATTCAAGTTAGTGTCGCCAGTCATATAAATTAATTGAAATTGACTTGGAAAACAATATAGCTTAGTGTCCGAGTTAGGGTAAGATTTAAGACACATGACTGTGAGTGGATGTCAGGATGTCTGGCAAAGAGATTATTTATGAAATTTTGGGGATTGAAAAAATACCCTATTCCAGCGAAAATCAGCACCAATCAGCGTTAGAGATGGTGGAAATTGTCCGTCAAGGTTTATCGACGGATGCAGCAGAGCGAGTAGCGGAGTATTCCGGACTTTCTAAAGTACAGCTTGCAGCGTTGCTAGGAACTTCAGAAAGAACAATTTCTCGTCGGAAGAAAAGTAACAAACCGTTGGATGTTACCGAATCAGATCGCTTGTATCGTCTAGCGAGAATTATTGCGCGCGCGATCGCTGTTTTCCAAGATAGCGAAACGGCAAAAAACTGGCTCAACAGACCAAATCGGGCTTTAGCAGAAGCAACTCCCTTAGAGTTATTAGATACCGATGCGGGAACTCAACAAGTAGATGAACTGCTCGATAAAATTGAGTATGGGGTGTACACTTGAGTAGAACAATCTGGCGCATCTCCCAAAAAAAACAAGCGCCTCGTGCTTTTAGTGGTGAAGGTTGTCGGCGACATGGGGGTCGTTGGCATTTTCGAGGGATGAAAATAGTTTACGCCTCCGCTACGCTTTCGTTAGCGGCATTAGAAACGTTTTTTGCGATGGAGATTATCGATGCGAGAGATTTGTATGTGGCGATCGCGATCGAACTTCCCGACGACCTCCAAATTGAAAGAATCGACAAAACTAAACTACCCACCAACTGGCGAGCAACATTCCCTCCCTCAAGTTTAACTACGATTGGTTCAGAGTGGTATCAAGCGCGGCGATCGGCTGTTTTAATCGTTCCTTCAGCGATCGTCCCCATTGAAAGTAACTACTTAATTAACCCACAGCATAAAGATTTCGCCCGCATCCGCATTCATCCACCCCAGCCTTTCTTGTTGGTTTAAAGATAGTTTTTTTCAATCAATAATAAAAGTTTATTCACAAAAGATTTAATTTTCAACAAATTCATCCATCTGCGATCATTACTCTGCTGTAGCTTGCGAAAATGTAGATTGCGATCGTTACTTAATCTGGAGCGTTTATTTTTCTTTTCATTACACAAGCTACTTGACCATATCTTTCTCCAGTTAACCCTTCTATTGTATCATGCTGAATATCCTCATTTGAACCTAGCTTACTTGTCCATTTTCCGTTATTTAATTGTCTAGCAACATGGGTTGGTTTTTCCTGCGAAACATAGATAGCTATTTTTTGAAACCCTATTTCTAAAGCTGAGTTTTCGCAAATTTCGTAACCCAGTGTTTGGAAAGCATTGACAAACGCTTCTAGGGTTTCTTCTCTAGCCACTTCTGGAGGCCAGTAACTTTCATCTAAAGGATCTGGCCACCACCAAGCATCTGAATCTTCTGCTGCCCAAGCTACGCAATTGTAATCTATAGTATCTGGACTGGTAAGTTGATAATCTGTAGAAACTAAATTAGGATGATCGCGCTCAATCCAATTCTTGACTTGCGATCGCCAAGCATTATTACTTACCATGTGTAGCCATTTCTACGCCCCCAATCAAGCCAAGCTTTTACCATCTCTTTTGTCCTACCTCTTTGAGCAGGCAAAACAGGATCTTTTCGTGTAATTGCTTTTAATGCCCAAAACCACCGTCCTGATTTTTGCTCAAGCTCTCTTAAAAGTAAAGGAATCACTGATTTACCCATACCAATAATCTGTTGATAAGCAGGGTGCATTGCTAGATCGGTAGTAGAAGAAACGCCTCTAGTCTCTTCTCGCCATTGTTTAACAAGTTGAGCAAATATTTTCTCTAACTCTTCTCTTTTATCCTGCTCTGAATCTTGATATTTTTTCTGCTTTTTTTCTGCAAATTCAAATGAAATTACTCTTTCAAGCTTGTTTATTTTGCGAGATGCAATATAATCCCAATCTATTTCTTGATTACTTTTTGAATATCGATAATTATTTAAAAGCTTTGGTTGTTCTTTAATTACCTTCATTACGTTTCCTCCCTTAATTATCTCTGTTTCTTTTCTAATCTTCCCCCGTCAATATTCAACATCTAAGTTACGGATCTCTGCCTTTTCAAAAATAAATTTCATAGATTCAGTTTTATTTATTGCTCTTTCTAACTGATTCTGTAACTCTCTAATATCGTTTCTATCTAATGCAACAAAAAATTCTTTTTTTTTGTCTTCGTGCCGATATTCTATTTTTAAATTATGAATTACTACTACGCCAACAATTTCTGATTCAGAGTCTACATTAAAAACAGGTCTTATGTCTGTCAAAATTCGGGAGTGCAAAAATAAATTACTTTGCTCAGTCATAACCCCAATTGCTTTCGACATCACACCGAAAATATGATCTATCTGCAAAAAACTAGATAATCTTTCCTGTAATTTATTTTGTTCATCTAGAGATAATTCATCTAGTTCTTTCGTAATAGATATTGCTTCAATAACATCATGAACTAATTCTTGTATTGATATTTCATAAGTATTGCGTAGAGAATATAAAGCAATTATTGTCTTCAAAATCTCTTCAATATTTACTATTTCTCCATAACCACTTTTCAAAGCTACTGACTCAGCTATTTGGCTTATATTTAAACAAGGAATAGAATCAGTTAATGCGTTAAGAATTTGGCTAATAATCTCATTGTCTAGAATTATTAATTGTCTTATTCCAGCTTGATAGCGCGGTGGAATTCCCTGTAATGGCATTTGCCTCTCCTCTTTTTTTCTTTTATGAAACTGTTTTTAATTTAATGTATAATTTATCTAAGAACTTAAGCTTTATTAAAATACAAATTCAACAAGTTTATTTGATCTTGTAATAATTATACATTATAACCTAGCTTTATTAATTTTTTAAATTATTGGGACGTAGTTAAGTTCACTTTGGAGATTTTTTGATTCCTAATGCTATTATAATATTAACTATAGC
>JAWQFW010000286.1:0-6209 GCA_035968095.1 Oscillatoria sp. PMC 1068.18
CTATTTCTCTGCCTGTCAACCTTTTTTGAGAAAAAAATTTTTCGATTCTCTGAAAACCTGACAGGGTAATGGTTTCAGGGAAAAAAGTTTTAGGTAGATTAAGAATAGGAAAGCGATCGCGCTCGAAATTTGGGTCAAAGTTTCTTTCTCCAATGGCAAACTAGATAGAGAATAAATAACTGGTAAGCATGAAGAGAATCGCTACTTTACCTCCTGACTTGGTACTAGATCCTTTGCTACAAAGTTGGTTGCTTGAGGATATTGGTCGCGGCGATCGCACTACTCAAGGTCTATTACAAGAAAATATTCCTGTCGCTAAAGCTGACTGGGTTGCGAAAGCTACAGGAACGATCGCCGGATTACCTGTAGCTGCAAGAGTATTTAATCTCCTTAGTGAAGATGTAAGTTTTATTCCAATTATCGAAGAAGGACACCATTGTGAGTCGGGACAAGTAATAGCTCGGCTACACGGTTCAATCGATGCTTTACTAATGGGTGAGAGAGTTGCTCTGAACTTAACGATGCGAATGAGTGGAATTGCTACCTTGACTCGTGAGTATGTCGAAAAAATTGCCGATCTCCCGACTAAGCTAGTAGACACGCGCAAAACTACTCCTGGGTTAAGAATTCTGGAGAAGTACGCTACTCAGTTAGGAGGAGCAATGAATCATCGTTTAGGATTAGACGATGCGGTGATGATTAAAGACAATCACATTCAAGCTGCTGGTGGTATTCAAGAAGCGATCGCCAAAATTCGCGCTTCAATTCCTTATCCTCTCAGTATTGAGGTGGAAACGACGACTTTAGCTGAAGTAGAAACAGCGCTAAAAAATGATGCGGAGATAATTATGCTCGATAACATGAGCATAGACCTAATGTATCGAGCAGTGGAACTGATTCGCCAAACTAATCCACGAGTCAAAATCGAAGCTTCGGGTAACATCACTTTAGACAATCTGCGCGAAGTTGCTCAAACAGGTGTAGATTATATTTCCAGTAGCGCACCCATTACTCGCTCTTCCTGGCTAGATTTAAGTATGAAGTTTAATTCTGCAAACAAGAACGATCGCGCTTAATTGTTTCCTGGACATTGTTTGCGGAATAAAACGCGATAAACAGGTTCATTGCGAGAGAGAGTCAAAATTTCGCGTTCAGTAGCTACCGGAAAAGGATTAGTCTCCAACCAAGTTTGACGATGCTGTGGGACAAAACTAGGATGTTCTTGAAAGCGATCGCGCATTTCTACCGCTACCGATTTCACATCCGACTGTAAAAACACCATTCCCTCATCTGTTAGATACTCTGCCAGAATAGCTACTAAATCTGGCTGAACTATCCGCCGTTTCTGATGTCTTTTTTTGAACCAAGGGTCAGGAAATTGAATCGAGATGCGCTGTAAAACACCTTCTGGTAAAGATTTTAGCAAAACTGCTAGCGAGGTATTAGCATTCGTAAAAATGAAGTGGAGATTAGTTAAACCCAACTCATCTCGCTGAAAACAAGCTTTTTCCACTAAAGGTTCGCGAATTTCCAAACCCAGAAAATTAGTCTCAGGTTGGCTCTGAGCCATTTGTAACAAAAACTCTCCCCAACCGCAACCAAGATCGAGATGTAAGGGATAGTTCAGGTTAGCATAAACTTTGTCCCAATCTGGCGGATTTATAGGAATTTGAT
The DNA here is from genome assembly GCA_035968095.1 of Oscillatoria sp. PMC 1068.18. Classification (GTDB taxonomy): domain Bacteria; phylum Cyanobacteriota; class Cyanobacteriia; order Cyanobacteriales; family SIO1D9; genus IIICB1. The sequence continues at coordinate 1,675 of JAWQFW010000286.1, forward strand.
AAGGTTTACTCAAGGGATTGACGTGCTGACGTACTCTAATTCTAGGCAAATTTAAACCTCCTGGATGATATATAGGTTATTTTGAGCGCCAAATTAACCTGTTTCGCTCTAAAGTGTAAAATGTTTTTTGCGACGAGGAACTAACTTATTCTAGTAAAACCTCATTTATGTTAGAAAATGAGAAATGGAAAATTTTGGACGAGAGGCTGAAAATCTTGTCAGCTAATCGTCTAGAGTGTAATTTCTGTAGAGAAAAAATCTATAATTACAAATAATATATGAGTCTAAACTTTCGCTTTGGTGTAGTGAGCGATTTGCATATTGCTCTCCAGGAAACGATTTGGAGTAATCCTCAACGTTTTCATCTAGTTGAAGTTAGTATTCCCGCACTAGAAGTTGTTCTCCAGCATTTACAACAATTAAACTTAGATTTTTTGTTAATTCCGGGGGATTTGACTCAAAATGGAGAACCAGAAAATCATCGTTGGTTAGCAAAACGCTTGCAAGAGTTGCCTTTTCCAGTTTATTTGGTTCCGGGAAATCATGATGTTCCTGTTGTTGAAAGTAATGATCGCGCGATCGCCTGGAAAGACTTTCCTTCATATTACCCGCACTGCGGTTATCAGAATCCAAATCTACACTACTACACTTGCGAACTATTGCCCGGAGTGCAGCTTATTGCCCTAAATTCTAATAATTTTGATGCGGAAGGGAAACAGTTAGGAGTTGTCGATCAAATCCAGTTAACTTGGCTCGAACAAGTCCTAGAACAATTTTCCCACAAGTTGGTTCTGGTAATGATTCACCACAATTTGATCGAACATCTTCCCGGTCAGTCAACACATCCTTTGGGAAGACGTTATATGTTGGACAATGCTTCGATCTTGCGAGAGATGTTGCGAAAATATCAGGTGAAATTAGTATTTACAGGACATCTTCACGTACAAGATATTGTAGCAGAAGAGGGATTGTCTGAAATTACGACAGGTTCGCTGGTTAGTTATCCTCATCCTTACCGAGTTTTGGAGTTGGAAACCGATAGTCTGGGGAAAACCCAGTTAGAAATTAAGTCATATCGAGTTGAAGAATTACCAGGTTGGGAAAACTTATTACAGACATCGCGAGAATGGATGGGCGATCGCTCTTATCAGTTTATGCTGAAAATGTTAACCAGCCCACCTTTAAACTTATCTCTAGCACAAGCAGAGCAACTTGCACCCAAGTTACGTTATTTTTGGGCAGATATTGCTGCTGGTGACGCGATCTTTAGTTTTCCCGACTTTCCAGCAGCAGTTCGCGACTACTTCGAGAAATTTAGCGCTCAAGATCGCAACGGTAAACCGACTTTAATTGACAATCAAGCCCAGTTATTTTTCTAAGGTTGACGGAAAATCCCAAAAGCAGAAGTATAGCCGTGGAGAAAAGTCCGAGATCCTACTGGACCGATTTCACCATTACAGAAAAAACCGCTCAATTGCACATCTTCGAGATAGTCGCGAAATAAGACCGAATCAAAATTTGGTTTTCCATAAAGACTTTCTCCGCGTCCCAAACAAGAAAACATTAAAGCACCAACAGGAGAGGGAGAAGCACCTTGTTGTTGTTGATAGCGCTGAAGCAGCAGTTGCAAATCTTCCGCAGAAGTTTTCGCATCTCGCAAATGAAACTGAAGACGTTGACCTGGACGAACATGATCGCCGATCGCGATCGCACCTAATTTCGGATCTACTCCGAGCAAATTCCGAATCAAAAAATCCCCTTGTCCTAACTCAAATTTAAATTCGTCTCCGACAATCCCCACAAACAAAGAATGTTGAGCTAATTGGCGATCGCCCTCACTCAAACTTTGAATCAGTTCTTGCAAGATAGTCAAAGGAGGACGAGAACTTGCTTGTAAATCCTCTACTTCCGCCAATTCCACAACAATATTTTTTTCTCCTTGAGCAATTTGATAAACCGGACCAATAGGACGACAACCTTGAGCCACAATCGTTTCTAAAACAATTTTGCCACTTAAAGCCACGCCAATAGTGCCTTCTCGACGCAAAGAATCAGTAACCGACATTCCCTGCGTATAGTAAAACAAAGCACTTTGATTCATCCCCATTGCCGTTGCACTTGCTAATCCTCCCACTTTAACTGACTCCGGATAAGCAAAATCCAATCCCGCCAGCAGATCGTTAATTTTCGTTAAAAAAGGAGCCGAAAGCAAAATGAATTGCGGTTGAGCTTCCGGAGAAATTCCCACCGCATTCACCCAAGCATCAGGTGGACTATCAAGATCGGGTAAATCTTCTTCCAAAAGATGAAAAGGCTGTACAGTTACTTCTGGTAAATGAGCTACGCTCAAGCTCAAAGCCGGATTTCCCTCAACTTCCAAGACTTGAGTTGGTTCATTCATCCCCACGATTCCTCCACCCCCACAACCAATTAATACTGGTAAGGGTAACTCTTCAATTAATAAAGGAACCAGACGAGGATAGTCGCTAGCATACGCTGACGAGATAAAAACGATTCCCAAGTCAGGTTGAGCAGACAAAGACTGCTGAACGCGCCCAACTACTTCTTTTACTGCTGCTTCGAGAGAAGCACGGGTTGATAAGGCATTTATCCACTGGATCTGATTAGCCATTGCGGTAATCTCAGTTAATCGGCTGATGGGTTTTCAATAAGCATAAATCAATTGAAGCTTAATTTAATCTTAACGAGGTTAGTTAGACAAGAGTGTCATCAAAACTGCAATCTGGACAAAGGTATAACACTTGCTACAGATTTTCTCCCTATTTGCTAATGATAAAATTAGAAAATAGAGTCAGGATTGCTTGCTGCCAACAGTCAAGTTGGTAAATTTTCCAGGAAAAACCGCGTTCTAGCGAGTTGAGTCCCAGGAAACCGGAAACAACGCCTGACCAGGGTTAAGCAAAAAGCTAACTGAATCAATGTTAGACTTTAGCATTGGTAAAATAACAGCAAATAGTCTAAACTACCAAAACTTCTTGTAAATAACTAATAACTCGGACAAGAACAAGCATGAGCAACATACAAGAACAAATCGAACAAGAACGCCAGGAAGCTAAAAACGTTTGTGGAACTCAGGGAGGAGAGTCTGCTGAATGTGCGGCTGCGTGGGATGCTGTGGAAGAATTGCAAGCGGAAGCAGCACATCAAAAGAATAAACAGCCGAAGAAAAATTCTCTACAACAATACTGTGATGAGAATCCTGAAGCTGCAGAATGCCGAGTCTACGAAGACTAGAGCTTGGTTAGCTTGGTGAGTGAGAGCTTGAGCTAAAAGTGTTTCAAGTTAATCCGACAGCAGTTGAAATCTTTGAGAGGAGGTTTCAACTGCTCTTTATTTTGTGAGCAGATTTTGGCAAGATCCTTTTGGGATGTTGATGCTACTGCGCTAATTGCTCCTCGCAGTTGAGCGAGATAGTAACGATTACTTATAAAATAATTTAATGGTGCTTAGAGCAGAAACTAATGGAAGTGGGACTTTGGTTGCGATCGCTGGTTTGGATGGATTATCGTTTGGCAGTATTATTTACGGTTATTGTTCCCCTTGGGTTGACAATTTGGGCGTTAGTCCGTGGCTCTGATGCGATCGTTCGTTTGCTAATTATTTATTGGCGTGTTGCTAGTCTACTGATGATTACGGTTTACTTGTTAATTCCTCAGTGGCAAATTGGTTTTCTCAGTAGTTTTTTGGCTCGAATTCTCATTCCAATTTCCCTTTGGTTTTGGGTGGATATTAATGAAGAAATTGCTGATATGCCTCGCAGTGCTTTAAAATTAGCTTTGACTGCATGGCGTTGGGCAGTGACTATTTATTGTCTTGTTGGAGCTTTGTTGTTTATACCTTTCTTACCTTGTGGATTTTCGGAAGGAGCGGTGAAAACGCCTTTCTGTCTGGTTTGGACGGAAGCACCTTTACTTTACAAACAAATTTTTCATGCTGATTCTACACCAGGATTTCTCGGCTTTATTGGAATGATGGGATTGATTGTTTATGTGGTTTATTTTGCCTATTTTGTTTTGATTAGATTGGGTAGGCAAGGACGCATAGCAATGGAACAATAAAAAGTTCAGCTAAGGTGATTTCGGATTGCCGATGTCGGTTTTTGGTAAGTTGTAATGAAGCGGAGGAGAAAGTGGCGATCGCCAAAATATTAAGATGAGTCAGTCGATTAGTAAACGTTTAGAAGCATATACTATTAAATGCCCCCAAGAGGTTTTGATTATTCGCGCTGAAGTTGCTGGTGATGAAGACGAAATAGCTATTTTCAAAGGTTTTTCTAGTTCTTTGATGCGTCCTACTGCTTTCGATCCTGATGTACCTGTATTACCCGATACGGCAACAATTTTGAGGGTAGATCGGGCAAAAAGTCCTTTTAATCCGAAAATACCTGATTATATTCAAAAAGGATTAAGTTGGTCACAGATGGAGTCTTTACTTGCGAAAGTTGGAGTATAAATTTAATTGTTTCTCTGGGGAATAATAATTACTTAAAAATTCAAAGGCGCTCAGAATATACA
>JAWQFW010000287.1:0-6154 GCA_035968095.1 Oscillatoria sp. PMC 1068.18
GAAAGCCCGAATCAAAGTCGCGAAAATTCACGCCAAAATTACCGATACCAGAAAAAACCATCTACACAAGCTAACCACTCAACTCGTTCGTGAAAACCAAACGATAGTAGCTGAGGATTTAGCGGTAAAAAACCTGGTCAGGAACCGAAAACTCGCTCAAGCAATTAGTGATGCGAGTTGGGGTGAAATTACGCGACAATTAGCCTACAAATGCCGTTGGTATGGGAGAACATACATTGAGATCGAGAGATGGTTTCCTAGTTCCAAGCGATGTAGTAATTGTGGGTATATTGTTTCCAAGATGCCGTTAAAGATTCGAGAATGGGAGTGTCGCGAATGTGGAACTCACCATGACCGTGACATTAACGCAGCAAAGAACATTTTAGCCGCAGGGCTTGCGGTGTTAGTCTGTGGAGCGAGTGTAAGACCCCAACCGAGTAAATCGGTAAAGGCAACTGCGAGGAAACAGAAACCTAAATCGTAAGGTTTAGGAATCACTGTCCGTTTTAGGGCGGTGAGGATGTCAAAAGCTAGAAATTAAGGACAAGTTTAAATATATTAGTTTTATTCTATCTTTGTGTGTTCCTCGGCATCTGGAGAAGGTATCTCTCCTCACAAGTCACAAGTGGCACAAATGCGGGAAAAAAGTATAAACTAACAGATTAAGTGTGAAATTCCTTCAGTAGTTTTACGGAATTTGCAGGTTGCTATTTAACTCATTTTGGTATAATTTAGGGGCAAAATTAATTTACTGGTGGGGAAAGTTGCATCTAACTGGATAATAGCAACTTGAACTACTAAGATAAGATAACCCACTAAGGAAATTTTAAGCTCATGGCGATCGCGCCAAACATCGCGAGTGTTACAAAATGAAGGAAAACGCTCAAAAAGACCAAAAAAAACTCCTCTTAATCGATGACGACCCCAACCTCATTCTCTTAGTCAAAGACTATCTAGAGTTTCGGGGTTACGAAGTTATTACGGCTGAAAATGGTCGCGAAGCACTCGATGTGCTAGACCGGGAAATTCCTCATCTGATAATTTGCGATGTGATGATGCCAGAAATGGACGGTCACGCATTAGTTGAACATATTCGCCAAGATCCTCGGATCAGTTGGATTCCGGTTTTGTTTCTGTCGGCTAAGGGTCAAAGTTCTGACCGAGTTAAGGGTTTGAATATTGGCGCTGATGTTTACATGGTGAAACCCTTTGAACCGGAAGAGTTAGTTGCTCAGGTAGAATCTTCCCTGAGACGGGCAGATCGTTGGTCGTCTTACCCGAATCGAAACTCTGATTCGGCTTCGAGAATTCAAGTTCCGGAAAATGTGGAGTTAACTCCTACTGAAACTAAAGTAGTTCTCTTAGTAGCACAGGGTATGGCAAATCGCGAAATAGCTCAACAACTGAATGTGTCTCAACGGACAATCGAAAGTCATGTCTCGAATATGCTCAATAAGACTAATCTGCACAATCGAACTGAGTTGGCTCGTTGGGCGATTGAAAGTAATATGGCTTAGTTAAGCAATGGAGCAATAAATTCTCCGAGGCAAATCTCGGTTTTTCGTCAGGATAGGTCTGAGCATCAAAAAATTTGGGGTGGCGATCGCTCTTTACCTCTTGCTAAACAAAAAAAAATAACTCTTGCTCTTTCAATGTTACGAAAGTTTGTTATACTGATTGATAGTGCTGGTGTAGCTCAGTGGTAGAGCAGCTGATTTGTAATCAGCCGGTCGCAAGTTCAAATCTTGTCACCAGCTTCCCAAAATATGTTACAGTGACAATCATTCTGAGTCAGGTAATTTGTCTTCAAGACAAATTATCTCATTTTACTCTAGCGCTAACTCTGGCGATACCTCTTTTGCTTCAACTCCTGCGGTTAAATTAAGCTCTTCAGATTGCTTCAAGTTGAAAAATCTGACCTAGATTAGGTGCATCATTCATTAGAAATGATTCATTAAAACTAATGATTGACTTAAAACTCAACAGTTGGTGTCTATTTTTGGGGAAAGATGAAAAAAATTTTAGCAATTGCTTAATAGGAGGTCTTTCAAGAAATGTTTGAAAATATCGAACTTTTAGTTTTGGGAAGTTTGTTTGCAATTATTCACTTTGTTTCCCCTTACATAGCGAAGTATCGAGAGCATATTGAACCTCATTTTAGCTCACTTGCAGGGGGATTTGCAGTTGCATACATTTTTTTAGAACTATTACCCAGTTTGGAAGTGTCTCACGATCTAGTGGGTGAACGGATTTACTTTTTGATTCTATTGGGATTCGCTGTTTTTTATGGTATAGAGTATTATACTGAACGCTATCGTAGGAAAAAAGCGATGGCAGGAATACGTGATGGGATTATTCTGGCACAGGCGTTTTTGTATAATCTACTTTTCGCGATCGCCATTGGAGAGGAAGCCCCAGAAACAGTTTTTTTAGCCTTATTATTTGCAATTCTGATGGGTTTTCATCTTTTGAGCAATGATTTGGGACTCGTTGAAGAACTAGAAGAAAAGTTTATTAAGTATGGCAGATTTGCACTCATTTTTGCCATTTTTCTCGGAATTACGCTCCATTTTGTCAGCGAACCAAGTGAATTTCTCATGGATATAATTGCTGCTGTTGTTGCAGGTATAGTTCTCTATCGAGTTTCCCGTTCGGAACTACCAGAATTTGACCGGGCGCATTTTCTTTCTTTCGTAGTTGGTAGTCTTTTCTTTATCGGCATTCACATCCTGTTAGTAGAAGGTTAAAAAGCCGAAAATTTCTGAATAATCAACCTTTTTTGTGACTCAGTTAAGGTTGATTATTTTTGCAGAAAGTTATTTTTACCCTTGACAAAATAGCAAAAATATACTAACACATACTTAAAAAATTAGAGATAAATAGCGAATAGCGATCGCTTACCTGCGCTCCCAATTTGATGTAGCATAACATTAATTCAGGCAAATGGAATGAATTGACTCTAGAAGTCAATTCATTAATCAAAATTGTACCTTTTCGATAATTAATTATTTAGTAAATGTTGAAATTTTACTACAACCGAATCTCTTTAAATGCGCGTCGAGTTTGGGTAGCCTTACTCGAAAAAAAGCTTCAGTTTGAGTTAATTGAAGTTCCCTTAGATGGCTCTCAATTTCAACCAGATTTCTTAGCAATTAATCCCTTTCATCACATTCCCGTAATTATCGACGAAGAATTTACTGTCTTTGAATCTTTAGCAATTTTAGACTATTTAGAAGCGAAATATCCTCAACCAACTTTGCTCCCAAATGAAAGTCGCTCTTTAGCAATAGTAAAAATGATTGAAATGGTGACAATGAACGAACTTTTACCAGCAACTTTACCTTTGATGCGGCAAATGCTGGAACTTGCGATTGAGAAAGAAAAAGTTGCTCAAGCCAAACAAAAAATTGCTACAGTAATGAACTTTTTGGAAACTCAATTAAACGAAGATAGCTCTTATTTTCTTGGCGAAAAATTTACGTTAGCAGAAATTGTCGCGGGTACTGCTGTTCCTTCATTACCTTTGTTTGGGATTTCTTTAAATGAATATCCGAAACTACAAAAATGGTGCGATCGCTTGCAGCAAAGGGAAAGTTGGCGACAAACTACACCTTCTTTAGCAGAAATTGAAGCCTTCAAACCAATAATGAAAAATATTTTGGAAAAGCTATGAATTTGGAGATTCGGATTGCTACTAATGCTGATTTAGCAACTCTGATTAAACTTTATGCAGCAATGAATAACGAAACACCACTAAGTGAAAAAAAAGCAGCCGAACTTTTTACAGAAATGGCAAAAATCCCGAATTACAATATTTATCTAGCATATTTAGATAACGAAGCAGTAGGAACATTTAGTCTTTTAATTGTTCCGACAATGATGCACCCAGGAATACACAAATTTGCCGTTTTAGATGCAGTGGTAGTAAGTTTAGCATTGCGATCGCGTGGTATTGGCACAGCGATGATTCAAGAAGCACTCAAGTTGGGTAAGGCAGCCGGATGCTATAAACTTACTTTGTCATCGAATCTGAAGCGATCGCGCGCTCATCATTTTTACGAATCTTTAGGATTTCAGCAACACGGCTGGAGTTTTAGCCTGAAACTGTAACTGTTACTGGTATTTTGTCAAAATAGCGATCGCCAATCAAGTTTGAGAGCTTTCTTGTTTCTATGAGTAAAATAGCTTATCTTATTTATGACCTCGACGGTCTACTTTTAAACACCGAATCAATCAACGCTGAAGTTAACAGCGCGATCGCCGCTCGTTACGGTAAAATCTTCGATACCTCAGTAAAAGCCAAAATTGCCGGAAGAAACGCTTTCGACTCAGCAAAAATTATTGTCGAAATTCTCCAAATTCCCCTGACTCCCAGCGAATATCTCCAACAGCGAGAAAAAATTATTACTCAATTATATCCCCAGGCACAGCCTCTTCCCGGAGCAGTAACTCTTACCAAACATTTCCATCAACATCACCTACCTCAAGCCGTTGCTACCAGCACCGCCAAGCAAAGATTCGCCCTCAAAACCAGTTCTCATCAACAATGGTTTAGTGTCTTCGATTGTATCGTCACCGGAGACGACCCTGAGTTAAAACAAGGTAAACCTGCACCAGACATTTTTCTGCTTGCAGCCCAGCGTTTAGGCGCTTCTCCAGAAAAATGTCTCGTTTTTGAAGATTCTCTCTCTGGAGTACAAGCCGCTTTAGCCGCCCGGATGTCAGTAGTTGCCATTCCCGACCCTGACCTCGATCGCAGTTTATATCAAAATGCCCATCAAGTTCTCAACTCCTTAAACGAATTTCAACCTCAGTTTTGGAATTTACCAGAATTTTAAGCAAGCTTGGCTCGATTAGTTTGCTAAAACTGTTTCTAGCACTGGGATCTAGCCTAGTGTCTCTGCGATCTTGGGAAACAAGTGAAACTTTTGGTAAAAGTAACTATAATTAAGATAGAAAAATTTACATTCCCGATCCTAAATAAACCAAATTGTTTACTACTGTACTTCCTAAACCAGTAACCGCTATTCCCAGCGACTTGTTGGGCGCGATCGCAGATCTCAAACAAAAATTAAACGCGGTTATCCTCGCCCACTACTACCAAGATCCAGATATCCAAGACATCGCCGACTACATCGGCGACTCACTAGGGCTTTCGCGACAAGCAGCCAGCACCGATGCCGAGGTAATTGTCTTTGCGGGAGTACATTTTATGGCAGAGACAGCCAAAATCCTCAACCCCGACAAACTGGTTCTCTTACCAGATTTAGATGCAGGCTGTTCCCTAGCAGATAGCTGTCCCCCCGACGCTTTTGCCAGATTCAAAGCCCAACATCCAGATCATTTAGTCATTTCTTACGTCAACTGCACCGCCGAAATCAAGGCAATGAGCGATATAATCTGCACTAGCTCAAATGCAGTTCACATAGTCAACCAAATACCCCAAGACCAACCAATTATTTTTGCACCAGACCAAAATCTCGGTCGTTATGTAATGGCGCAAACCAATCGTGAAATGGTTTTATGGCAAGGTAGCTGCATGGTACACGAACTCTTTTCCGAAAAGAAAATTGTGCAGTTACAGGTAGAATATCCAGAAGCCGAAGTAATCGCCCATCCCGAATGCGAACCACAAGTTTTACGTCATGCTAGCTACATCGGTTCCACATCCGCTTTGTTGAAATATGTCCGGGAAAGCGATACCAAAGCTTTCATCGTCGCTACCGAACCGGGGATAATTCACCAAATGCAAAAGCAAACACCACAGAAAAAGTTTATCCCAGCCCCACCGATGAAGAGTTGTGCTTGCAACGAATGTCCTCATATGCGTTTAAATACTTTGGAGAAGATTTATTTAGCAATGAAAAATCGCACTCCAGAGATTATTTTACCTGAAGAAATTCGTAAAGCTGCCCTCAAGCCAATGCAGCGAATGTTGGCAATGAGTGTTTAGTCGAGAGGGATTAGGGTATGTAGAGACGTTGCATACAATGTCTCTACGCCAGTAAACAGTTAACACCCGATCAGTTTATCCCACAATTTTTCCTTGTCTTCGTCTCTCAATTCCTCCAATTCCTCCAAGTCTCCCAATTCCTCCAATTCCTCCAATTCCTCCAAGTCTCCCAATTCCTCCCAATCCCCAATCCCCAATCCC
>JAWQFW010000288.1:0-6150 GCA_035968095.1 Oscillatoria sp. PMC 1068.18
ACATTATCACTTCACAAGAACACTATCTCTAGACGCAACTTGGTATTATTAGTGAAAAATTTCAGTTAAAAGTTAAATTGTAATCGAGTGTTTTTGTTGTTTTAATTGGACAATTTATAAAGCAGAATCAAGAAACGAGTTACTGAGAGTTTTTTCGTTGCAAAATTTTCCGCAAATAGTTACGATTTTCGATAGCTTGTTGTAAACTTGGGTCGATTTCAATTGCTTTTTCATAGGAAGTAAGTGCCTCTTCGTAGCGCTTTAATTCTTCTAAAACGTAGCCGCGATTATGCCATGCTTCGGCATAATTAGGATCGATTTTAAGAGCTTGATTATAGGATTCTAAGGCTTCTTCGTAGCGTTCTAATCTTCTTTGGGCTACGCCACGATTAACATAAGCTTGGGTATTATTTGCTTGGTAACGAATGGCTCGATTTGCGGCAACAATTGCTTGATTATATTGTCTGGTAGCGTTAAAAGTAAAGGCTTTGCTTGTCCAAGCTTGAACGTTTTCGGGGTCAATTTCTAAGGCTTGATTACAAGCTTCTAAGGCTTGACTAAATTGATTTCTTATGTTAAGAGAATAGCATTTTCCTGCCCAAGCTGCGGCGTAATTGGGATTAATGGCGATCGCGCGATCGTAAGTTGCGATCGCCTCTCGATGGCGATCCTCTTTGCGGTAAGTCTCTGCTTGTTGATAAAATTCTGTAGCGCGAGATTCTGCTGATGTCGGGTTAGAATCGTCTTCTGGGACAGTTGTGGGGTTTTCTGTCGTCGGAGAAGGTATCGGGCTAGAATCGTTTTCTGGTACTGGTAGAGGGATGGAAGGAGATGTTGTCGGTGTGGGAGTCTCGCTGACTTCAGGACGAGAGAATAACTGTGAAATCGTATAGCCTGCGCCAGCAATAAAGAGAATTAGTAAGATTGGGGTTAGTTTTAGCGGATTTCGGGATTTTGAGCGAGATTGTGTTTGATTCGGTTGCGGTAGCGCCACTGTCGGCGCAGTAGATTTCGCCCCAGTGGGAGAATTTGTTACTGGTGATACAGAATGATGAGACAAATCATGTAAATCTGCGAGTACCTCAGTTGCAGTTTGGTAGCGATCGGAAAAATGCGATCGCACCATTTTCGTTAAAATTGCCGCTAAATTATCGCTAATTTGCACATGATTGCGCCAAACTACCTCACCTGTTTGCGGATTTTCTGGTAAACTTTTTGGATGTACACCAATTAATCCTTGAATTGCGACCATTCCTAAAGCATAAATATCACTATTAAACCGAGGTTTACCACCTTGTTGTTCATTAGGCATATAGCCCGAAGTGCCAATCGCAATGGTAAAATTAGTTTGTCCTTGTTGGTTAATAACTAAAGTCGTAATTTCCTTAACTGCACCAAAATCAATCAAAAATAATTGGTTATCTTTCGTCCGTCTGATAATATTTTCTGGCTTAATATCTCGATGAATTACTTTTTCTTCGTGAATAAACTTGAGAATTGGTAAAGTTTCACTTAAAAAGCTAATAACTTGGTCTTCATTCCAGCGTTTCCCCGCAACAAATTCTTCACCTAAATCTTGTCCATCGAGAAATTCTTGAACTAAATAAAACTCGCCATTTTCTTCAAAATGCGCTAGTAAATAAGGAATTTGGGGATGTTTACCTAACTTCGCTAAAACAACTGCTTCGGTATTAAATAAACGTTTTGCTAATTTCAATAATGAAGGATCTGTTGATTGTGGTTGTAGCCTTTTCACAACACAATGAGGATTTCCTGGAAAGTCGCGATCTTCAGCTAAATAAGTTTCACCAAAACCACCACTTCCTAGTTGTTTAATTATTACATAGCGTCCTCGTAATGTTGTTTGTAGCATAAAACTAATTATTCCTAAACTTGTTTCTTGGCTTTGTCGGAGAATAGTTTTTAGAGGCTCCTAATTCATTCTCCTAAAGTCAATTTTATTACCAGATAGAGCCGGGAAAATATTCTAGCAAATAACCTTTTTCGCTAGAGTCGAGAAACAATTTTATTCTAACAAATAGGTTTGTTTCCTGGCTTAACAGCATGGATATCTTCGCTACCTGAATGGGGCCAACCGCGCCAATGAAATGCTTCTTCTGGTTTCCCCCAACCTAATTGTAAAAGAATTTCCAGAAAAGCGGATTTTTCCCATTTCATTAAAGTTGCCCATTCAGTACGCTCAACAATGCCCTCGACTTCATTAGCACTAATTTGCTGATAGTTTTTCCCGTAATTAATACTTAAATAAAAATCCATTCCCGCAGTAACTTCTTGCCAGAAAGAGATTACTTTGTCTCGCACAGATTTAATAATTTTCAAATCGCTAGGAAGCGCCATTAATTGATAATCTACTTGGGGATAACGCAAAGTTTTGCCTTGAAGAGTTATTTGCTGCCAAACAATTCCTGATACTTGATTTTCAAGTTGATACTGATGAATTACTGCCTTAAAACCTTGATAGGCGCTGTATTTTTGGATACCATCGGTGTTGAAAAAATTTTCAATCAGAGGAAAGCCATCATCAACAAGAGCAGAAAGATCGAGCCGCTTTCCTTTCAGACAAGCTTGGCGTTCTGCTGCTAAGATTTGGATTAGTTCTTGGGTAGTATAGACCTTCGTCATGGCAACTGCGGTCTGGGCTTTTTTCTACCTTAAAGGATAGACTGTCTTGCCGCTAGTAGGATCGAAGACAAACAGTTTTTCAAGATCGAGTTGAATAGCTACCTGAGAGCCGGGGCTTTCCTGCCAGGATGCAGGAGCAATAAAATTAAGTGTTACCTCAGAATTAGGTAGTTTACCTCGAATTAAGGTTTCGCGTCCTAAAGGTTCGACAAGTTCCACTTCTACTGACAGTTTACCGAGATTTTCTCCTGATTCAGAGGATCTCGCCAAAATATCTTCTGGACGAATACCTAAGTTAAAGCCTTCTCCCTGACTCGGTTGTATTTTTTGAGAGATGGAATCGGGAATTGGTAAGATATTATCGCCCAGCACAAAATTTTTATTTAGGCAAGAGACAGGTAAAATATTCATCGGCGGACTACCTAAAAAAGTAGCTACCATCAAGTTTGCTGGATAAGCATAAACGTCTTGAGGACGACCAATTTGTTGAATGCGACCGCGTTCAAGAACGACTAAGCGAGATCCAAGAGTCATGGCTTCGGTTTGGTCGTGAGTGACATAAATCGTCGTAATTCCGACTTGTGCGTGTAATCTTTTTAATTCTGCGCGCGTATCATCACGGAGTTGCGCGTCAAGATTAGAAAGAGGTTCGTCGAGTAAAAAGACTTTTGGTTGTCGCGCGATCGCCCTACCTAATGCTACTCTTTGTTGTTGTCCCCCAGAAAGTTGTTTTGGTTTACGATTGAGAAGATGGGCAATATCGAGCGATCGCGCCACCATTTCTATTCGTTTGGCGATCGTTTCTTTGTCTACTTTTCGCATTTGTAACCCAAAAGCCAGATTTTCCGCCACCGTCATGTGAGGATACAAAGCATAATTTTGAAATACCATCGCCACATCACGCTGTCTAGCCGGAATTTCATTCACTAGCACCTCGTCAAGATAAATCTTACCCGAACTCACCGACTCCAAACCCGCGATCGTCCGCATCACCGTAGACTTACCACAACCCGAAGGACCAACTAACACCCAAAACTCACCATCAGGAACTTCAAAAGTAATCTCTTCAATCGCAGTAACATTTTCAAACTTGCGCGTAACTTGCTCTAAACAAACCTTAGCCATAATTAATTTTTGCGGCAAAAACCGATAAGATAAGGACAACCTCTAGCCCTTGATTTTCATCTTAATTAAACCGAAAAGCTTCTCTTGTATTATGTCAATACTGTCTACAATTTTCGAGTGGCTTTTCTGGATTGCCCTCGGACTAGCCATAGTTATCTTAATCAGTTTGTACATTCGCGGTGCTTTTCGTCAACCAGTTATTTATCGAGTTCAAAATGCTCCTTCACCGCGAGACAAGCGCTTTCCGATTGCTTTAGCTAGCATGACTAACTCGTTATCTAGTTACGGTTTTGCCACCAATTTTTGGGACGAACCAGAGCAAATTCAACAAGCGAGAATAGAGGCAATCTCTAGCGCCCAAGAAACAATCCATTTTGAAACATTTTTTATGACTCCAGGGAAACGCGCTAATAATTTTGCTAGCGCGATCGCCGCACGTGCGGCGGCGGGAGTTAAAGTAAAATTAGTTGTCGATAGCTACGGTACCAAAGATTTACCAAAACGTTACTGGAAAAGACTTCAAGCCGCAGGCGTAGAAATCTGTTTCTTTAATCAGTTTAACTGGCGAGCGCCTGCAAATTATGCCGGACGTACTCACCGCAAATTATTAATTATTGACAGTAAATTTGTTTTAATTGGCGGGGCAGGAATTTCTGATTATTGGGATGGTGTCGAAAAGTTCGGCGATACTGCACCCTGGCTAGACGTAGAAATGCGTTTAGAAGGCGAAATTGTCGGCGTTTTAGAAGGAATCTTTATGCAGCATTGGACTTACAGTGGTGGAGTCGCCAATTTAGGTAGAGATGTGATTAAAGATTATCCCGCCGATAATCCTTTAATTCTCGTTACGCCAGGAACCAACCCCACTTACCGCGCTTCCACAATTAAAGCTTTAATTCAAAATAGCATTATTTGCGCCAGAAGCCGACTTTGGTTAGCTAGTCCTTACTTTTTACCCGATGAAAATACCCGGAAACTTTTGATTGATACCAAAAAGTTAGGAGCAGATGTCAGGATCTTAACAACTAGCGATCGCTGTGACAAAAAGTTCGTTTATTACGCTTCCTACGAACAATATGGCGATTTACTCAAAGGAGGAGTCGAAATTTATGAATATCAACCAAGCATGATTCATGCGAAAATGTTGTTAGTTGACGACCAATGGATTAGGACAGGTAGCGCGAATTGCGATCCCCGGAGCTTTTTTCACAATGACGAACTTGATATTTCTACTGCTGAACCAAAATTATTGCAGAATATCGAGCAAGTTTTTACAGAAGCTTTTACCAAAAGTCAGCAAGTTAGCCTCTCTGAATGGCGCAAACGTTCTTTCTGGAAACACCGGATAATCGGGCGTTTAGTCGGTTTCTTTCAATGGCAACTTTAAATTCTGCCCAATTAGCGATCGCCAACTCAATTTTAACTTCTAATTTCCTATTACTCAAAGACAAATACTATACCCACAGAGAGATTACAAAAACACTCTTCTTACACAACAATAATGTCTGTTGGTTTAAATAGTAAGCCTTAAAGCGTTTTACTATCTGGCAATTTGCCTGAATCTAAAATTAAGTTAATTTTGTGGGCTATTTCACAAGAACTGCAAATTGATAATTTTCGATTTTGTAGTCACCCACCCCGACAAAATTAGTTACCATAGTCAGTGCTAAAACGCTTTAAGATTTACTATTTTAACCATTTTCTTAATGAAACTGGGCTGAGGAAAATTAAAATTATGGTGAGAACTTCATCGAGATTTTTAGGTTTGTTTGCTTCACTACTATTACTACTTTTTGTCGGTGCTTGTGGTGGTGCAGAAGAAGAAATTGCTCCCGAAGGAGAAGGTATTGAACAAGAAGAAGGTTTAGGTGGCGAAGGTGAAGAGTTAGAAGAAGAGGAAGGTGCTGAAGAAGAATAAAAATATTGAGATAATTTTTGTATAGAGGCGTTGGTTAAAACGTCTCTTTGCGCTAATTTTTAGATAAGTTGATTAAAATCTTTTAAATTATTTTCCAAATAAATTGTCTTGCTAAACATTAAAATAGTAAATAAAAAAAAGCCCGTCAACGCGGACTTTATTAAAATTAAGATTGGGAAGTAGCTGAACCAAATTTTATTTAGTAATGAAAAATTATTGTTTATGATTTGGCTACAACAGAAAGCGCCTTTCCCAACAGTAAATTTGTCGAATTTTCTGATGTTTTTCAGCGACTTTTATTTGTAGCTTATACGCACCAGCTTGTGTTTCTAAATTTCCTAAACTTGGTTCGGAATTGGTAAACAAAGACGGCTTTGCTTGTTCAGAATAATCAGGTTCTCGATGGAAAAGTTTCAGATAAAATAAAGACATAATCTGATTAAGTTGATTACACAGAAAAGAGT
>JAWQFW010000289.1:0-6096 GCA_035968095.1 Oscillatoria sp. PMC 1068.18
AAATAATAACTGATAAATATTTGCTAATAAATAATGATGGAAATAGATTTATATCCTTTATGGATTTCTCTAAAAACTTCAATTATAGCGACAGTATTCGCCTTCTTTTTAGGAATTACTGCGGCAAGATGGATGAGCGGTTATCAAGGCAAAGGTAAAGAAATTATTGATGGTGTTTTTACCTTACCATTGGTACTACCGCCAACAGTAGTAGGTTTTCTGCTTTTGTTATTATTAGGAAGAAATAGCCCGATTGGACAATTTTTGCAACAACAAGGAATTAAGCTTATTTTTACTTGGTATGCGACAGTAATTGCGGCGACTGTAGTAGCTTTTCCTTTGATGTATAAAACCGTAAAAGGGGCTTTTGAACAAGTTGATGATGATTTAATTAATTGCGCTCGTACTTTAGGGGTTTCGGAATGGAGATTGTTTTGGCTAATTTTAATACCTCTAGCAAGGTCAGGAGTCGTTGCTGGGACAATTTTAGCCTTTGCGAGAGCATTAGGTGAATTTGGGGCTACCTTGATGATCGCAGGCAGTATTCCGGGGAAAACTCAGACGATACCGATCGCGATTTTCTTCGCCGCAGAAGCTGGGAAAATGAATGAAGCTTTCAACTGGGTACTGGTAATGGTAGCAATTTCTTTGAGCGCGATCGCCATTATTAATTATTGGTGCGATCGCCAAAATCCGCAGCAAACTAACAGCTTTCAGTCAAGTCCCTTTAGCAAAACTTTACTTAACTTCTTAATTTTCGGTCAGTTTCGAGACTTCAAGATAGCAAACCAGAATCAAATCAGCAAACTTGCGCGATCGCCCCTTCCCCAACAACCACCCGAACTCTTCGTAACTCTCGAAAAAAACCTACCCAACTTTCAACTCAAAACCACCTTTACTACAAATCAAAAACCCCTAGGAATCTTAGGTGCATCCGGTTCAGGAAAAAGCATGACTCTACGTTGTTTAGCTGGTTTAGAAACACCAAATCAAGGTCGCATTGTCTTAAATAAACGCATCTTATTTGACTCCCAACAAAACATTAATCTCCCCAGTCGTAAACGTCGCATCGGCTTTGTTTTCCAAAACTACGCCCTTTTTCCCCACCTTACCATCGCCCAAAATATCGCCTTCGGCTTACAAAAATTACCGCCCCAAAAACGAGTCAAAAGAGTTAGCAAATACCTAAAAATGATGCAACTACAAGGCTTAGAAAATCGTTATCCCCAGCAAATTTCCGGCGGACAACAACAGCGAGTAGCCTTAGCCAGGGCTTTAGCAATTGAACCAGAATTATTACTCTTAGATGAACCTCTTTCCGCCTTAGATACTTATCTCCGCAGTCAAATCGAACAACTACTCAATGAAACTCTGACTAATTACTCAGGAGTCACCTTATTTATTACCCACAAACTCGAAGAAGCTTATCGTCTTTGCCATAACCTACTAATCCTCGACCAAGGTAAAGTAATTGCCACAGGAACGAAACAAGAAATCTTTGAACGACCCCCCACATTTAAAGTTGCCCAAGTGACAGAATGTAAAAACTTTTCTCGCGCTCAAAAAATCGATTCGCAACAAATTCAAGCACTTGATTGGAACTGTAACTTACGCGTTCTCGAACCCATTACCGAACAACTTCTTTGGGTAGGAATTCGCGCCCATCATCTGACATTTACTTCAAAATTAAATCAAGAAAACACATTTCCTTGTTGGTTAGTTTTTGCCAGCGAAACTCAGCACCGAGTCACCTTATTCCTCAAACTAAATCAACCGCCAGACAACTCACAACAATATCATCTCCAAGCCGAAGTATATAAAGAAAAATGGCAGGAAATTAAAGATTGCCCCTTTCCTTGGTACATTAAATTAGAGCCACTACGCTTAATTATGATGGCAGAATAAAAAGATTTGCATTAATTTTCTTGAATTTGTGGCAAACTCTTGCATAAAATAATAGCTAAAGTCAAAGGAATTTTACCCATGACGACTACAACTAATATTGGGACACTAATTATTTCTACCCCAGGTATTCTAGGGAGTCGTCCTCACATTGCAAATACGAGAGTATCAGTTCAACCAGGATGACGTAAGTTTAAATTAGGATGACATAAGATTAAATCACGATGACGTAAGATTAAATTAAGATGACGTAAGATAATACCATTTACATAAAATCTGTAGCATTTTATTTTCTATTTCAGATTACTATTAATTTATTGACTAAGGCATCCATTCTAAAACAATACCGACACGACTATCTTTTTCTTCGCGAGAATTTTGTTTTTCAATGTCGGCTGATACCCGCAAATTTTGAGTTACAGCATAGCCAACGGAAACAGAAGTTATCCCGACTTCATCTCTACTTCCGGGGGAAACAAAGGTTTGACTGAAAGCAATATCTGCTGCACCTGTACGAGATAAAGCTAATTGTAATTTTGCGCCTAAATTAACGCCGTCGGTGGAATAGTTTTCGCTTTCGATGTAGCGATAACCTGCGACTGGAGCAATATTTACATAACTTCCTAAAGGTAGTAAATAATAATTCAAATCAGCGCCATAACTTTCTCGTTCGCCGTTGAAACTGGCTTGATAGTCACCACTGATTGTCAAATTACTGTTACCGAGAAAGATATCTTCAACACCAACAATAAATCCTCCGGCTTCGTCAGTTGAGGGAAATTGTGAGTAACCAAAACGAATTCTGGTGCGAAAACTAGGGTCGTTTTGAATATCTTCTAAAACATTGGGAACTGATTCTAACCAACGCTGCAAAACTGGACTGTTTTCGATTATTTCTGGGTCTAATTCTAGTTGTTCGGCTGGAGTTTGACTCCAAGCGGGAGTAGTGATGGTTGCAATTAGAAAAAATCCTAATAAATTTAAATTAAAAGAAAGTAAGCGCATAGAAAATAATTTATTTTTTAATGTCCGAAAGCTACTACTGCGTTTTGTCCACCGAAACCGAAACTTAAACAAAGTGCGGTTTCTAGGGATGCGGTTTGGGCTTGTCGCACGAAGTTTAAATTATACTCTGGTTTTTCTAAGCCGACACAAGGAGGTAAGATTTGTTGCTGTAAGGCTAATAAGGAGAAAACTGCACCCAGGATACCGGAAGCGCCGAGGGTATGCCCAGTTGCTCCTTTGGTTGAGAGAATAAAGGTATCGTGAGGAAATAGTGCTTGAATTAAGTTGGCTTCTCTCTCGTCGTTGAGTCGAGTACCTGTGCCGTGTGTATGAATAAAGTTTACTTGGGCGCTGGTGATTTGGCTACGCTGTAAACAATTTTTGATGGCTGTGGCGGCGGTTTGGTAATCTGGGTCTAGGGCGGTTTGATGGTATGCGTCGTTGCTGAAACCGAAGCCGAGAATTTTTCCGTAGGTTTTGGTTTGGGGAAATTTAGCGACTGGTTGCAATTCTAAGATTAAGATGGCTGCTGCTTCTCCTAAGACTATTCCTTGGCGATGTTTGTCGAAGGGAGAGGCTTTGGTTTTCGCTAATGCGCCGAGTTTCGTGAAACCTGCGATGTTTAAGGGGGAAAGACAAGACTCGACTGCACCGACGATGACTCGCTGACATTTTTGGGTTTGTAACCATTCTACTGCTTGGGCGATCGCCCAGTGACTTGTGGCACAAGCGGCGTTGGGGCTACTAACTAACCCTTTTACTCCGACTTTCTGCGCTACTTCTATGGCTAACATTTGCGGTAAACTTGACAGCCAGGGAAACTCGGTTTCTAGATAATTTCCCGCCGCCCATTTTTCCCAAAGTGCTTGCTGGGAGCGACTTGAGCCAATGACAACGCCGCAATTTTTTAAGGGGGTTTTGTAACCTGCATCAGCTAAAGCCATCTCTAGCGCTTGTGCTAACAATACCAGAGGCGATGTTGGGCGAGGTGTAACTGTCGCTAAGGGTAGCTGGGGTAATTCTGGGAAAGGCTGCTGTAAACTAATGGCTGTTTCCCCAAGAAGTAATTTTTGCCAAGTGCGAGTTAAGTTGTTGCCCAAGGCTGTTACCATACCCATACCGACAACGGTGACTATTTTCTCATCCATGTCTTTGAGAGGATTTTTTTGCTTACCACAAAATTGCTAAAAAGTCAAGCAGAAAAAAACGGTTCCGTCAAAAACAGAACCGCTTTCACTTGATACCACTCCAGCCCAGAGGCGAAAAATTTAGCGTACTACACCGTGAGTAGCCAGAGCATCAATGGGTTTCAGGAAATACAAACGTAAGCATTGCCAGCCATTGGAGACGTAGTAAGGTAGTTTTTGGAAGAACTGGAAGAATTTGGGAGTGTTAGAGTTAGCGATCGCGCGTAGCTTTTCATTATTTTGGACGCAAACTTCGAGGCGATCGTAAAATTCCGGATTCTCCACATCCAAAATCACCGGAAAAACTCGTCCTGCGGTTTCATTTGTCTTCTCAATCACATACTTATCGTAGCTACGAGCATCTAAACCAATTGCCGCATAGAAATCATGACGCTGAATATCGTTAAGATACATCGTTGCGAAAACCGAGAGTAAGAAGAAACGACACCACAGTTTCGCTTTCCAATCGCGGAGAATTTCCGGCTGCGATCGCATAATCGCATCAAAAAAGTCACCGTGGCGATTTTCATCCTGACACCAACTTTCAAAAAAGCGGAAAATCGGATAAACCCGGTCTTCCGGATGCTTTTCTAAATGGCGATAAATCGTGATATAACGCCAATAACCAATCTTCTCCGACAGATAAGTAGCGTAAAAGATAAACTTCGGCTTAAAGAACGTATATTTCTTATTCTTGGTCAAAAAGCCCAAATCCAACGACAGATCGAAATCCGCCATCGCCTTATTCAAAAAACCAGCATGACGCGCTTCATCTCGCGACATCAGCGTAAAACACTCAGCCAAAGGAGGATTTTTCTCCTTCAACCGCCGTCCCAACTCCTTATACAACAGAAAACCAGAAAACTCCGCCGTACAAGAACGCTCTAAAAACTCAATAAACAAGCGACGAGTCTCGCCGTCAATATGCTCCCAAGACTGATCAAACTCCTCATCGCGGACAAAATGATAGCGATTATAATCAGCGCGAAACTCTTCTAAAATCGCCATCAACTCATCTTCATTCGGCGAGATATCCATCTTCGCCATCTCATCGAAATCTGTTGTATAAAATCTCGGTGTCAGCAGTGTATCCTGAGTTGGGGCTTTAATCCCTGGTCGAATTTCTTCAAAATCTGGTTTTTTAAGCGTATTTACCATATCTGTTTGTTTCCTTACTGGTTTTTTTATCTTCGTGTTGGCGATTTGGCGCGGCTAATTTTTGCTTGAGCCAATCTCGTCGTTATTTATTCCTCGGCTCGGTTTCAGTTTACCAATCTCTAAAGAAGTAATTAAACCTGTTTTCGTTAAGAGTTACAACGCTTTAGTAAAATTCTGTAACATTAAGCGATTAGTTCAACTTTCCGAGAAACAAGCTAAGGTTAAAGAGTAGCAACCGATAACACCGAACTTTTCTCTACTATCAAAGCGACAAATGAACGATATTGGCACCAGCTATTTATTTTGGCTAGGTTGGTTTTTTGGACTCGGAGGACTCCACCGCTTATATAACAAAAAACTTGCCTCCGGATTTTTGTGGATGTGTACCTGGGGTTTATTTGGAGTCGGACAATTTATTGATTTTGTCTTAATTCCCAACATGGTCAACGAACACAACCTCAAAATCAGAAACCGACTCGGTTTAGCACCTAATGGCGTACCTTTGTACAATCAGGTGGCAAGTACAAGTGTCTATTCATCAACCAATCAATACCAACCACCGAAAAAATCTCCTTTTAAACAGGATATACCCAAAGAACACTTAATGATTGAGTTAGCGAAAGCTGCCCAGATACGCGGAGGAAAAATTTCTGTTACCCAAGCTGTTATTGATACTGAAGCTAGTTTTAAACAAGTAGAAGCTGCTTTAAATGAAATGGTTACAAAGGGTTACGTTGGGGTCGAAAATCATCCCCATAATGGCGTAGTGATTTATAACTTTTTGGAATTGTAATTGGGGACTGGGGACTGGTGACTGGTGACTGGTGACTGGGGACTGGTGACT
>JAWQFW010000290.1:0-6058 GCA_035968095.1 Oscillatoria sp. PMC 1068.18
TCCCAGTCCCCAGTCCCTAACTTTGCCAAAAATCTGTAACGCTATAACCAAGTTCACTCAGCATGCGCCGCAATAAAGGTAAACTCAGACCGATGATGTTACTGTGACAACCTTCGATTCTCTCCACGAAAAGTCCGCCTTTTCCTTCTAGTGCAAAAGCTCCAGCACATTTGAGAGGTTCGCCGCTAGCAACATAAGCTCTGATTTCGATCTCGCTGATTTGAGCAAAGGTTACTTTAGTCATACCGCAATCAACTATTTGGCGCTGCTGTCTTTGATCGATCAAAGCATGACCTGTATATAAAATACCTGTATTTCCTGACATTTTCTGCCAACGGGCGATCGCTACTGCTGCATTTTCTGGTTTCCCGTAAACCTCCCCACCGATTCCTAACACTGAATCACAGCCTAAAATCAAACTGTCACTAAAACCATTTGCAACTACTTCGGCTTTACACAAAGCTAATTTTTGCACTAATTCAGCCGCATCACTCAACTGAATCTGTGATTCATCAAAATCACTTTGACAAACGAGCGGTTTTATGCCTGCTATTTCTAACAAGCGACGACGAGCAGGTGAAGCAGAAGCTAAAATAAAAGTTGGCAAATTCATCTGATTAATTGAGCGCACAAAGAGGTTATTTTTCCCTTAGTAATTCAACCAATTTGGTAAACAATTACTTCTATGAACATCTCGATTTATAGCAAATTAATCAACTTCAATTTAGTAAACTTTGAAAGAATTTGCTGCTGTTTTAAAGGTATTTTCTACTTGCTTCCAACGAGGTTCGCGGGTTGAGAGGTTAAAGGTGAAAAGTTTACCACGACTAACTGCAACGCTAGCAATATTATGTCTTTCTTGTCCGTTTGGTAATTCTACTTCGTACTCTAAAATATAGTAAGTCTGATTTTTCGCGTCTGTTTGAGAATCAGCGCTAATAAACTCTGTTTTCCGGGTATTTTTTGCTTCCTGATTCGCTTTTTTCAGAAATCTATAACCTACTTCCGAAGGAGTACCTAAATCTTCCAGAGTTTCTCCTTCGGGAATGCTACTAACTACGACGCTTAAATTTTCCGTTCTTTCGACAATATCGCGAAAAATAGTCTCTACACCCTCCGAAGAATTTTGTACCTCTACTTGTACCCAGCCATTAGGATAAAGAAATTCGTACCCCTGGATACTGTTAACGTAGCTTTGTAATCCACTAAGTCCCGTTGAGCAACCATATAGACAAAGGCTCAAGATAAGTAGGACACTGGTAAGAAATGATTTGAGCATCTTTCTCCTTTTGAGTTCTGCTGCCTGTTTAATTGTCTCACAAGGAGCGATCGCACAGCGAACACTGGGTAAGGTATTTTCTCACCCTACCCAAGTGGACAATCTTAATCTTAATTAAACCTTCAAATTAAGATACAGAAAAGGCAACGAAAAATAAACTACCGACTAAAATCGCCGCTATAACCCCTAAAATTAGATAATTGCGCTGTTGGTTTTTTGTCGGTTCTTCAGCTTGATATACTTTCGGTTCCACAGGAAAATTATTTATTAAACCACCGTCTTCTTCTGTATAGGGCATCTTTTATAACCTTTTGTTGTATTTGTTAAAGAAATTTTACTAAACTTTGGTAACTTTTTCCAAATAATTGTTTCTTTACCGCATCAGAGGACTTGCGTGGTGATGCACCATATACCATTTTTGTGCCATTTTTGCAAATATATTTGTCGCGATCGATTTTGCTTGTAATCTTCGACCACGACTCATCTGCAAAACATTTTCTTGCAAAACCACATACCCAAGATCGCCGTTAACTTCTACAGAAATAACTTCTGTCTCAATTTCTAAATATTGAGTCGCTTGAAAGATTTTTTCCCAAGAGGTATGAATATCATTCCAACCTTGGATAATTTTACCTCCAGGATGAATACACAAACTACCAGTCCCAGAAGACCAAACAATACTCATTGCTTGAAGATCTTTCTTTTCAAAAGCGCGATAAAAAGCGGTATTTGCTGCTAAAAGGTCGTTCATTATTATTATTCATAAATAGTTAGCACGTAGCCGCATTCATTACTTATAAGTGAAAAGTTAGCAATTGTCACTTATAAATGACTAATCACTAATTCCCAATCACCAATTCCCAATCACCAATTCCCAATCACCAATTCCCAGTCCCCAATCACCAGTCCCCAGTCCCCAATCACCAATTCCCAATCACCAATCACCAATTCCTAATCAATCGTACCAGTGAGGGGCGAACTAGCAGTAGCATAACTTTTAATCGGAATACGTCCAGCAAGGTAGCCAAGTCTACCTGCAACTGTAGCATTACCCATTGCTTGTGCCATAACGATTGGATTTTTCGCAAGTGCGATCGCGCTATTAATTAATAAAGCATCTGCACCCATTTCCATCGAGTAAGCTGCTTCCGAGGGTGTCCCAATTCCCGCATCGACAACTACAGGAATTTTTGCTTCTTCGATGATAATTCTAATATTCGCTGCGTTTTTAATTCCTTGTCCAGAACCAATCGGCGATCCTAAAGGCATTACTGTCACACATCCTGCCTCTTCTAATCTTTTGGCTAAGATTGGGTCAGCATTAATGTAAGGTAAAACAGCAAAACCTTCTTTAACCAACTGTTCTGCTGCTTCTAGTGTACCAATGGGATCGGGGAGTAAATATTTCGGATCGGGAATTACTTCTAGTTTGACAAAGTTGTTATCTTCCTGTCCGAGTAACTTTGCCATTTCTCGTCCTAAACGAGCAACTCTGACTGCTTCTGCGGCTGTTTGACAACCAGCAGTATTCGGCAACATCCAAATCTTTGACCAGTCTATCGCTTCAGCGAGTCCTTCGTGTCCGGGGGCTTGAGTTTGGACGCGACGTACTGCAACAGTGACAATTTCGCAACCAGAAGCGGCGATACTCTGCTGCATAATTTCGAGGCTGGTATATTTTCCCGTTCCTGTCATCAATCGGGAAGAAAAAGTGCGATCGCCGATCTGGAGGCGATCGCTTTTCGGTGCTGTTTTAATCAGGGTGTTAGTCATCTGCTAGTTGGTAAGCTGGTTATTTTTATGGTAAATACTTTTGCACTACAGTCCAACCTGTAAGCGAAACACAAGCAAAGCCTAGAAATAAAATCAGATTCGTTGTGATGTGCAGCGAAATCGCCCAAGGTTTACTCGAACTAATCTGAGTTGCACTCCAGGCAGACACTAATACTAACGCTACCACCGCTAAACCAGCAACTAAATGCGGTGAGTGACCCAGGCTACCATAATGTCCTAAAGTTCCGACAATCCCGATTAACAACAGTAACAACACCAGAATCACCATAATGATTCCAGTCCAATAATGAAACTGTCGCCACCAACTCCCACGTCTTTGTCGGTGCGTGCGTTTGTGGTTCATCCATAAACCACTAATAGCTTGGAGCAGATAGGCAAAAATCGCTAACCCCATCGACCAAGCAGCTATTTTCCACAGCCAGATAAAAGATGGTAAGTCCATTATCCCCTTACTACTTTTTTCTTAGCTTATGCTTTCTGAGGCAAAAGTTAAAGGGCTGCTTCCCAGCAACCCTCTTGTCTAATTAACCTTTTTTTGGTAAACTATGCGAAATTAACTGCTGTTATTAAAGAAGTTGCAAAATTGCGGCTTTTTATATCAGTTTGTGAAACAATTTCGTTTTTATTCTCGGTTTCGGTTTCTGGTTCATAAGCTACCGGAGCATCTTCGCCTTCATCAACTCTGAGACGAGTACAGGGAATGGTATCGTCAAGGATAGCACTTGCCATCATTCCAGTGTGAATCTCTAACAAAGCTTCTGGTATAGCTTCAAAAACCAAACGCTGTCCCGGGAAAACTACCCGTTCAAAATACCAGTTATCGATGTTGGTAATCCGGGCTATTTGTACTTTGCTGGTGGCATTAACATAGCAGCACAAAATGCGATTAGTTTTGCCACTAGGTAGGGGATCGAGAATTTGAGCCATGATAAATAAGGCAATCGAGAACTTTACTATGTTTGACAATTTCTACGCTAACACCCTTCGATCCCCGTTAGCTGTAAATACGAATACCAATCTGAGTTGCTTATCTAAACCTCGTCAAGGTTATTAGCTTTTCTGAGGTATTTTACAGATATTTCTGGTATTTTAGGGAAGATTCTGCTAGTTATATCTCTTTTACTCTAGCTAAGTGATAAAATTTACTTATTACTCTTGTTAATTACCTTTAAGGTTTGGCGATCGCCAGTAATTTTTTTTCATCAGAGTTGATAGGTCTTCCTAATCTCGTTAAAGTAAAGTTATATGAAAGCTTTTTTCATCTTCTGTCTTCTTTTTTGTCAAAAAAGAGGGAGCATAAGACCTCATAAGTAAATATCTTCCTTCAGTTAGATGATTGATTTTACTTTGTCATCAAAAAAACAATTTTAATCAAGCTCAAAAATCTTAATAAATAATTAAATTATGAGAGAACAGCGCATTCTTTATGTAAGACTACCATGCAACCCAATTTTTCCCATCGGTGTTGTTTATCTGGCAGACTGGGTTCACAAAATGTTCCCCCAGCTAGAACAGCGTATTTTTGACATGGGAACCGTACCTCCTCTAGATTTTGGAAGAGCATTAGATAGTTATATTGACGATTTTCAACCAACACTATTGGTTTATTCTTGGCGCGATATCCAAATTTACGCACCAGTGGGAGGTAGGGGCGGCAACCCCTTACAAAATGCCTTCGAGTTGTACTACGCCAAGAACCCCCTAACCAAGCTACGCGGTGCATTAGGGGGTCTACGTTTGGCATCTTCTTACTATGGCGAACTTTGGCGTAACTTAGGCTTGGTGCGACGCGGAGTCAAACGCGCCCAGAAATATAATCCTCAAGCGAGGGCGGTAGTTGGTGGCGGTGCAGTCAGCGTATTTTATGAGCAACTGAAAACCCGTTTCCCCAAAGGAACAATTGTTTCGGTGGGAGAAGGGGAAATGTTACTCGAAAAGCTGCTCCAAGGTCAAGATTTGAGCGGAGAGCGTTGTTATATAGTAGGAGAAAGCGAACCGCGCGATCGCCTAATTCACGAGTGGCCCACACCTGTAGAAAAATCTGCTTGCAATTACGACTACATCGAAAAAATTTGGCCCGAATTCAATTACTATTTAGCCGCAGACGACTTTTACATCGGGGTACAAACTAAACGCGGTTGTCCTCACAACTGCTGTTACTGTGTCTACACTGTTGTTGAAGGCAAACAAGTCAGAATTAATCCTGCTGACGAAGTAGTCAAAGAAATGCGTCAATTGTACGATCGCGGGATCAGAAAATTCTGGTTTACTGACGCTCAGTTTATCCCCGCCAGAAAGTTTATTGACGATGCTATTGAACTCTTGCAAAAAATCCTTGATTCCGGGATGACAGATATTAACTGGGCAGCATATATTCGCGCTGATAATCTCACTCCCGAATTATGCGATTTGATGGTGAAAACCGGAATGAATTACTTTGAAATTGGGATTACCAGTGGTTCCCAAGAGTTAGTCCGCAAAATGCGTATGGGTTACAATCTTCGCACCGTTTTGCAAAACTGTCGCGATCTCAAAGCTGCTGGTTTTAACGATTTGGTTTCGGTTAATTACTCGTTTAATGTCATCGATGAACGTCCGGAAACCATTCGGCAAACGATCGCTTACCACCGCGAGTTAGAAAGAATTTTTGGTGCGGATAAAGTTGAACCAGCCATCTTTTTTATTGGGTTACAACCTCATACTCACCTCGAAAAATATGCTTTCGACAACAAGATTCTCAACCCCGATTATAATCCTATGAGTTTGATGCCGTGGACGGCGCGAAAATTACTCTGGAACCCAGAACCTTTGGGTAGTTTCTTCGGGGAAGTTTGTTTGCAAGCTTGGCAACAAAATCCTGATGATTTTGGACGCGAAGTGATGAACATTTTGGAAGCAAAACTCGGTTGCGCTGAATTAGAATCATGTCTCAGCGCACCTTTAACCACTAAGCTGAAAAAAGAATTAATTACAACTTCTTAGGGG
>JAWQFW010000291.1:0-6028 GCA_035968095.1 Oscillatoria sp. PMC 1068.18
GTCCCCAGTCCCCAATCCCCACGAAACTATGTCCACAAATGTCATCGTTACGCTACAAAATATCGCCAACCAACAAAACTTGATTGTCCGTAGACCCGAAACTGGTTTATCTTTACAAGGGACAATCGAAATTCCCGGTGATAAATCAATTTCCCATCGCGCTTTGATGTTGGGTGCGATCGCGTCGGGAGAAACTCGCATCAAAGGTTTATTATTAGGTGAAGACCCTCGCAGTACCGCTAGTTGTTTTCGGCAGATGGGGGCAGAAATTTCCCCTTTGAATACTGAAGAAGTGATTGTTAAAGGTGTCGGTTTGGGTTTGTTACAAGAACCAACTGAAGTTTTGAATGCAGGTAATTCGGGTACGACTCTCCGCTTAATGTTAGGAATTCTCGCTTCCCAACCGGGATGCTTTTTTACGGTGACGGGAGACAATTCGCTGCGAAGTCGTCCCATGTCGCGGGTGGTGAAACCTTTACAGCAAATGGGGGCAAATATTTGGGGACGGAAAAATGATTCTCTTGCACCTTTGGCTGTTCGCGGTACAGAATTGCAACCAATTCATTATCACTCGCCGATCGCGTCTGCACAAGTAAAATCTTGTATCCTCCTCGCTGGTTTGATGACGACGGGAGAAACAACTGTCACCGAACCTGCTTTGTCTCGCGATCATAGTGAGAGAATGTTACAAGCCTTTGGCGCGAAAATCAAGGTCGATCCAGAAACGCATTCGGTGACGATTCAAGGTAGACCAAAGTTAACCGGACAAACTGTAATTGTACCAGGCGATATTAGTTCTGCGGCATTTTGGTTGATTGCGGGGGCGATCGTTCCTGACTCGGAATTATTAATCGAGAATGTCGGTGTTAACCCAACTCGTACCGGAATTTTAGAAGTGTTAGCAATGATGAACGCAGACATAACTCTGGAAAATGAAAGAGAAGTGGCTGGGGAACCTGTCGCTGATTTACGGGTGCGTTCGAGTAAGTTGCAAAGTTGTACAATTTCTGGGGAGATTATCCCTCGTTTAATTGATGAAATCCCGATTTTAGCTGTTGCGGCGATTTTCGCTGAAGGAACAACTGTCATTAAAGATGCAGCCGAGTTGCGAGTTAAAGAAAGCGATCGCCTCGCTGTCACCGCCACTCAACTCAATCGCATGGGTGCAAAAATTACGGAATTACCCGACGGTTTAGAAATTACCGGAGGAACACCTTTAACCGGAACCGAAGTAGATAGTTGCACTGACCATCGCATTGCCATGAGTTTAGCAGTTGCCGCCCTGAATGCCAAGGGGACAACCACCATTAACGGTGCAGAAGCAGCCGCAATCTCTTATCCTAACTTTGTGACTACTTTACGAGGAATTTGTGCATCTTAAGCTTAATTTTAGGCGATCGCGTCCTCAAAATTAATTATCGGACCTGTGGGAACAATTCCACTAGGGTTGATATGAGGATGACTTTGATAATAATGTTGCTTGATATGCGCGAAATTACAAGTTTCCTTTACTCCTGGATGCTGATATAAATTTTTGAGATAATTCCACAAATTCGGATATTCGTAAATATGGCGCAAATTACATTTAAAATGCACGTAATAAACCAAGTCGAAACGAATTAAAGTTGTAAACATACAAATATCGGCTTCGGTTAATTGCTTTCCACATAAATAAGGCTGTTTTGCTAACACCTTTTCCCAATCATCCAAAGCTGCAAAAAGTTCGGTGACAGCTTCTTCATAAGCTACTTGAGATTGTGCAAAACCTGCGCGATAAACACCATTATTAATTGGTTGATAAATAGCATCGATAGTTTTGTCTATTTCTGACTCTAAATCTGGGAGACATAAATTAACTTTATTTTTCGCAATTGCTTCAAACTCGCGGTCAAACATTCGGATAATTTCGCGAGATTCATTGTTGACAATTGTTCCCTTTTCTGTATCCCATAAAATCGGCACTGTCACCCGTCCCGTATAATTTTCGTCGGCTTTTTTATACACTTCCCGTAAATATTTAGCCTGAAAAATTGGATCAGAAATTGTACCGGGAGCATCAGAAAACTGCCAACCATTCTCACCCATATAAGGGTCAACAACAGAAATAGAAATTGCTTCTGATAATCCTTTTAATTCGCGCATAATTAAAGTTCGATGCGCCCAAGGACAAGCATAAGAAACATACAGATGATAGCGCCCTGATTCAGCTTTGAAACCGCTCGAACCGTCGGCTGTGACTGAATTACGGAATGTGGTAGAATTACGTTTGAATCTACCTTTATCGTCTTTTTCGTAACCTTCGGTGCGCCATTCACCGTCAATCATCATTCCCGTCGCCATGTTTTTTTCTCCTGTAAAATTCGTGTAATAATTTAGCTTATTTTTGTCAATTATTAATCAAAAGTGAATTTATTTTTTGATATTAGTTACTCGTTAAATTATCACTACTGATTTTTCTTCAAATTGACTTTCTTTTGATGAATTTATTTAATTAAATACGCCGATATTTGGTAGAGTAGAGACGTTGTTGGGAACGTCTCTAAATTAGCTTAAACCTATTTAGGAAAAGTTATTCTTCGTCAGTATTGAGGATTTGGGGAACGCGCAAAAAGTCATCTTCTTGTGCGGGTGCTTGTTGCAATAAAGCTTCGCGATCGCCAAAAGGCGCTAACTCATCTGGACGAGTAATATTACTTACTTCGATTGCTCTCGTCGTGGGTGGGACATTTTCCGTATCTAGTTCGCTCAATTGCTCGAAATATTCCAAAATATCACTCAATTGAGTAGTAAATTTTTCTTCTTCTGCGGGAGTTAATTGTAAACGGGCTAAATGAGCAACTTTTTTAACTTGTTCGAGGTCAATCATCATTGATTATTTAGTAGTTAAGGGACTAATTTTTTAGAAGAAAACATCCATTTCCGATCGCCCGGTGATCTTCAGCCAGTTTTGGGCTTCAATGTAGTTATTCGGTGCGAGACGAATCGCTTGTTTCCAATATTCTGCCGCTTCGTCATAAAAACCCTCAGCACCTTCGTTATCTCCAGCAGCCTTGGCTTTTTCGCCTTGATGATGGTAAAGTACAGCAATATTATTCAGGGCTTGGGGAAGACGAGGATTGAGTTCGATCGCTTGATGATAGTAATTTAACGCTTCTTCGAGTTCGCCGTTACTTTGCTTAATTAAACCGATATTATAGAGAATGTAGCTGCGATCGTTCGCATCTTCTTCGAGATCTAATGCTTCAAAGTAGTTCTCCAAAGCCTCAGCATACTCTCCATCCGCTTGTGCAGCCATACCGTCACGGTAGTAAGCAAATGCTTCTTTGGATTTTTGGTTAGTCGGTAACAACTTCAAAATCAAGTCTGCCATGACGGTAAAGCTTTTGTCGATGAAGTTGTCGTTACGTTGAGTACGTGGCATAGTTTATCACCTATTTTCCCCTGCTAGTCGATCCTAGATCATGGTAGCTGTTCTTGAAGCAAAAAAATAGCCGTTGGAGATGCTTCACTACACTTTGTTATCGTAATTTGCTTGAACTGCACTACATAATCTTGTGTAAAGACGTTGCATCCAACGTCTCTACCGTATTACGTTCAGCATGACAGAGAAACAAAGAAAAGCGATCGCGTTTCTCAATCTTCCCAAACCGCGATCGCTTCTCACTCATTTTTTCCCTAGGAGATACTGTATTCTAGGAAGGGCAACCACAGAGGGAGGCTTCCCTACTTTTTCCTTAGTAATCGAAATCACCAGCACCAGCACCAGCCGCACCAGCTTCTTTCTCTGGCTTATCCACAACGATACATTCGGTGGTTAAAACCATTCCCGCAATACTAGCAGCATTTTGTAGCGCCGAACGAGTTACTTTCGCTGGATCAACAATACCTGCTTCAAACATATCAACAAACTCACTGTTGGAAGCATCGAAACCAACGCTGAAGTCTTTCTCTTTGATTCTTTCCGCAATTACAGCACCATTTTGTCCCGCATTTTCCGCAATCCGCTTTAAAGGTGCAGCCAATGCACGAGTGACAATCGTTGCACCTGTAAGTGCTTCTCCAGTTAAATTAGCATTAGCCCACGCTTCTAAATCGGGTACAAGGTGCGCTAAAGTAGTTCCGCCTCCGGGGACGATTCCTTCTTCCACTGCGGCTTTAGTCGCGTTAATTGCATCTTCCAGGCGCAATTTGCGGTCTTTCATTTCCGTTTCTGTGGCTGCACCAACTTTGATGACTGCAACACCACCGGAAAGTTTCGCCAAACGTTCTTGCAGTTTCTCTTTGTCGTAAGAAGAATCACTTTCTTCCATTTGACGACGAATCACTTCGCAACGGGCTTTTACTTCTTTTTCGTTACCTTCAGCAACGATCGTTGTATTATCTTTCGTCATCGTCATTCGACGCGCTGTACCCAACTGTTCTAGTTTGGTAGACTCTAGTTTGATACCTGCATCTTCGCTGATTAAAGTACCGCCTGTTAAAGTAGCGATATCTTCGAGCATTTGTTTACGGCGATCGCCAAATCCCGGTGCTTTTACCGCAGCGACGTTTAAAACACCACGTAAACGGTTCACAACCAGGGTAGCTAAAGCTTCTTTCTCGATATCTTCAGCAATGATTACCAAGCCTTTCCCAGCCCGCGCAACTTGTTCCAAAACTGGTACTAAATCTTGGACTAAGGTAATCTTTTTGTCGGTAATTAAGATATAAGGTTCGTCAAAGACAGCTTCCATGCGTTCGGTGTCTGTGACAAAATAAGGGGAAATGTAGCCTTTGTCAAAGCGCATCCCTTCGGTAATTTCTAACTCGGTAGTCATCGACTTTCCTTCTTCGAGGGAGATGACACCTTCTTTCCCGACTTTATCCATTGCATTAGCGATCATTTCACCAACTTCCGAGTCATTACCTGCGGAGATGGTTCCTACTTGCGCGATCGCCTTAGAATCGCTAATCTGTTTCGCATGGTCAGCAATTTTGCCAACTAAAAATTCGGTCGCTTTGTCGATACCACGCTTCACAGCGATCGGATTTGCACCAGCCGCGACGTTACGCAACCCTTCTTTCACCATCGCATGAGCTAAAACTGTTGCTGTGGTAGTACCATCTCCAGCTACGTCGTTGGTTTTAGAAGCCGCTTGACGAATCAAAGATACACCAGTATTTTCGACATGATCTTCGAGTTCGATTTCTTTGGCGATCGTCACACCATCGTTAACGATTTGGGGTGCGCCGAATTTCTTCTCTAAAACTACGTTACGTCCTTTTGGTCCAAGGGTAACAGCCACAGCTTCCGCTAAGATATCAATCCCTTTTTCTAAAGCGCGACGGGCTTGTTCGTTGTAAATGATTGTTTTTGCCATAATTACTCTTCGTGGAGAAAATCAAGTAAAGGTTTGCTTATCAATGAACAGAAAGAGGACTTACACTCAGTAAAGTCTTCGCTAGAAAGTCCTTTACGTTCGTCTCTTTGGTAAGTCCTGAGTAAATTTCTCGTTAACTAGGAAACTGTGGCGAGAATATCTTTTTCCGATAATAATACATAATCATCGCCGCCCAGTTTAATATCAGTTCCAGCGTATTTCGAGTAGAGAACTTTGTCTCCAACTTTAACTTCCATCGGGCTGCGATCGCCTTTTTCGCTGATTTTACCCGAACCAACGGAAACTACTTCGCCAATTTGGGGCTTTTCTTTCGCCGTATCAGGTAATAAAATACCACCGGAAGTCTTTTCCTCACTAGGGCTGACTTTCACAAAGACGCGATCGCCTAATGGTTTTACTGTCGATACGCTTAATGATACTGCTGCCATGCAAAATCCTCCGTTTGCTTAACTTCAATCGTTGAATATGGCTTACTTCATGGAATTGCTACACAATGCTTACTGCCTTTTTTCGCAATTAGCACTCTCGCCTTCCGAGTGCTAATGTAACGAAATCAGACCCCAAATTGCAACTCTTTCCCAAGTGCGGTTTCCCGAACTATTATGGGATCGGGGACTGGGGATTGGGGACTGGGGATTAGGGATTGG
>JAWQFW010000292.1:0-5913 GCA_035968095.1 Oscillatoria sp. PMC 1068.18
TGTCTTCCTTGTCTTCCTTGTCTTCCTTGTCTTCCTTGTCTTCCTTGTCTTCCTTGTCTTCCTTATCTCTTTTATTGAGGTGAGGTTGCTTCACATTTAATTAAGCGATCGAGAATCGCAATTGTTTCAGAATTACCTGTTTCCCTGATTTCTTTTTCCCTCGCAATATTAACTAATTCCATCGCTAAACGGACGAGATAAGCTTGTTGTACTTCGTTGTTAGTTTCTTCCGGAGAAAGTGTCGCAATATTAGCTAAATATGACTTTTGTAAATCCAACTCAAACATCTGGACAATTGAGTTTACCACATATTTCTGTTCGGGACGTGCGCTAGGAAGGATAGACGCGATCGCGTGAGACAAAATTCTCTCGGTATCTGCTTCTGTCACCCGATCTTGTAACCATGATTCTGACGTAGAAATCGGTAAATCCATCGTTTCTTCATCTACTTTTGCAAACGCATGAGCTTCAGTATAACTAATTTTGCCATCTTGATTGTAATCTGCTGAAGCTACTTTTGCCCCTGTACGATCTACACCACTTAAACCCGCAAAGAAACTGGAACTATAATCTCGATAATCAGCTTCATTTACTTCCGGAGTACAACCAACCGAAGGACGAGTTTTTACAGTAGCAAAAAAGCCGCAACGAGTTTGCAAAGCTATTGGTTTAGTCGCATCTCCTCCCTGATAAATAAAATCCGCAAACGAACCCGAAAAACATTGTGCCATCATCGTAACTACTGGTTTATTTTGAGGTAATTTATCTAACTGACTCGCTAATTCTGTTACTGTGAGTTGCTGACGTTCCCACATTAGTAAAGATCTAGGAATTCCATGTCCGGTAAAATAGAAAAAGATCGGCTGATTATTATTTTTTGTTGCGGTTGCTTCTACCCAATTTGCTAAATTTTCTTTAGTCGCTGCACCTTGTAAGTTAGGAATTTCTGGTACTTTGAACTGTTGTTCTCTTTGTTCATTAATGTAGCGAATTGTTGCTTGTCCGTCGTTACCATTTGCGAAGAAAATACTCGCTGATTCTGGATTATAACCGAGATTTGCTAACGTTCTTTGGAAATAAAGGACATTTTTTTCTAAGGCTATTTCGTTATTTCCTGGATGTCCTCCACCAGCAACAACTAGAAAATTAGTTAAGCGATTATTACTTTGACAAGTTGTTGGCTGCGAATCTTTTATATTTTTAATTTCCTCAGTAGCTAATACTTTCATTTGAGAACTAGAGAAAACCGCACTAACCAAAGTGACAATTAACAAGCGAAGCCAGGAATTAGACAACATAACAAGCGCCGATCGGATTTATTTACTACTATATCAATTTTTCCTGACTTGTAAACAACATTTGGCACTATTTTTATTTTTATTCTCTGAAAATGGTTAAGACTGAATCTGCGGCGATCGCGTTCTCCTTAAAATTAAGACAGAGATCTGTGAGAAAATTAAGAATATTGTGAGAAAAATTGAGACGAATGCAGTATTTAACGGTAGCAGAGGAAATAGAAGCCGCGATCGCGCAATACTCCCAGAAGCAACAACTTTGGATTGATACTGAAGTTGCTGACTACAACACTAAGCAACCAAAACTCTCTTTAATTCAGATTTTGGACGATCCTAGTGACTTGAATGGATCTCGCGTCACTATCTTAGATATTTTGTCTCAACCAGAACTCATTAACGAGTTTGTTGCTAAAATTATGCTCAATCCCGAAATAG
The DNA here is from genome assembly GCA_035968095.1 of Oscillatoria sp. PMC 1068.18. Taxonomy (GTDB): domain Bacteria; phylum Cyanobacteriota; class Cyanobacteriia; order Cyanobacteriales; family SIO1D9; genus IIICB1. Next base: position 1,731 of record JAWQFW010000292.1, read on the forward strand.
AAAAAATTTTCCATAATGCTCAATATGACCTTAAATTTTTAGGCAAAAATCAAGCTAAGAATGTCACTTGCACTCTGAAATTAGCAAAAGAAGTACCTTTTTATAAAGCTCAATTGCCTAACTATCAACTCAAAACTTTAGCCGAAAAAATTGCTAATTTTCCAATTATTGACAAAAGCGAACAATCAGGAAATTGGGGACAGCGACCACTTACTAATAGTCAATTATCCTATGCAAAAATGGATGTGGTTTATTTAGCGCAAGTTTATTTCAAATTGTTACAACTAAATAATAATTCCGATCCGACTAGAGAAAATATTCAAGAACTTACTCAGAGATATCGGCAACTGGAGTATCGTTGGAAACTTCTCGATACGGAAATTAATGACTTAAAAAATCGTCTCAAAGCGGCAATGAATGCTCAAAAAGTCAAAGAAGTTAAAGGCTTTAAATTATCGACTTCTCAACGTACAGAAAAGAAAGTTGCTTTTCGCGAATTAGTGAAATTAGCCCAAGAGAAAGGTATCGATTTAGACTTTGCTGTTAAACTAGATAAGAAGTTACAAAAAGATTTAAATGATGTAATTGAACAATTGCCAATCGAAGAGAAAAAAACGGCAATTATTAGTTTAAAAATAGCGGAACTAGAAGATGACGATGAGATTCCTTTTTAATAAAGTTAATTGTTTTGGTTGTATTTAGCGTTATCTAAATTTAGATTATTTTTCGAGATAAATACTGCAAAAAAAGATTTTGTAAAGAAGTTACAGGTAAGTTCTCTACATGATTTTATGTAGTACAGCCAAAGCAATTTGAGTTTGAACTCCCCAATCAACAGTGATTATCACTTTTCTGTTTATGTTTCCCCTGCGAACTCTTACCGCAAATGACTAAAAAAGATTGACAAAAGTTACTCAAGACAAAAACAACTGAAACTAGCTACCATCAAGCAGTGTTAAATATTAAGATGTGCAGAAAGCTAATGGAGGTAAGAGGAAACTGTGACTTTTGAAGACATCATGACTAAAGGCGGGATCGCCATGTGGCCCCTACTGGTGCTATCAGTGCTAGCATTGGGGACAATTCTCGATCGCATTTGGTATTGGTTGCGATTTTCCCTGAGAGAAAAGCGTATCCTCAACACCGTCTTGGATGCAGCTTATCGTAACTGGAATGTAGCCAGAGAAATTTCCCAAGATTATCTTTATCATCCCATCGGACGCTTTCTTTACGCTCCTTTGCGACTGCAAAATCCCGAGCCAGAAGTGCTACATTTAGCTTTAGAAGCCGCAGCCGACGATGAGTTAGCTTTGATGCGACGGGGAGACAAAGTTTTAGAAGCGATCATCGCGATTTCGCCTCTACTCGGTTTGCTGGGAACTGTGTTAGGTTTAATTAACTCCTTGGGTGCAATCCGGATTACCGATTTGCAAACCACAGAAGGCGTAACTCAAGGTATTGGCGAAGCTTTAATTTCCACCGCCGCAGGAATTATCGTCGCATTGGTTAGTTTAACCTTTTATCGGATCTTTCAAGCATTTTGGTTTAACCAAGTCCGAGTTTTGCGTCGGGCGGGAAGTGAGTTAGAAGTAATCTATCGGCAAAAATTACAGCGAGACTACGAATACGGAGAATTACAAGATGATTCTACCGAAATAATGACCGCCCCCGATCGCCCAGAGATTCTTAGCGATCGCAAACCGAAACGCCGCAAACCCAAAAAAGCTAAAATCGAAACGGTATCAACAACGGAAAATTCCAACCCAGATCCCATAACCGCTAATCTCGAAACTCCAGAAAACCCCGATAACTATAATCAAAATCAGTAGCAATTAATTTGCGACAGGCTATTATGACTCAAGTTCCCTCAAAAAAAAGAAAAACTCGTCCTAACAAAACAGCATCAGCCCGTCCCTTACGCTTATGGTTAGATGCTTCTAATACCGAAGATGTCCGCATCGAAATCATGCCTTTGATTGATGTTGTCTTTTGTATTTTGACATTCTTTATTTTGGCATCAGTAGGATTTTCTCGCCAGCAAGCGATCAGCCTTGATTTACCTCAAGCCAAAACTGGTACACCTCAAGTGCGAGAAATGTTAATCGTTACTGTAGATGATTTTGGACAAATATATGTAGAAAAACAGCCTGTCGCCAATCAAAATCAATTATCTCAACAAATCAAAAATTATTACACTGGAAATCCTAACGGACAAGTTGTACTTTATGCAGCGAAAAATGCTAGTTACAACGAAGTCATGCAAGTATTAGATACCCTCAGAGAAGTTGGTGGCGATCGCGTCGCCCTCGCTACCCTTCCTAGTGACTCTTCTCAACCCAGCGAAAGCCCTGGTTCCCTACCCACTCAAACATCCCCTCAGTTGACCCCAGAAGGCAGTACATCGCCACTAACTCCCTTACCAGGAAGCCCATCGCCAGTACCAGGTACAACTAACCCTCTAGCCCCTGGTAGCACCACCCTACCGCAAAATAATAACCCTCTCCCACCTGGTAGCACGACGTTACCACAAAACAATAACCCTCTCACACCTGGTAGCACGACGTTACCACAGAACAATAATTCTGTTGCACCTGGTAGCACCAATGTAGCTCCTCTCCAGGGCAATTTTCCCATCACACCTAACCCACAACCAAGTAGCTTAACTCCGGGTACTACTCCTAGTGACAGCGAATAATTAATTAAGCATATTCTCTTTTTTAACTACAAGGGGGCTGAATACCCCCTTAAAAAATAAGCTAAATTTAAAGAAGAAATAAACTTCTATAATCTCCGGAAAAGATATTCTCCGTAAAATAATGTCATCACCTAAAAATAACAAAATAACCAAACTGAGTTATGCGAAAGCGCAATTCCAACCATTGCTTAAACCTGCATTTTGGCTAGCAGCAACTTTACTATCGTTGTTGCTAGTGGTAGTTTGGGAATATTGGCATAATCCAAGCTGGCAGAAAGCACTACTGGAATTAGCATCAGGAACCGAAAATAACGCAACTGTAGCCACCAAAGAAACTGAAAGCGCATTCTCAGAAGAACTGAAATATAGCGATCCCGATGTTCTCGCTGCCGAATCAGGATATACTAGCGAAGAACTAGCGGCGATCGCGGATATTGATAATGTCGATTTGCTTCTGAATGGATCGCAAACCGAAACTCCGGTAGCAATCTCCCCTCAACCCAAAAAACAGCAGCAAAAATCCGATAAATCTTCGACTCCTGAACGAGAAACATTATACGAACAATTGGTACGAGAACAACAAGCTAACGCTAACAAAGTAGAATTAATTCCTCAACCACCGAAACCAAAGTCAAATTCTCAGGTGAAAAATCCTTTTCTAGAAGAATCACAAGCTTTGTTAAATACTAACGGTTACGATCGATCGGGTTTGTATCTCAACCCGAATAATTCTTCAGGAAACTCTTTATTAAATTCCAATAACGAATCAACAACAGCAAATAATCAGAGAACTTCACAGCAGTCAACAGAACTAAGTTCCTTGCAACAAGCCCTCAATGCTTTGACAGCAGTTGATTCAGAATCGGAAACAGGGGAAAGTCAGGTTCGAGAAGAAACTCGTGAAAGGGAATCTCTCGCGCAAAGTTCACCAACAAATAATAACTTACAAATTGATGCCGGAAATGGTTATCAAAATGGAGTAACTCCTTTTAATCGGAGTAATAATTATAGTTCTTACGGTCAAGTAAATTCTCCAACTCAAGTCAATTCTTTTACTTATTTTACTCAACCTCAAACACCCAATCTTACGCCTTCTCCAGTACAAGTAACACCGGGAAGTGCGAATACTTACGGTCAATTTTCTAACCAGAGAACTACGGTAACTAATCCTTACAATGCGAGTTTAAATAATTCAAGTGTACAACCTAGTCAAATTCAACCGGGTCAGTTAAATCCGACTCCTAATTCTAACTCTAATACTCGCCGTCGCTATCCTGGTCGTTATATCGGTGGTGGTGAGATTAATACTTTTTCTAATCCTTAATTTGGTGATTGGTGATTGGGGACTGGTGATTGGGGACTGGTGATTGGGAAGACAAGGGAGAATTGGAGGACACGGGGGATATGGGGGAGTTGCGAGATAAGGGGAAGTTGGAAGAGTAAATGTTGGTAAAACTATAGCTAGTTATTCCCAATACTGACCATACT
>JAWQFW010000293.1:0-1051 GCA_035968095.1 Oscillatoria sp. PMC 1068.18
GTTAGAAGCTAACTCAGTTAAAGTAACTTTTTTCCCATGAATAGAACAAATATCGATAACCTCTAGCTCAACTCTAAACTTTGTTCCATCCGGTGCAGTTAGCCAATAAGGAAGTCTAATTTCTGCTGTTTTTTTTAGATATACATTAACATTATATCTAAAATATTTTTGATCTTTAATTTTTTTATTTTTTGCTAATTTCTTGAAATATTCATATCCTACGCCATTAGATATTAAACTTTTGAAAATATGTTCTGTAGCATCAAAAGTATACATGACAATGGTTAGTACCGGATTTGGCGGAGCCTGGTCTTTATAAAAATAAACTAGCTCTCTTTGTTCTCGTCCGGCACAAATTTTTATAGTAAAATTGTAATTTTCAATTAAAGGCTGCAAAGGAATAAAATCTATCCGATCATTGATTTTGCGCGATTGATGTTTGATATCTTTAGTGTAAACTAAAGTATCTTCTATTTTACTTCCTACGAACCGTATTTGAAGTGTTAGTAGTTTACTTATACTTTCATTTTCTGAAAAATTATTATTCAACTCATTAAAAAAATTACTTTCATATTCAGTACAAAAATTAATAGGAAAATACAATTTATTTTTTGCCTTAAATTGTTTGTTTTTCTGTCGATATTTAATGACTTCAAGAGCTTTTTCTAAATTTTGAGCATCACTAGGTTGGTAAGTCAACCAATCACGTTCGGTATAAAAATGGTTTTGGCACATATTGTTCAATATTTTCAAAGATAATTGTTTCAATAAATTAGCCTATCTCCGCGACAGGCTAATTAGATAAACTTGGTTAATTCTCTTCAGTATTTTGGGCGACTTCCCTAACTACTTCAATTGGCAAATTTAGCGATTCAGCAATTGCCTCTAAATTTAGTCCATACTGAATTAGGCGTGGAATTGCCTCTAATTTAGCTCTTTCTTTGCCGATTTCTTCGCCGATTCCTTCGCCGATTTGTTGACCTCTTTGTTCGCCAATTTCTTCACCTTCCTCAAAAGCTTCTTGATAAACTTTAGTTTGTTTTAAGCCACT
>JAWQFW010000293.1:1151-5880 GCA_035968095.1 Oscillatoria sp. PMC 1068.18
ACCCAACATAGCTTCAATCTCCTTGCGACTTTTTTGGGGTAGTTTGTAGACGATAGTTGTTTCAATAAATTAGCCCGTCTCCGCGACAGACTAATTAAATAAATTCAGTTAATTCTCTTCAGACTGTTGAGCAACTTCCCGAACTACTTCAATTGGCAAATCTAATAGTTGAGAAATTACCTCTAAATTTAGTCCATATTCAATCATACGTGGAATTACTTCTAATTTAGCTCTTTCTTCGCCTCGTTGCTGACCTCTTTCTTCACCTTCCTCAAAAGCTTCTTGATAAACTTTAGTTTGTTTTAAGCCACTTAAACCCAACATAGCTTCAATCTCCTTGCGACTTTTTTGGGGTAGTTTGTAGACGATAATTGTTTCAATTAAATCGATAAGTTCGCGCTGAGTAGTTGCATCAGTTACTTGTTGTCTAGCTTGGGCGATTAAACCTTTGGCTAATTCTGTAGCTGTATCCTCAGCTTCAACTACCAGTTTAACAACTCTTACGCCTAATGATGTTTCTCCGGCTGTACCTAATTCGTCGAGGTAAATGCGTCTGACGCGATTAAGGTTGAGAATTTCGCCAAATTGGAAACTTTGTTCTCTTTCGACGCTACGGGTAGGATAAATGACAACAACTCGCCAAGGATAAGGTGGTTGATACTGTCGTAAATAAACAAAAAGTTCGCCGAAAATACGATAATATAAATCATTTTCGGCTTGGAACTGGACTTCGACGAGATAGAAAGGTTGGGCGGAGTTGGAGACAGTTGGTAAGAATAATCCGTCCATGCGAAAGGCGAGTTGTTTCACTTCTACGGAGGTGAATTGGTAGTTGGCTGCTTCTTCTGGCGGACGGTCGATTAATTCAAAGAAGATGCGAGGAAAGTTTTGAAATAGGTGATAGAAAATTGTGTCGGTTTTCACGTTATTATCTGATTAAGTAGATGACAATTTTTAAGATTAAATTAGCTTAGTATTCCTGTTAGCAGTTCTGTAACAACGTTAACTACCTCAATTAATACTTCAGTAGGTAAATTACAAGAAAATTCTGTCCGTCTCGTTCCCCAGTCTAATGACTTAATTTGGTCTGCTAATATAACTCCTGAAACAGGCAATCCTTCGGGAATTTGAACTTCAAATGGATATCCTTTTATTTTAGTAGTAATTGGACAGACTATAGCCAATTTTACCCGACGATTATAGCTACTTGGTGAGATAACTAAAGCGGGACGACGACCAGCTTGTTCGCGTCCTGACTGGGGTGAAAAGTTCAGCCAAATAATATCTCCTCGTTGAGGAATGTATAAATCGTAAGTATTAATTTTCACTATCTACAGACTCTTCAAAATTGATTTCATCATGTACATTTTCAGGGTTTATTTTTTCGAGTCGCTCGAATAAGCGACGTTCTTTTTCTAATCGATAATATACTCTACTCGCTAGAATTTGTACTGCTAGAGATTCAATAGGTTCTTCGGTCAATTTAGAGAGTTGTTCTAGTTCTTGCAAAAGAGATTCTGAAATCTCTAAAACTAATTTTTTGTGTAACATAATGGATTTTCTTAATACTCCGTAATTTTGGGTAGTTTGATGAAGTTGATTGAGGATAGGTAATTAGATTTTTATGCAGTCACTTATTTAGGTAGTTTCTTGTCTAGAAATCCTTGAATAGCAAAATAATTTTTCATTACTGAAATAATAGCGATAAATTATCTCATCTGACTTTATTTGATTATATAATAATATCTTGCTATTTATCAATGAAAATCAAAAAGCTACATTGTAGTCTAGGAATTAAAATTAATTAATTCAATACTTACCATCCATAAGCCGTAATTTTTGTCAAGGGTTTGAAAAGATAAGTTGGTTTCTGGTTGCAATAAGTTAAGATCAATATCTTGGTAAGTTGTCCAGTTCCCCTGTTGCAAATCAAGAGAATTATTATTGATTTTAACTGTGCCTTGACTGTGATAATCTACTAAGACAAGTTTTAATCTGGCGCTGTCAGCTTGGGCTAATTCTGCGGCTGGTAAACTAACTGATAAGGATAAGGGTTTATCGGGTGAGACTGACATTAAAATACTTTCAGCAAAATACTGGGTAATTTTAACTTCTGTGTCGCCGTTAATGTTATTATCGAGGTCAAAGGTTAAGGTGGTAGCTATTTTGCTTTTGAGGTTGAGTGAGTGAGAAAAATTATTGCCAGTGGCGTTAAAATTGCTGGTAATTAATTCTAATTGTTGGGCGTTTTTCGGACGTACTGATAACTGCTTTCCTCTGAGAAAATTAGTGTTTGCTGGTGCATCTATTTGTACTTGAAATTGTCGCTCAAAATTAGCATCGTTGAACAATACTACTGTCATTTGGTCTTGATTACGACTAGCGACGCACCAAAGATCGGCGTGGGGGCTGGTACAATAGATTAATTGACCGCGTAAGGGACGCAACAAGCGAAAAGCAAACTCATCACCGCCGTTTTGGTGGGCTTCGTGGGCGGCTCTAGCGATCGCCTTATCCGGAGCAACCGCGATCGCGTGTATAATATCTCTCAGGGTGTATGTCATTGCACCCATCGCTCGACGCAACGGCTCGCCTTCGGGACGTGGTAAAATATTCTCCGGACGCTCTGGGTCGAGCATACCCCCAGCTTCAGTATTGTAAAATTGGAAACGTTTATTGTGGGCGCGATCGCTGTATGCTGTTACTGTCTCATAACTAGCCACAACAGCTTTGGTATCTCCTCCGTAGTGATGTTCGTTGATACCGTCGAGTAAATCATGAAAATTGTCAACGAGGGGCTTATACAACTGTTTCCATGCTTCCCAATCATCTTGGTAAATGTGAAAACCCCAACCGCCAATTAATTTTACCTCTGGATTCGCTGTTTTGAGTGCTTCCCCAAACACGCGCAACATTTCTTCGTAAAAAATCCGGTTTTGTTGACCCGAAAACCAGCTAATCTGGGTAGGATCGTAAGTTAACCAGGTTTCAATTACCTTATAAGTACGATTATTCCAAGTATAAGTATCGCCTACTTTCGTTTCCGGCGGGCGAAAACGCGCCGCAACGTAGTCAGGTTGGTTATTCTCAGCCCTAACCACCCATTCTCCTCGTCGCCAAAGCAAATGTGCGGTAAAATTTTCTTGACCGCGAATGCGTGCTTTTGCACCGATAGCTGCGTTAGACTGATCGTAGAAACGTCCATCGTAGTTAACACCAGGTAACGTAGCCCAATTCAGATAAGGTTCATTCCAAAATTCGATGTAGTGAGTTTTTCCCGTATTTAATGCAGAGATACCGTAATTATAGCCGAGTTCGGTGAGAATTTGTTGCCAATTGTTCGGGTTAGTGAGAATTAAAGCAGGTTGGTAGCGATCGCCAAAACATTCGATAATCTTTTCTATACTTTCGGGGATATTTTCTCTCCTACCCGATAATAAATCTTTTGGAGTGTAGGCGATCGTTCGCACCGACTCAATACCCCATTCTTCCTGACGTTTCGCATCTACAGGTGTCGCGTGTACCCCAAATAAACCCAAAGGAATTTTAGTTACTCCATTAATTGCAAGCGGTTTTCCAGTAACTTGTACCCTCGATGTGGTAATATCCACTTCGGCACTAGAAGTAACTACCTTTTTCTCTTCAGCAAGACAACTAACTGCAAACATACTGAAGCCAAATAAAACGAAAATACGGCGTGTCAACATCTTTTTACTACTCTTAACTATTAACTAAGAATATTTTTCTGCTACCATAGCTTATGATTTTTAGATTGTCGAAATCAAAAGGAAATCTGCTTAATGGCAAAAATGTATCCCGAAACTTTAAGCCCCGATATCAAAAGTCCTGCGGAAAGACTTTTATATCAAGCTTTTGCTCAACAACTACCAGACAATTATACCGTTTTACATCAAGTTTCTTGGCAATATCGTCATCCTAATAGTTTAGTTGAAGATGGAGAAACAGATTTTCTGATTGCTGAACCTAGTTTAGGTATTTTAATTCTGGAAGTTAAAGGTGGCAAAATTCGCTATGATTCTAGCCTCGAAAAATGGTACAGTAATCAACAGCAAATCAAAGACCCTTTTTGGCAAGTTCGTCAGAGCAAACATCAGCTTATAAAATTGCTGAAAGAAAAATCTTATTGGCAAAAACGGTGGATTGATATTGGACATTGTGTCGCTTTTCCCGATGTCATTGTTCCCCAAAGACTACTTCCTGATGCTCCCCAAGAAATCATTCTTGATAATAGCAATCTTGATAACTTAGCTGCTTGGATTAAAAATGTCTTAATTTATTATCGTCGTCAAGATGAAAATCAGCAAAATCATAATTTTTTCAGCGTCCAACGTTTAGTAAATATTCTCAAACCATCAATTTATTTACCCTCTTTATTAAGTGCAACTATTCAACAGCAAAAACAAGAATCAATTAAACTTAGCGAACAACAATTTCGCATTCTTGACTTTTTAGGAAGACATCGACGTGCAGCGATTAGTGGTTGTGCAGGTTCGGGTAAAACCTTGTTAGCAATGGAAAAAGTTCGTCGTCTGAGGGAACAAGAATTTACAGTTTTACTTGTTTGTTATAACCGAGGTTTGGCTAAGTTCTTACGGCGTTCATTTGTTCGAGATAAAGACTTATATATTTATAATTTTCATGCTTTATGTAAAAAACTTGTTAGTCAAGCAAATATCTCTCTTGCTAAAAAGCAAACTAACAATAAAAA
>JAWQFW010000294.1:0-5767 GCA_035968095.1 Oscillatoria sp. PMC 1068.18
CTCACCCGTTTAATTTGTGATGGTTGATAGTATTGGATATCCCTAGAACCAATTAACTTTAATCTTCCAATCCCCTTTTTATCGGTGAAGGTGATGTGTTTCTTAGTCTTTTCATCCAGCTTCCAACCCGAAACTTTATACTCTACAGAACGAGAGTGTTTTTTAAATTTGGGATAGCCCTTTTTTCCTGGTTTTTGTTGTTGACAATTCTCAGAAAAACGAGTGATTGCTCTAAGTGTTCTTTCTACCGCAGTCTGACAAGCATGGGAGTTTAAATCTTTAACAAATCTAAACTCATTTCTTAATGCTGTGTTGTATCTAAAGAGTTCAGTTTTACCTACACCTCGATTATCCATCCAGAAGCGAAGCACTTGATTTCGCACAAACTGACTTGTCCGAATCGCCTCTTCAATGGCAGCTACTTGTTGTGGTTTTGGCTTAACCTTGTACTCCAAAACAAACATTTGATCCTGACCACGCTAGGATCAAAATGGTAGCAGATTCAACCCAAAATAGCAACAAAAAGCCGTCCTCTGCTTCGCTAAAGGACGGGGAACCTGAACCCAAGATTTTCGGTCAAGATTACTATTCATCCTTAGCAAAGAGTCTCGATACATAATTTACCTTGCTGAGTGTAATCCTATTTTCACAGGATAAATGCTACAGATGCAGACCCTATCAAAACTTTTCAGGCAATGTCCCTAAACAATTTTATCTAGTACAGACAAAAAAATTGGCAAAGAACATATTTTTTATTTTTTGTCAAGATATAAATATTAACTTTTTTCACCGCTCTTGAAACAGTAAGTTATGTAAAGAAATTTAGCTAAATTTAAATCTTGATTGCAATTCAAGCTCAGACTGTATCACCAGGAAAACATAGTGATAACTTGAATAAACACTGTTTTTCAAATACCAATTTCAAGATTTAGCCAAGCCAATAATCAAATTATGTACAACAAAAAAACAGATAAAGACCTTTTGAGTGCTACTCTGACAGCTTCAGTAGGTGCTGGAATCGTCACTTCCTTCGCAGTTAGTCAAGGTCAACATCCACTGATGGCATTAGCAATTACAGGTATAGCTACTTTATTTGCAGTAATTTGCTACAAGTCAGGAGTAGTTTAAAAGAATCACATAATTTTGGCAAAAATTCTCTAAAAAGACAATATTCACAGTTTTCTCAGCCAAAGCTAGATTAAATTTAGCTTTGGTTTTTTCTGGAAAAGGAAATTTTGGCTTAAGATAGAAAACTGAAACAAAGTCAAACCGACTCAGAGAAATTGATGTTAGTGCTAGATGCCAAAATTCCTAAAGTTAGGTGGCTTTGGTCAAATATTAAATTTTGCTTTCTTGAGCAGAGAAAGATAACCTGTCCATTTATTAACTTAAGATAACCTCCAGAAATTATGGAAACTCTTGCTTATCTTCATCTTGCTTTAGCCTACGAAACTGAAACCGAAACCATTCCGAATGGCGTAGTTAATAACTACTCACTAGAAAAAACTTTTTCAGAAATAATTGACATCAGAATCTTTAACAAAGGCAAAGTGTATTTGCTGTCCTTAATTGTCGCTTTGGGAATCTTAGGAACAGCAAGCGAAGCGCTAGCATTACTCACCGAAGGAAATCGTGGAGCGGAAGTTACAGCAGTACAGGTACGCTTACAGGAGTTAGGTTATTTCCAAGCCCGCGCTACGGGTTATTTTGGCGAAATTACTAAAGATGCTGTGATGCGCTTTCAAAAAGATCGGGGCTTAACACCTGATGGTATTGTTGGACCACAAACTGAACTTGCTCTTGGTAAAACGACGACTCAAGCTGTTGCACCTAGTCCTCCGAATGCAGTTCAAATTCTCAAAATTGGCGATCGCGGCACACAAATCCAAACTTTACAACAAAAATTAGCTCAAGCCAAGTTTTACGACGGAGAGATTAATGGTATTTTCGATACCCAAACCGAGGCTGCGGTGCGTCGTTTTCAGCAAGCACAAGGATTAACCGTTGATGGTTTAGTTGGTCCGCGTACAATTGCAGCTTTACCACAGTTAGCAGTTGGTGGCGAAAACAATCGCACTGCTCAAACTTCCCCGGCTTCTCAACCGACAATTTTACGCCCTGGTACTCAAGGAACTTTGGTCGCAGAAGTACAACGCAATTTGCAAAGCTTGGGTTATTTTCCCGGTCAGATTAGTGGTAAATTTGACTCAGATACCCAACAAGCAGTGACAAGGTTTCAGCAAGACCGAGGTCTACGTCCGGACGGTATTGTGGGTAATAACACCTTCTTGGCTTTACGAAATCCTTTTCCGGAAACTAATGTCAAAGAGTTACAGACTCGGCTGAAAAATGCTGGTTTTTATCAAGGTCAAGTTGATGGTATTTGGGGACCCCAAACTCAGCAAGCAATTGAAAAAGCACACAAAGCTTATGGAATTAGTTCTCAAGATTTAGTCAATGGTAACTATTAAAAAAAACTGGGCAATTTGCCCAGTTTCCTTCCTTACTAATTAGCTGAGAGATTCTAGATAATCTCGGACTCGATTACGACGTTTCGGTTGGCGTAACTTTTGCAAAGCTTTAGCTTCGATTTGACGTACTCGTTCGCGAGATAATTCTAAGGCGCGACCAATTTCTGCTAGAGAGTAAGGATGACCATCTCCCAAACCAAAACGCATTTGAATTACTTCTCGTTCGCGGGTGGTAAGATCGGCAAGAAGATGTTGTAAGTCTCGTTGTAATGCTTCTTGCATGAGGGCTTCTTCGGGAGAAATATCATCAGTTTCAAGTAAGTCGCCTAATTCGGTATCTTTTTCTTTACCAACTTTAATTTCTAAAGAAACAGAACGAGGAACTCGCATTAAAACTTCCCGTACTTGTGCGGGGGTCATTTCTAATTCTTTCCCGATATCTTCGATTGTGGCAGTATAGCCTTTTTCTTGAGAAACTTTTCGTTGAGCTTTTTTAATTTTGTTGAGTTTTTCGGTAATGTGAACTGGTAAGCGAATGGTGCGGCTTTGAGTCGCGATCGCCCGAGTTATTCCTTGACGAATCCACCAGTAAGCGTAGGTACTGAAACGATATCCTTTGGTCGGATCGAATTTCTCTACTGCTCGCTCGATACCTAATGTCCCTTCTTGAATTAAATCTAGTAGTTCTAAGCCCCGATTTTGATATTTTTTGGCTACGGAAACAACTAAGCGCAGGTTGGCTTTGATCATGTGTTCTTTCGCACGAATACCTGCTTTTTGCACTTTTTCTAATTCTTTGACACTTAAGCCAGCAGCCTCCGCCCAACGTTGTTTTCCGGCGGCTAAAGCTTGCTTCAACTCTGAGACTTCCATCCCTACTGTTGCCGCCCATTTTTGCCAAGAAGGACGATGACCAAGTTGAGAGACGAGGCGATCGTGAGCTTCGATTACCTGAACAAAATTCTCCATCACTTCGTCGCCATTTTCCGCAATCTCGGCGCGTAATTCTAACAAACTCATGTGACGCTGAATTTTTTGCGCTTCTGAGACTTCCTCATCGCGCTTCAGTAACGGAACCCGACCGATTTCTTGCAGATACAACCGTACCAAATCAGTCGTGCTGCGACTGGCTCGCTTGTTAGAGCTAGCGGCATCTGTAGCTTCGAGGTCAAGTTCTACCAGGTCATCTCCCGTTGGTTCGAGATTTTCGCTGTGATCGTTCACCTCAAAGTTATATGCGGAGTTGTTGTCTTCTGTGCTGATATAGAAAGGAGTAGCTGGCATAGTGGTTTCTCAATTACAACCAGTGATAATCTTGGCGATCGTCACTTTGTCTTCTTACTGCTAGGATTCCCAAACTCTAGGACAAAACAACGTTGCTTATCGATTCTTTAATTTGGTATCTGAGCCGAGATTTGCTCCCAGTGCTTTTAGTATAAGCAGTGAGTCACTCCTGATGGATTGACTTCGATCAAAGGAACTATATAATCTACGTCACATCGAAGTGTGTTTCCTGACACTTTTCCTAGATTGAAGAAGAAATTTTGGTTTTTGTAGTTCCTGGAAGCCACTAATATTAATTAACTTTAAAAAACCAGCTTTACTTGTTGACAAATTTCTATGCTTATGTATTTTTTCTTGACCGAAGATAATTTTGCGTCAAGAGAGGTTTAAACAACAGTTACTCTTTTTTAGCGAGGATAACGTTTCATTAATTCTCTTACTTGTTCAGCGTGATAGGAACTGCGTGTGAGGGGAGAGGAGACGATTTGCAAGAAACCGAGAGCTTCGCCAAATTGTCGCCAGGAGTCAAATTGAGTCGGAGTAACGAAATCTTGTACGCCGAGATGTTTTGCTGAGGGTTGGAGATATTGTCCAATTGTGAGGATATCGCAGTCAACCTGGCGTAAATCTTGCATTACCGAGATAACTTCGGCGTTGGTTTCTCCTAATCCTACCATGATCCCAGATTTAGTGTAAATCCCCGGAGCTATTTCGCGAGTGCGGGCGAGGAGTTCGAGCGATCGCTGATAATTTCCTTGGGGGCGTACCCGACGATACAATCGAGGTACGGTTTCAGTATTGTGGTTTAAGACTTCTGGTTGAGCGGAGATAATTAATTCTAGCGCTTCCCAGTTCCCACAAAGGTCAGGAATTAACACTTCGATTGTGGTTTGGGGTGAAACAGCCCGAATTTCGGAAATGCAGCGTTGAAATTGAGATGCACCACCATCGGGAAGATCGTCTCGGTTTACTGAAGTAATCACCACATGATTTAATTTTAAACGTGCTACCGCTTCAGCTAAACGTAATGGTTCGCTAGGATCGAGCGCTTGAGGTTTTTTCTCGAAATCTATATCACAATAAGGACAAGCACGAGTGCAAGCAGGTCCCATAATTAAAAAGGTAGCTGTACCTGCATGGAAACATTCGCCGATATTCGGACAAGAAGCCTCCTCACAAACCGTATTTAGCCCCAAATCGCGTAAAATTTCTTTAACACTGCCAACACGCTGCCATTGAGGGGCTTTAACCCGCAACCAATCTGGTTTTACCGCCAAAGTTCTTCAACTCCCGAATCAAAATATCCTCTCGATCCTACCAAGGAAAATCGCAATTGCCGACAAAATATGATAAGATGATTTTGCTATTAATTTCGGGATGTAGCGCAGCTTGGTAGCGCACTTCGTTCGGGACGAAGGGGCCGCTGGTTCAAATCCAGTCATCCCGACTTTTTATTGTCGATTGACACATTATTTGTCATCGTTGTCAAATTAGTGTCATCTTGACAAATTAATTGTCGTTAAAACGACTTGATGTTAATACATGGGATATACATTTGATGGTATATTCCCGAACGAAGTGCGCCTTTCAATCCACCTTAGTATTCAATACAAAGAATGACTTTCGATCCATCTCTATTCGGGATGGTCGTTGAAACTTCTTTGCCAGTTCTAAGAGGAACTGGAGTACACCTTTCAACCCATCCCTGGTTGGGATGGTCGTTGAAACCAAGCTGAAATTCAAAAACAACCCTGAGAAAAGATTCTTTCAACCCATCCCTGGTTGGGATGGTCGTTGAAACTTGAGAGACATAAAAGACATGGACACAGATTCTTTTCTTTCAACCCATCCCTGGTTGGGATGGTCGTTGAAACCCGGAGGTGTGGTTGCCACAGGATCTAGCTGTAGTCTTTCAACCCATCCCTGGTTGGGATGGTCGTTGAAACCGCTCCCTCCAAAACCCTGACCGAGACTACCTTCTCAGGTTGTTTTTGACAGACCTGCCGAAAACT
>JAWQFW010000295.1:0-5688 GCA_035968095.1 Oscillatoria sp. PMC 1068.18
TTTTGTCCAAATTTTAAGAGTACCATCAGCAGAGCCAGAGACTATCTTGTTACCATCAGGACTCGAAGTTACAGTTCGCACAGGATGTTCGTGAAATAGCCGATTGCGTTCGTAGGTTTGATTAATGACATTTTTAATTTTTTCAGTTATATCTTCATTATTTATTTTAAGTTGTTCAATTTTTTCCAGTGCTTCCACACTTGCTATTAAAGCTTCAAGCTGATTATCAGTTTCGAGAAGCTGTTCAGCTTTAGAAACTAATGCGGTTACTGCAAGTGCTTCGTTCTGTTTTTTTTGTACTTCCAGTTTTTGATTGAATAAAGCCAGAGTAAGGCTTAATGCTACCATAATTCCAGCTACACTGACTGCTCTTGTTTTAGCCTTATTAGCTTTGACTCTAGCTTCTGCTTCCGTTGCTTTGTCTTTTTCAGCTTTAGCTCTTTCTTCTGCTTCTAACTTTTGTTCCATCTCAGCTAAGGCTTTCGCTTCGGCTAATTCCCGAAGTTGACGCTCTTGCTCTAATTCTTGTTGTTCTTCCAAGTCGCGCTGGGCTAAACTTCTTTGCAAAAATTCAGCTTGAAGATCGCTAATTCTGGGCTGAAAATTCTTCACCCATTCTTCGACTGTGGCTAGTTTGGCTCCAGTTAGCAGGGCGTTATCTTTTTTCTGATATCTTTCTAACCATTCGCGATATTCGGCTTCAAAACGTCTCCGAATACGAATATTTTCCCGATCGCGCTCAATCCAGTTTCGCAACAGCAACCATTTGCTCAATAAGGCTTCGTGAGCGACTTCAACGCTATTTTCGCCCATAACCAACAAACGATTGTCGGTGAAGATGTCTAACATTTGCTCTAATTGCGCTGGAGAGTCAGCGAGATTAGCTAAGTGTTGACGACTTACTCGTCTGCGGGTAACTTCTTTTTCTTCGTCTAATTGCACTAATTCGATAAATAATTGTTGAATAAATTCTTTATCTGCATCAGACTTAAAGCTACGATAAATTCTATTAGCGCGTCCTTCTAATGCGCCTTCAACGCCGCCAATTTCTTGATAGCCAGTTTTGGTTAAATAAGGTTGGGATAAAGAAGATTCTTCGATACAAATACGCCACAATTCTCTTAAAGCATATTGCAGTAACGGTAATGCACCTGGTTCGCCTACCACATCTTCGGCAATTTGTAAAACTAATCCTGGCTCAAATTTGACACCGTGTAAATCGGCAGGTTTGGCGATCGCGGCTTGCAATTCTGGTAAGCTTAATTCTGTGACCATGTAGGTTGTTGGTTGGCTACGATTTACCAGTTTCGCTGCTTCAGGATAAGCTGCACAACGGTCTAAAAAATCACCTCGAATCGTAATCACAATCCTAACTTTAATCTCGTTTTTAATTGCTTCCTCGGCAATTAAATGAATGAAAGACTCTCTTTCTCGATCGTTATCGCACTGAGTAAATATTTCTTCAAATTGGTCGATAAATAACAAATAAGGTTGCTTTTCTCGATGGCGGCGGTCTAAAATTTCTATTAACGGTGAGAGAGGATGTTTTCCTGGAGTCAAAGATTCAATATACCACTCGCTGCTTCCCGGAATGCGATCCTGTTTTAATTCGGGTAACAAACCTGCTTTGACTAAAGAAGATTTTCCACAACCCGAAGGTCCAATTACCGCAAGAAAACGATTATCTCTGATTCGGTCAATTAAAGCACGAATTGCTGTTTCTCGCCCGAAAAAATAGTCTGCATCCTCTGCTGTAAAGGCTTTTAAACCTAAGTAAGGATTGTCTGGATTAAAAGTTTTTGGTGTCTCGGCTACATCCGCCTGCGGATAGGTTATTAAATTAATCGCACTTCCCCAACCAAGCCTGACTGGTTCTTGGATTGAGCGATCTACGTCACGACTGATATAATCAAAAAGGCGATCGCCGCTAATCCCCCGATTGATATCAACATTTTCTACTCCTAATCCTTTAATTATCGCCCCAGAAAAGATGCTATGTTCCTCATTTTTTAAGGCTTTAGAATTTTCAAAAGTACGACAACCTGTAATTAAATAATAATCTTTTTGGTAACTAAAAGCAGTTAAAGTGCGGCGAATCAAACTACGTTCGAGAAAATAACCACCATAACAACAATCCAGCAAAACTACCAAACTTTGTAAATTAGATTGCTGAATTAATTCATTAAAACTGTCTAAAGAAATACCACTTTCAGGATTCCCCGATTGATAATCTGAAGGAGCCAAATAAGCTCTTTCTTTACCTAAATTATCCGTAACAGTAACGCCGTGACCAGTATAATAAATTACCGCATCACTATTAGTAGCTCGTTCGAGTAAAAACTGCTGTAATTTTTGACCTAATTCTTTACCAGTAACAGGTTTAGCGACTGTTTCAAAACTATTGCGGTCAAAATTCCATTGATTCGGTAAGCGATCGATAAAATCAAACTTACCATAATCTTCTAATAACCGCGCCAAAGTTTCTGCATCCTCGGTTGTTTTCGAGAGAGGAGACAGATTTCGATACTGACCAATACCGATTATTAAAGCATAACGAGGCATAATTTCAACTGAGAAAGCGGTAGACTGCAAATAAGCCGAGACACACCCTATTTCTCTGTGTTAACTTAGGACAACAGCTTAACTTACGTTTTTTGGTAATGCCAAGAGACTTAGCAAAACTACACACAACTTTTGCCTAAGTGAAATTATGTTAGAAGAAGAAAATTTGTTTTTTGAAGCAGACGGTGAAATTCGCGCTGTCAACGTGACGACAACTGCAAAAGGAGATAGTGCTTTTGAGGAATACGGTGAATCGAGGCTGCAAAAAGCACAACAAATGATTCGGGATTATACTGAATACGCGATCGCCGCTTTTAAAAATGTTAGTAGTGTAGAAATTGAGGAAATTACGCTTAAATTTGGGATCAAAATGAGTAGTAGTGCTGGGATTCCTTATATTACTGAAGGAAAAGCAGAGAGTAATTTAGAAATCGAAGTCAAGTGTAAATTTCCTAGTTAATTATCAGCTAAATTTAGTTTCTATTAGCCCGCTTCGGAAAGATATTTTTTGCAAGTGGGCGAAACAATTTTAACTTAATTAAACTGAGAACTAAAAAATTAGACCATTTTCCCGAAATAAATGCTACAGATGCAGACCTTGTAGAGACTTTGGATGCAACGTCTCTACACAATTTCATGTAATACAGTCAAAGCAAATTGGTATTAGCAATTGTTAACTAGAGAGTTGTTTCTAATTCTTTGTTACTCATTTAAATCATTTCTGCTGATTGTAATGCCATTTCCAATAAATTCTCTTGGGAGCTATCAGCTTTATCATTTGCGGGTGGCTTTCTTTGGAGATAACTACCATCAGCTTGTAATTCCCAAGCTTGACGATTATCTGCAAGCATAACTCCTAAAATTTCTTGTAAATCTTGAATATTTTCTGAATCTTCTATGGGAGTAACTGCTTCGACACGGCGGTCTAAATTACGCGGCATCCAGTCGGCACTACCAATATAAACTTCTTCTTTACCACCGTTTTGAAAGTAATAAATACGGGAGTGTTCTAATAAACGCCCAACAATACTAACTACGCGAATATTTTCGCTAATTTTTTCAACTCCGGGACGTAAACAACAAATTCCTCGCACAATCAAATCGATTTTTACGCCTGCTTGGGAAGCTTCATAAAGAGTAGCAATAATTTTCTGGTCTACTAAAGAGTTCATTTTCGCGACAATACGCCCTTTGCTGCCGTGTTCCATCTCGCGGCGAATCATTGCAGTCATGCGATCGCGTAAACTGACAGGTGAGACTAAGAGTTTGCGATAGGATCTTTGTCGTGAATAACCTGTTAAATAGTTAAACAAATCAGTTAAATCTGCACCTAACTCTTCCCGACAGGTTAACAGTCCTAAATCTGTATAAAGTTTTGCTGTTTTCGGGTTATAATTTCCGGTTCCGATATGAACATAGCGCCGGATTTCACTTTCTTCTTGCCGGACAACTAAAGTTACTTTGGTATGAGTTTTTAAGCCTACTAAACCATAAACAACGTGAACGCCAGCTTGTTCTAAAGTTCGCGCCCAAACAATATTATTTTCTTCGTCAAAACGGGCTTTTAATTCTACTAAAACAGCGACTTGTTTTCCATTTTCGGCAGCAGAAATTAACGCTTTAACAATTGGTGAATCGCCCGATGTGCGATATAAAGTCATCTTAATTGCTAAAACATCGGGGTCGTGGGCTGCTTGGGTAATAAAATGTTGTACTGTTCTCGAAAAAGAATGATAGGGATGATGAACAAGTAAGTCTTTATGTCGAATAACTGCAAAAAAGTCTTCTCCTTGTTCTAATTCTGGTTTATGGTTACTTAAACTAGCGTCATTATACCGTTGTAATCTTAAAGGAATAGCTTGAATTAAAGATGGATATTTTAGTTGGGGAAGAGGTAGTTGCATAAAGGACATTAAATCTCCTAAACCCAACAAACCATCGATGTCGTAAACATCAATTTCTTCTAAACTCATTTCTCGCATTAACATTGTCCGCACGTTTTCTGGGGTAGAACTTTGAATTTCCATGCGGACTGCGGAACCACCAATGCGGCGTTTGCGTAATTCTTGTTCGATTGCTAACATTAGGTCGTCAGCTTCGTCTTCTTCTACGGCTAAATCGGCGTTGCGGACGATCCGGAAAGCGTAATATTCTTGAACGTTCATTCCGGGAAATAAAGATTCTAAATTATGCGCAATTACTTGTTCTAAAGGAACTGCTGTCCAAAGGGAAATTTTGCCTTTTTGTTGTTTGCGTAATTCTGGGGGTAGCGCGACAAATCGAGGTAAAACTTTAGGGACTTTAATGCGAGCAAATAGTTCTTCTTCTCGCTCTGGTTCTTTGACAACTACTGCTAAATTTAGACTTAAGTTAGAAATATAAGGAAAGGGGTGGGAAGGGTCAACTGCTAAAGGTGTGAGAACTGGAAATATTTGTTTTTCAAAAATGTCTTGTAAGTAGCTACGTTGTTCGGATTTGAGGTCTACATAATTAATTAAATGTACTCCGGCTTGAGATAGTTTAGGTTTTAAAACTTGCTCGAAATTTTTGTCTTGTTGTTGGATCATTGGACGTAAGCGAGAGGCGATCGCTTGGAGTTGTTCGGTGGGTGTGCGACCATCAGGGGTGAGTTTGCTTACTCCTGCGGCTACTTGCTGTTTTAAACCTGCAACCCGAACCATAAAAAATTCGTCTAAGTTAGAGCTAAAAATTGCCATGAATTTTAGCCTTTCTAACAAGGGGGTGCGATCGTCGAGAGCTTCATGCAGAACGCGATCGTTAAATTCTACCCAGCTAACTTCGCGGTTAAAGTAATATTCTGGATCGTTGAAGTTGATCTCTGTCGTCGTTGCTGTTTTCGACTTTGCCATGATTTCCTGAAGGTTCTCGTCTTCTAACCCTTTACCAGTAAGAATTTTACCATTTTCTCGTTCGAGATTGGATCGATTGTCATGAGAAGGGAAGATCCGAGTGAGGGGCGATCGCAACAAATCCTCTTTAGCGAAAAGGGGTTTTTTGCCGCAAGATACTCAATTCCTAAACACACTAACTGCTGAAAATTAAACTTTTCTAGGTTGATTTACTCACAGAAAAACTCAATTTTGTTATCTCTTAGTTGAGCTAAAT
>JAWQFW010000296.1:0-5624 GCA_035968095.1 Oscillatoria sp. PMC 1068.18
TCAAATGTACCACTCTTGTCGGCGTAGCCATCGCTAATTCGTAATCCTCCCAACAACTCCCAAAACTCCCAAAACTTCTAATTTTTTGCTCTATCAAAAAATTCT
The DNA here is from genome assembly GCA_035968095.1 of Oscillatoria sp. PMC 1068.18. Lineage (GTDB taxonomy): Bacteria > Cyanobacteriota > Cyanobacteriia > Cyanobacteriales > SIO1D9 > IIICB1. Next base: position 106 of record JAWQFW010000296.1, read on the forward strand.
TAAGAGCATTCGCATACTGAGTACGTTCATACATTTGAAAGCTACTAGCAATCTTAGTTAACTGTTGACACAGTTTTCCATTATACAAAGCTATAAATACTTAATTTTAATCAATAAAAAAAACTATAAATATTTTTTTTGCACAGATTTTTATCCTGATAACACTGCTAATTTTTCTGGAAAAAATTGACCAATTCCTCTAATTTTAACCACCCATTCCCACTAGCAAGAATTTCTCTGGCTTTCTCAATACCCTGAAGATGATCTTCCCAAGGTACAACACCAGCGACTTGTAGCGCCAAAGAACTATTTAATGCTACTACATCTTGCTGGGCAACAGTTCCTTTCCCTTGTAAAACATTACGCAAAATTGTCGCATTTTCTTCTACATTTCCGCCCCGAAGTTCGCCAGTAGAAGCACTTTTTAATCCTAATTCTAACGGATTAAGACTACTAAGACGTACTTCTTCATCTGAGAGGATAGCTAAATCTGTTTCCGCAGCTAATCCAGCTTCGTCGAGTTTTTCTCTACCATGAAGAATAATTGCTTTTGCTACTCCTAATTCTTGCAAAGCATGAGCAAGATTTGCTAAAAATTGAGCGTCATAAACACCAATAACTTGTCCTGTGGGACGCAAGGGATTAACTAATGGTCCGAGGAGATTAAATACTGTTCTTACTTTCAATGTACGCCGCAGTGGGGCTACTGCTTTCATTGCTGGATGCCAACCTGGGGCGAACAAAAAGGTAATTCCTACTTCTTCAACTGCTGCTTGAACGTTTTCTGGGGCTGTGTTCAGGTCAATTCCTAAATATTCTAAGACATCGGCTGAACCTACTTTACTGGAAGCGGAACGATTTCCATGTTTGGCTACTTTTACTGCTGCGGCGGCGCAAACAAAGGCTACTGCTGTGGATATATTAAATGTTGAGGCTCCGTCTCCGCCAGTCCCACAGGTGTCAATTATGGGTTGATTGTGTTTGATTTCTGCTTGCTGCTGCGACTGAGACTGCAATACTTGCGCCATTCCTGCTAATTCGGTGGCGGAAACTCTTTTAGCTTGAATTGCTGCTAAAATTGCCCCTGATAAGACTGGGGGAATTTCTTCGTTTAACCATCCTTTCATCAATTTTGATGCTTGTGTTTGGCTAAGAGATTGTTTGTCTAGTAGCTGTTGCAGTAATTCAGACCAATTGGTTGTTGGGGTTGTTGTTTCTTGCACTATATTTTTGAGGCTGTGACTGGGCGAAGCATTTCCTAGTCTAATCGATGATGGATTCTTTTTTTTCTTTTACTTTCGGTTGAAATTTAAGTTAGTATTTTGGATTGACAGCTTGTTGATTTTCGGGTATACTTTTCTTTATAATGGGAATATAAGCGTCGTTTCGAGAAAATGCCAATATTTCCATTATGAAGGAAACTATTTAAATAATAACCGAAAAACGAAATTTGCACAAGACCTGAGCGAAATTTTTTTTGGGGGTAAATAGAAGCTGAAATCCGAAAAGCTTTTGTGACATTTCATTATTAGTAGCGAAACTTTGGCAAATTATCTCTATGAAATAACCTTGATAACACTTTAGCGTAAAAATCCTACTCTGAGGGGCGAAAAAATCCACCCCAAACCAATTAAATCAACTAACAGCCAAAACACAACCACTGCGAGAAGGAAGACTCAAGTGTAAATAACCTTGATTCCAAGCCATTTTAGCGTCACCATAAACCAACTTATCTGGCTGAGAATGAAGCTTTTGGGCATTAATATCTGCTTGACCAGGTTCAGTACCAATATTAACAGCAACAATAACTTCTTCAGTATCCAAAATTCGGGCAAAGACGTAAATAGTTCCTTCAGCAAAGAGAATGTGATATTCACCAATGCGTAAAGCCGGGTAGCGCGATCGCAAATCAATCAACTGCTTGTGATAAGCTAGAGTTTCGAGATCCCAATCATTCTTAGTCGGGAAACCACGACGAGAATCAGGATCGAATTTTCCTGGTAAACCCACCTCATCACCATAATAGATGCTAGGCGCACCAGGATAAGTCATTAATAACAGAGTAGCAAGGTGAACCGAACTGCGAGAGTCATTGACAATACTCAACAATCTTGCAGTATCGTGAGAATCAAGTAAATTAAGTTGAGTAAGCTGAATTTCCCAAGGATATAACTGTAGCAAATACTGAATTTTCTCAGCATATTCATTTGCAGACAAAGCCGGATAAGGTTCGTAAGAAGGTTCCCTCACCAAATCTAAATTTACGCGAGATCCAGCAGTAAAAGCAATAGTTGGTGCAGTAAACAAATAATTCATTACACCATCAAACTGAGTACCATCCAACCACTGACGAGAATCATGCCAAACTTCTCCGACAATATAAGCTTCCGGATTAACTGATTTTACACGAGATCGAAATTCTTGCCAAAAACCGGGCGTAGTAATTTCAAATGGTACATCTAAACGCCAACCGTCTATGCCTTGCTTCACCCAAAACTCAGCAATTTCCATGATATATTCGCGTACTTCTGGGTTATCGTGATTAAATTGAGGTAAAGCGCGATTACCAGCCCAACCGACATAATTAGCAGGTTTACTGCCATCATAAGCCGAAATGGGCCAATCTTGAATCTTAAACCAATCTAACCAAGGGGAATAAGGTCCGTTTTCCAGGATATCGTGGAAAAAGAAAATGCCGCGACTGGCGTGATTGAACACACCATCGAGTACAATTTTAATATTCCTTTGATGTGCTGCTGCTAGTAAATCAAAGAAAGCTGTATTTCCCCCTAACATGGGATCGACTTGATAATAGTCGTGAGTATGATAGCGGTGGTTAGAGGCAGATTGAAAAATTGGCGTAAAGTAAATGGCATTAATGCCTAAATCTTGTAAATAGTCTAATTGTTCAATTATGCCCCAAAGATCCCCACCTTTGTAGCCTTGGAATGTTGGTAATGCTTCCCAAGCTTCCCAACTAGCATTTTTCAGTAATCTTTTGCGGTTTTGCTGAGTTTTGGCGAAACGGTCGGGGAAAATCTGGTAAAATATGGCGTGTTTGACCCAATCTGGTGTTGTAATTTCCATTGATTTGTTTAGTTTTAGCTAATTTGCAATTTATCCCATTTAAAGAGAGTAACGATCTTCACGCCATGCTTTTTCTGTCTCAAGGCTTAGATAATTTATTCAAGAAGTATTTTTCCCTAGCTGTGGTTTTGGGAATGGCGATCGCTGTGTTATGCTTGGCTTCACCAAGTGCGATCGCTGGTAGTTCGTCTATAGTTACGTCTTCTTCCCTTGATGCTTATGTTAACCAGGATCTTAGTGGTAAGGATTTTTCTGGTCAAAATTTAATCGAGGGACAGTTCACTCAGGTAAAATTAGTTGGTGCTGATTTTAGCAATGCTGATTTACGAGGTGCAGTTTTCAACACTTGTATCCTTCACGATGCTAATTTCAATGGCGCTGATTTTGGAAACGGGATTGGTTATTTGGTAGAATTTAACGGTGCTGATTTACGCGATTCTATCTTTACTGAAGCCATTTTACTTCGTTCTACTTTTAAGAATGCAGACGTTACAGGTGCGGATTTTACTAATGCTATTTTAGACCGTATGGAAGCGAAGAAGCTCTGCGAAACTGCTTCCGGTGTAAATCCCAAGACTGGAGTTGATACTCGTCAGTCTCTTGAATGTAGATAATTATTTCAGTTACCAGTTATGATCTACCCACATTTACCAGTTATTATTTTCAGTGTCTAAAGTTCTTGCTTGAGCTTTTTTTTCCTAATTACCAGTTCTTAATTCTGAAACTACCCTTTTTAAGCGCACACCTTTTCCACTATATACATAGTAGCACAAAAACTTGTCAGAAATAGTGTTAATGGCGATCGCTCTTTCGGAGCTAGATAATTCTTTTTCTTCCCAGTTATTCCTTCAAGGTGCGTAATTCCTATCCAAGTTTTTGACTTGAGCTTTTCTTCCCAGTCGCCAGTTACTAATCCGAAAACTACCCCTTACAGGCGCACACCTTTTCCACTATATATATAGTAGCACAAAATTGTCAGAAATAGTCAAGCAAGTTAAGCTAAAAATTGACCTTAATTAGGGGTAAAAAGGGAGGATATGTTAGTACAGAAAGTTGGCGTAATTGGCGGAGGACAATTAGCGTGGATGATGGCGGGTGCAGCCCAAAAATTAGGGATTGATTTAATTGTCCAAACACCCAAGCAAGACGATCCCGCAGTAGCTTTATCTAACGAAGTAATTTTAGCTGCTATCGACGACGCAAAAGCAACAGCAAAATTAGCTCAACATTGCGATGTAATTACATTTGAAAATGAGTTTATTAATCTCGAAGATTTAAGAGAATTAGCGAAAAAAGGAACTATTTTTCGTCCGCGTATAGAAGCCTTAGAACCATTATTAGACAAATATCAACAACGCTGTTACTTAAAAGAAATCGGTTTAGCAGTACCTAAATTTACAATCTTAAACGAACAGCTAGATATAGAGTCAGAATTCAGTTTTCCAGTAGTAGTAAAAGCCCGTCGCCACGGCTATGATGGTCAAGGAACATTTATTATTAAAAACCAAACCGAATTAGATAAATTTTGGCAGCAAAAAACTGGCGATTCAATGCTAGTAGAAGAATTTATTTCCTTTGAGAAAGAATTAGCGGTAATTGCCGCTAGAGGTTTAGGAGGAGAAGTAGTAGTATATCCAGTAGTAGAAACCCAACAAGAAAAACAAGTTTGTCATCGAGTTATTGTTCCGGCGAAAGTGCCGCCAGAAGTAACCGCAGAAATAGAAAAAATTGCCACACAACTGCTGAATAAACTCGAAGTAGTCGGAGTTTTTGGGATTGAACTATTCCTGACCAAAGAAGGTAAAGTTTTAGTCAACGAAATAGCGCCTCGGACTCATAACTCCGGACATTATACCCTAGATGCCTGCGAAATTTCTCAATTCGAGATGCACCTGAGAGCAGTAGTAGGTTTACCATTACCTGCGCCAAAATTAAACTGTAGCGGTGCAGTGATGGTTAATTTGCTTGGCTACGAACATTCCGAGGGGGATTATCGGGAAAAACGAGAAAAATTAGCACAAATTCCGCAAACCTATGTTCACTGGTACGGGAAAACCGTATCTCGTCCAGGGAGAAAAATGGGTCATGTTACGATTTTAGTTGGCGGCGATCGCGGCTTATCGGCAGAACAGACACTAGCAAATAAAATCGAATCTATTTGGTACGGTTGACCCCCCTTGTCAAAACCTAGGCAAAATTGATTACAATAAGGGCGTGAGTTCTACTGCGACGTTGGTGACTACCAATATGTTTTAGATCTATGCTTTTCGTAAATGGGAATTAACAGCTTCGCGGCAGTAAACCGGGCTTGTACCCGGAAACTTTAAGCGGATAGCGTCAGTTCCCCCCTGGTTTATCCAGGTCAAAAACTGAGGCAAGACGGCGTTGCGGTAGACTCTCACTTTCTGGGACTGGGGACTGGGGACTGGGGA
>JAWQFW010000297.1:0-5618 GCA_035968095.1 Oscillatoria sp. PMC 1068.18
AGCCCAATGTCCGCCGCAAAAGATTTTCTTGTGCGGGGGTTGGGTAGAATCGGTAGCTCTGTGCTTTTTCCATCTCTCACATCTTAGCATAATGTTTGTGAGATTGGTAGAGCGTTAAAATTGAAGTGTCAAGCCGTCCTCAAAGGACGGGGTTTCAGACCCAAGTTTTTGATGATATCCTAGTTTGGCAACCAGCTTGCCAAAAATCTTTGGTACAAAGCCAGTTAGCTTCGAGTTAACCTATTCGATAATATTATATAAATTATCTTTGAGTGTCTGGGTTTGAACTTGACTAGCTGGTCAGGATTATTGCCGCTCTGGGTAAATTTCTGTTCAACTCTCAGGAGTTAAACAAAGTCAAGGTAAGCTATTTGAGTTATAGTGAAGTCTTGCAGTTGACCAAAGTCCAAGAAATTATCTCACTCGGTTTGAGCGTCAAGTCAGGTTTCAAACTATAAAATAAACTATTAAAATGAAAAAACGAGCCATCAATTTACTAAAATTTAACTGAATTAACTTTAAAACTGCGAAAGAAAAACATATAATTAAAAATTTGTCAATAAGCAAAAAAATATTAACATCACTCAATTAACCAGAAAAAAACGGAGGGTCTAAGTTTGTCAAGTAAAATTAATGTGGCGATTTTGGGAGCTACAGGAGCAGTAGGGACGGAGTTGCTCGAACTATTGGCAAGTCGTCAATTTCCGGTGAACAAGCTCAAGTTATTGGCTTCTCCTCGTTCCGCAGGAACGAAGTTGAGTTTCCGAGGGGAGGAGTTACCAGTAGAAGCAGTTACGGAGGAGTCTTTCGAGGCTGTAGATTTGGTTTTAGCCTCCGCAGGGGGTTCGACCTCGAAAGTGTATGCTCCTAAAGCTGTTGCTGCTGGAGCGGTAGTTGTGGACAATTCGAGTGCTTTTCGCCTCGATCCGCAGGTGCCATTAATTGTCCCGGAAATCAATCCGGAAGCAGCAAAAGAGCATCAGGGAATTATTGCGAATCCTAACTGTACGACGATTTTGATGGCGATCGCCGTTTATCCATTGCATCAGGTCAACCCAATTCAGCGCATTGTCGTGGCGACTTACCAGTCAGCTTCCGGTGCAGGTGCGCGGGCGATGGAGGAAGTGAAAACCCAGGCACAAGCAATTTTAAACGGTGATCCAGCCAAACCAGAAATTTTTCCCCACGCGATCGCCTTTAATTTATTTCCGCACAACTCGCCGCTTAATGACAATGGCTATTGCGAGGAAGAAATGAAAATGGTTAACGAAACACGCAAAATTTTTAACACCCCGGAATTGCGCGTTAGTGCCACTTGTGTGCGGGTTCCCGTACTTCGCGCTCATTCGGAAGCCGTTAACTTAGAATTTTCTCAACCATTTAATCCCGATCGCGCTAGGGAAATTTTAGCCAAGTCTCCTGGAGTAAAATTAGTTGAAGATTGGAGTGCAAACTACTTCCCGATGCCAGTAGATGCGACCAATAAAGATGAAGTTTTAGTCGGCAGAATTCGTCAAGATATTTCTCATCAATGCGGCTTAGAATTGTGGCTTTGTGGCGACCAAATTCGCAAAGGTGCGGCTTTAAATGCAGTCCAAATCGCCGAACTATTGGTGAAAGAAAATTTGCTGGGATCGGCAGCAGCAATGTCAGTATAAAACGAACACAAAAGTAAAAATGAGCAATGACAGTTGAACTATTTGGACGGGTGATTACGGCAATAGTTACTCCTTTTGCTGAAGATGGTAGCGTGAATTATAGTGTTGCTGAAAAGCTAGCCGCACATCTAGCAGAAAATGGTAGTGAAGGGATTGTGGTTTGTGGTACTACGGGCGAATCTCCGACTCTAACTTGGTCAGAAGAGTATGAGTTATTTCAGGTAGTACAAAAAGCCGTAGCAGGTAAAGCAAAAGTAATCGCTGGAACCGGATCGAATTCCACTCGTGAAGCGATCGCCGCAACCCAAAAAGCTGCTAAACTAGGATTAGCTGGCTCTTTACAAGTGGTTCCCTATTACAACAAACCACCTCAAGCAGGACTTGAGTTACATTTTCGCTCAATCGCTCTTGCTTGTCCCGAATTGCCAATAATGCTTTATAACATTCCCGGTCGTACTGGTCAAAATTTGCAACCAGAAACAGTTGCTAAACTAGCAGAAATAGATAATATTGTTGGAATTAAAGAAGCTAGTGGTAACTTGGATAATGTAACTCAAATTCGACTGAATACCCCTAACTCTTTTAGCATTTATTCTGGTGATGACAATCTAACTTTACCCATATTATCCGTAGGTGGAACTGGAGTTGTTAGCGTTGCTAGTCATTTGGTTGGAGATAAGTTACAAAAGATGATCGGTAGTTTTTTCGCCGGGAAAACTGCGGAAGCAAGCAAAATTCATGGTCAATTATCGTCTTTAATTAAAGCTCTTTTTTCGACCACAAATCCGATTCCGATTAAAGCAGCTTTGCAGATGCAAGGGTGGAATGTAGGTAGCGTTCGTCCACCTCTTTGCGAAATCCCTCCAGATTTAAAAGCAAAATTAGAAAAAGCCTTAAAGGAACTTGCATTACTGTAGATTTGGCGAGCAAAAATCAAATCAGAGAAATTGCTAAAGTTAGCGACTAACCCGTTGTTTATGCTGAAACAAACAAAGGGTGAATTATTCACTAAAATCATAGGAAAGTAATTAATTAGTTGTCAACAAAACCTGAAGAAAAAGGCTAATCAATAAAGTTAAGTAGCAAGAAAACCAAGACAAAGAAAAAGGAAACAAATGAGTAAAAAAGAATCAAAACCAACAGTAAAAATTATTCCCCTTGGTGGATTACACGAGATTGGGAAGAATACTTGCATCTTTGAATACGAAGATGAAATGATTTTGTTAGATGCAGGAATTGGTTTTCCGACTGATGATATGCACGGAGTTAATATCGTTTTACCAGATATGACTTATGTGCGCGAAAATAGTCATAAAATTAAGGGAATGATCGTTACCCACGGTCACGAAGACCATATTGGCGGAATCGCTTATCATTTGAAACAATTTGACATTCCGGTGATTCACGGTCCGAGGTTGGCGATCGCCTTATTGAAAGATAAAATCGAAGAAGCCGGAGTTAGCGATCGCACCAAACTCAAAACCGTCGTTCCTCGTGATGTCGTCAGAATTGGTAAATCATTCTTCGTCGAATTTATTCGCAACACCCACTCAATCGCTGACAGCTTTACGATCGCCATTCACACCCCCATCGGCGTAATTATTCACACAGGTGACTTTAAAATTGACCATACTCCCGTCGATGGCGAATTTTACGACTTTCATCGTCTCGCCGAACATGGTGAAAAAGGTGTATTGTGCTTATTAAGCGATTCTACCAACGCTGAAGTTCCCGGATTTACTCCTTCGGAAAGGTCGGTTTATCCAAACTTAGACCGAATTATTAGTCAGGCTGAAGGGCGTTTGATGATTACCACTTTCGCTTCTTCGGTACATCGGATCAATATGATCTTAGAATTGGCGCAAAAACACAATCGAGTCGTATCTGTGGTGGGTAGGTCAATGTTAAACGTGATCGCTCATGCACGCAAACTGGGTTATATTAAATGTCCCGATCGCTTGTTTGAACCTTTAAAAGCTGTTCGTAACTTACCCGACGACAAAGTATTGATTTTAATGACAGGTTCTCAGGGAGAAACTTTAGCCGCGACAACTCGGATTGCGAAAGGCGAACATCGACAGATTAGGATTAAACAAGGTGATACTGTAGTCTTTTCTGCTAACCCGATTCCTGGTAATACTTTAGCTGTAGTTGAGGTGATCGATCGCTTGATGATGTTAGGTGCAAAAGTAGTTTATGGTCGTCATCACGGAATTCATGTTTCTGGTCACGGAGCGCAAGAAGACCAAAAATTGATGTTAGGCTTGACAAAACCCAAGTTTTTTGTTCCCGTTCACGGTCAATATCGAATGCTAATTGCTCATTCCAAGACAGCGCAAAGTATGGGTGTTCCCGAAGAAAATATGGTGATTATTAATAATGGGGATGTGATTGAATTGAGTGAGGATCGCATTGGTATTAGCGGTCAAGTTCCATCGGGTATTCAATTAGTTGATCGCGCGGGAATTGTTCACGAAAATGTGATGCAAGAACGTCAGCAATTAGCTGAAGATGGCGTAATTACCGTTGCGGCTGCGGTTGACTGGGAAGGTAAGTTATTAGCGAAACCAGAAATCCATTTGCGCGGTGTGGTGACATCGGTTGAGCGAGATCTGTTGCGCGAATTGACGACTCGGACAATTGAAAGGACATTGAGCGATCGCTGGTCAGAATTTACTCATACTTTTGATGGCGAATTAGAAGTAGATTGGACGGGTTTAAGAACTGAAATTGAAACTGCGTTACAGCGACTTATTCGCCGCGAACTGAATATTTTCCCGTTGGTTGTTTTCTTGAGTCAAACTCCCGAACAACCTTTGGTGAAAGCTTCTAGTCGTCGTCGGCGGCGTTCTACCGCCCAAATTGCTTCATAATTAATGTAGTTTTTACTTAACATTAATTGTTGTCTTTGTCAAGGAGTGACTCAGAATTTCTGGGTCACATTTTTTCTGTCTAAATAGATTTGATTTCTCCTACTAATAACATGAACAAAACAATTCAAAAACGCTTCGGGCTATTATTAATCTTGGTAACTACTTTTTCTAGTAGTTGGCTAATTCAGACTGTACAAGCTAATTCCACAACTAACAGCGAAATTGCTCAAACAACCAATTTTAAACAACATTTTGACCGCTTAGGTGTCAATGGTTCAATCTTGATTTACGACTTAAACCAAGACATTTTTTATCAACATAATCCTCAGCGTAACTCCACAGCTTTTTCACCCGCTTCTACATTCAAAATCTTTAATTCTTTAGTAGCCTTAGAAACAAATGTAATTAAAAATGAGGTAGATGTTTTAACTTGGGACGGAATTGAAAGAGGCTTTAATCCTTTCTTAAAAAAAGTTTGGAATCAAGACTTAAATTTGCGTCTTGCTTTTAAATATTCAGCCGTCTGGTTTTATCAAATTCTTGCGCGGAGAATTGGCTATGAAAGAATGCAGGATTTTATTAATAAAGTTGAGTATGGGAATCAAAATATTGGTAACGCAGAATCAATTGACCGCTTTTGGTTAGATGCAGAATTGCAAATTACTCCTGAAGAACAAATTAACTTTTTGCGTCGTCTGTATCGAAACGATTTACCTTTCCAGCAGCGAAATATTGAAATAGTCAAAGACATTATGATTATGGAACAAACACCTAATTATGTGCTGCGGGCAAAAACAGGAACAACTTCTACTATCGGTTGGTATGTGGGTTATTTAGAACAAAATGATAATGTTTACTTTTTCGCGACAAATATCGATATTGTTGCTGAAAAAGACATCGCTGCCAGAATAGAAGTTACTCGACTGAGTTTACAGGAATTAGGACTTTTGCGAAGTTATAATTTTGGGTAAAAAATAATTTTTCGCAATTTGGTTAATGACTTGATTTTTAATCAAAATCTAATTGCGATTGTCTCTGCATTAATCTGAAATCAAAATAAATTGTTATTGAGACGTTGTTTACAGAC